>JBDRIN010000030.1:0-36378 GCA_043815805.1 archaeon | reverse complement strand
GACTGCTCTCTCTCACCATAATAGGCCTTGACAGAGATTATCTGGTTGAACTCTTCGTCCTCTTCAACCATCTCGACAGGGACAGACACGACAAGGCTCTCTCCGACTTCCAAGAATACTATATCTTCAGAAGCGACTGTCAAGAATTCCCCGTTTATCCAGAGGTCTATCAGCTCTACCTTAGAAAAGACATCGACAGGGCCCACGTTCTCAAGTGTCACAAGGAACCTGTTTCCGCCGCGGTCATACTGCACTTTGGCAATCTCAAGCTCTGACTCATCCATGACATCAATCCTATTGATGATGAAGTCTTTCTCTACCAACAACTCCAAGGAATTGGGCGCTTCACCAAAGATGGTGGAAACACTTCCTGAAAGATTATCTCCAATAAGCAACAAATCCCTGCCATCCACAGTCTTGTCATAGAAGACTGTCTTGAAAGCTTGGCCATCTATGAAAATAGGGTCAGGATCACCCACTCTTTTCTGCGGAGGGGTCTCATCGTCATTCAAGGTTACGGTCGACTTGAAATAGATGGCTACGTCGACATTGCTCTTATAAGTCACTTCCAAAGCTCCGGTAGCTTCATTGTAAACAATAGAATCAATATCTAAGTCTAATGTGTATCTTGGAAGAAAGAACCTATCAAGGTCTTCAACCTGAGAGATAGTTCCTGAAGGTGACCTTGCGCTCTGGGCAAACTTGACAAAGACGCTTATTCCAATCTGCCTCCTAATGAAAGTTGCAGCGCCTACCAATTCATTACCTATCAATATCCCCACCTCAAGGCTAGAATCAGCTACATACTCCCTGACCGAATCAGGGACATTGACTCTACCGATGAAGAGGACCGGCTCAACCCCTGACATGATGCTCTGCTCTATGAACTCCCCATTAGTCAGAGTAGCCTGTTTGGTCGGGTTGATGGCGAGATACCTGTCGACAATCTCATGATTGTTCTCAAACCTGTCTCCTGTATTGATTATTATCGGGTCGTACTGGGCAAGAGAGTCCTTGACTTCCCTGTCCACCTGGCCGTAGATGATCACCTGATCGACTGTCCTGCCAGATAAGACCCTGTTGACAGCTCCCATATTCCTCCTGTCTGCAAACAAAACCCATGAATTAGAGACAACAGCATATGGAGCAACAGATACTGCATTGTATCCATAAGAATCATCTATGACCACAAAGTTAGTGATGTCCGGCAAGTTTTCATCCAGCAAGTCGAGGTTCACATTGGCATATACATATTCCTCTACAGTATCAAAACCAGCACTCACGACAATATTCTTGTATCCGACAACATAGGGATCCCTGTTGGAAGAGATTATCTCGACAAGGTCAGGGTTTTTAGGAATATAGTTCAGCAATAATGTTCCGTGCCGTGTGCTGACCAAGAAATTGCTGGTGGCATCTGTAAGGCTGCCATATAGCATCGCAGAGTAGACATCACGCCAGTCTGCAGAGTTGGATATGACTTGTGTAGCACCAAAAGCAGAGCCAGCTAGAGCTAGAAATATGAATAAAGCCAATAATATCCTGATGCTCTTTTTCATCACTTCACCACTCCCTTGAATTACTAAAAAAATTGGACGTGGTGGTATATAAACTTTTTGTTTTAAACAGATAAAAATAAGACATACTTACTTTTCGTTCGTAGCTTTCCTTTTTCTTGAAGAAAAGGAAAGAAAACAAAAATAAGAAAAGAAAAAAACTAAAAAAGCCCCGCCGATTCCATAAGCAGGAACTCTTCAGTCACTTTCTCCACTGTTTCCATGTAGTCTTTTTCTGCCATCTTAACCTCCGATGTATCCGAGGAGATCCTTAGGAAAGCTTTTGCTTTCCCGGGATGCCAGCAATTTTCAATTGCTAAGCATGCCAGAAGCTTGCTTCTAAGCACCTCAAGGTAGCTCTGCTGTGAATACTAATGTGCCGTTGCATATACCAAATGGGTTGGTATCCTCTGGAACCTGTATCTGCCAATACGTTATGTTGGTAGAGTAGAAAGCACTACCGGCCTGCGTGGCCTTCGCGATGGTCATTCCCAACTGCTGCGCTCCTGCCTGGGTTCCTGAAGCAGATGTCTTGGCCGCATAGTCCTCATCCGGTTGGATGGACCATTTCTGATACACAGCAGATATGTTCCTCTGCGTGCAATTCATGGCTAATCCATCATCCTCAACAGCTCCAAAGCTGAATACTGTAATATTGATTGGCGTATTGCCAAAATTAGTTACATTTGCTGTCTTGTTTTTGGATGTGTTAGTTACTGGAAGGTCACCATAATCAATAAGCCTTGTGACATTCAATGCATACAACGGATCGAACACTGTTGTGTTCCATTCAGTGTCTGTAAAGTTGAAATCATCTATGGCTGTGGCGTTGCAGTACCATGTCCCGTTCAGAGCGAAGTAATAAACCTCGAAATTGCAGGTGAAGTTCTTATAATATCCGCTCGGGCCTCCTGCAGCTCCTCCCAAACAAGTATAGTTCCGGTATAGGGTGTTGTTATTCAACGGGTCTGATGTGTCGTTGAGATAATAATGCAACGTTGCATTCACTTCAGCAATGTCATCTCCTCCGTTGTAATCCATAACCATCACAAAACAGGTTATGGTCTCTGTTCCACCGGCCGTAAGGATAACACTCGCATTGCCGTTCTCTATGAGGACTGTCATTATCTCTGGCTTGGCGTTCGTAACGTTGACCTGGGTGTCTACGGATACGTTTTCATAGTTAGGCCCATGGCTATAACTAAAGGTCAAAGGCATCATCCATGCGCTGTAGGCTAAAAGGACAACTATAGTGAGAAGCGCCGCATAGTTCCACTGTTTTTTCATCATCTTGCGCACCTCTTTTGTCATTTTATCCTAACTCCACGTAAAAGTAGTGGGTCAATGCATTACCATTCGACTCTGCCTCGCCGACTATCAGCTGATAATCGTAGGTCATGTTATTGTAACCATATGCATTGTTCTCGATTATGGTTGTATATATGACGTCCGTACCATCCTGCAAGATGATCTGCTGGAAGGCAGCGGCTCCGGTGACCGTCTGTCCTGTGTCGTTGATGTGTAGTGCAGTGTTCCAGCATGAGTCTGCTGTTATGTTCTTACCTGCAACGATAAAACTCTTATGGTCAGAGTAGTTGAACGTATTGTTCACGTTGTATATCTGATCTACTGTCATGTTGAGGAAGTTCTGCTCTGCAGTGACTGCTGCATCATTGGCGCATTGTACATTTGACCAGGTAGTTGAAGATGCCCTTGTCGCATATACCTCGCCTGTGATGGTTGTTAGGGTCCAGTCATATATAGTATAGCTGGAAGAATCATCTAAGGTTATGGAACCTGAGACGTTTCCCACATAGGCCTTCCAGTACTCTGTCTGCTGGGCCAAGTCCAGATTCATCGTTGTGATATATCCACCATCATCATTGGTCCTATTTGTGGGCCCTGATGTGTTCTTGGTGGAATTGGTCTGATAAGAAATTGTGGGTCCTCCAGGTATTGCGTATACTAGGGCAAAGACAAGGGTAAGGATCAATGCCACCATTATGCTTATTCCGATTATTTTTTTGTTATTGAGTTTCATGTTATCACCGTTTTCGTGTTTCTTTTAGGATAGTTGTGAGTATGATTTTTTATGGAAGGGAAAAAAAAAGAAAAATTCCCAATTCTTTCTACTTCTAGGACAACTCCGCCCAGAAGTAATACGCTTCTGTTCCTTCTGTAGTCACGGGCACCAGCAGCTGGAAGTCAGAGTCACTACCATCAAATCCTGCCTGATCCTGGTTCAGTATTGCGGTATAGACTGCGTTCGATACAGAGTTCAACATGACCATATCGAAGATGGTTGTCTGTGCTGCGCCGCTTACATAACCATTGGTCCTCCAGACGCATGCGTTTGCAATGAAATCAGTTGTCCCTACACTGAAGGCATTGTGTGTTCCCGAACTCATGTTCTCGTGGAAGGTGTTATTGATGCTGTCCCGGTCTGCTGTTGTTATAGACAAGGCAGTCTCTTCTGCTGTCACATTGGCCTGGACTGCGCAAGCGATGCTTGACCAGTCAATAGAAGCCGCTCTTGCAGCAAAGATCTCTCCACCAGGGCTTGCGTTCTGCCAATCGTAGAATGTATCTCCTGCAGCAGATTCCAAGATTATGTTTCCTGTGACGTTTCCGTAGAAACCAGCCCAGTTATCGGTTATGTGCGTATCATTGATGTTCAACGCTGACACATTTCCTGCCTGGGCATTTATGCTGCCGTTGCCTAGGGCTGTGCCCCTTCCTGTGGACAATACTGTGACGTTTGTCCCAATTGGGTCTGCCAAAACTGTCGTTGTTGCTATTGCATATATCAACATGGCCATCACGGCCATTACTAACCACTTTCTCTCTAACCACTTCATTTTAATTTACCTCCCCTTTTTATTAAAGGACCTTAATTTTCTCCCTATTTTTCCCTATGGTCTCTCTCGTTTATCCTAAGTTCACCATTAAGTTAGTTTAATGGCAAGCTGTGCAGGATCGTGAAGTACGTAATATTGTTCTTTGCTCTTGTTGGCAATGAACTTGATGAATTCCTCTCTTGATTTGATCGTGAATGTGATGGTCTTGGACATAGTACCTTTCTTTACAGTTATAGAAGTGAGGGCTTTCTTTAGGGCAGCGTTGTCACTGGCAACAATCATGTTGATCTTGTCATAATGCTGCAGATCGACTAGAAGTGAATCTATCTTATCAAGATGTTCTTCAAACTGCCAGAAACCTTTCTCTAGATAATAGCGCTGGCTCGCTTCAGGAAAGAACCAGATCTTTAGAACAAGCTTATTAGCCAGGCTTAGGTCGAAAAATTGCTTTTCGACCAAGCCCGAGGCTATTGCTATGAGGAAGGAACATTCTTTTGCTAATGAATAAAGTACGCGGGGCTGACCTTTCTCTCTGTTTGGTATGCGCTCGCTTTTTATCAGCCCAGCAATTTCCAGCAATCTAAGCTGCTGGCTGATGTTGGCTACAGAGGTCTTGGACTCTTCTGCAAGCTCGAATGGAGATCTTTTGCCCCTCGACAGTGCCTGCAGTATATTCCACTTGGACCCTGTAAATAATGTCTCTTGTTCCATTTAAAATCACTATTTGTTCTCTATAATCTTTCGCTGTTCAGTATACAAAATGGTAAACTAATATCCTCATGAGATAACTCTTATATAAATGTTTCGTTTTATATTTAAATTAATGTAATTGTGCTATTTAATAATTTTCAGTAATAATTAAGTGTATTATTTGTTAAAGTTTACACTAATTAATTAATTGGTGCTAGTTAATTAATTGATTAATTTATTTAATATATTAAAGATTATAATCATTATTTAATTTAATAAATTAGTATTAAAGATATACAATTCTTTAATTAATTCTTAACTGAATTAATTTAATAGAAGCTCTAAAATGGCAAAATTCCGAAAAAGCAACAAGATTTTGGCCTAACCCAGCTCTGCATAGAACCAGTAAGTTGTTGGGCTGCCAGAGGTCTCATCCTCTGCAACAATCATCTGGAAGTCAAAGTTCCTGAGATCATAGCCTTGCTGGTTCTGCTCAAGTATGGTGGCGTAGATCATGCTATCTCCATCCTCTAGCAAGACTTCCTGGAACAGATTGGCCAATCCTGCTGATTGGGCAGAGTCATTCACATAAGTAGCTATAGCCTGGCAGTCACTTTGGGTTATATTTATCCCAGACACTATGAAACTCTCGTGTGTGCTTCCGACAAAGGTCCTGTTTATGCTGACCTCTTCTCCAGGGTCATGGCTCAAGGCAACGTCTTCAGCAGCTATGGTAGCAGCATCAGCACATTGGATGTTGGTCCAGTTGATATTATTGTTTCTACTGGCATAGACCTCTCCTGTGATGGTGGCTAGGGCCCAGTCATAAATGGTATTGTTGTCAGCATCATCCAAAGTTATAGAGCCAGTTATATTACCTACATAAGCCTTCCATTGGTCTGTCTGCGTCGTGGCATTCAGTATGAGGGTTGTGAAGCTTCCTCCTGCAGTTGTGATGTTCGCTGCTGGCTTTGGAGTGACTGTCTCTGTATCGCTGGACACCACTGTCGGCCCTCCAGGCACGGCAAGAATCATGTGCATGCTGAGAGATAGCAAGATGACTAGCATCAAGACTGTCAATATCTTCATGCTCAGTCCTTTATTGTGCGGTCTATCTTGCATCTTCCTTCTCCACAGATCTCTGCAGCTTCTTTACAGCACGATCATATGCTGTCCAGACTGTTTTCTGGTCTTTACCGAGGATTCTGGCGATGTCAACGTTGCGCAGGCCCATCTCCTCTCGAAGATGATGCACAATTGTTTCTAAGACGCTCAATTCTATCTTTTCAAAGCGGGCAACAGGGATAGAATACGGCGTTGGTATGGGTTTAAGGGGAGCCATCTGCTTGACTGCTGCATAGGTCGTCCAGATGGTTCTCGGGTCTCTGGCCAGGAGCTTAGCTATTCTGCTTAAGCTTAGCTTCACGTTCTCTCTAAGATACTTCACAAGCGATCTTAGGGGGCTAATATCGTTTCGGAAGATAGAAACCGGAACTAAAAGTTCGGGTTTTGCGAGTTCTTCAGAGAGAACTTCGACGAGATCCTTGTAGAAAAGCTTGAACCTCTCGTCTGTTGGGGGTATCTCCTGCTCTAGAGAAGTGGTTAGAGAACTAGTGGCGTGACTATACTTTATGCGTGGCCTCTGTAAAATAACTCCCCTATTGCCCATGTTTACTTATTTTGTAGGAAGATATATATAAAGGTTTCTATTATATAGCAAATAGATTACTTACTTTGTAGGATTATTACTTAATATGTAAGATATATTAATTAACTAGCGTCTGTGCCATATATCCACAAAACATATAAAGCCCCAAGAAGTCAAATTCTAGGAATGGACAAGATAAAAGTTCTACATATACTGAACACCACAGACATCGGGGGCGCAGAGAGCCTATTCTTGAATATCTGTAAATATATAGACAAAAGAAAGTACGAATTCACTGTGTTCAGCTTCCAAAAAGGAATCCTCGAAGAAGAATTCAAGAAACTAACAGAAAAAAAAGATCTTGACGATCCAGCACCTTTCACTCTCAGAAGCTTTCGGGCTATGGAAATCATCATAAAAAAGAAAAAGATTGATATAATCCATGCTCACCTGCAAAAACCCGAGCTGTATGGATTTCTGTTGAAGATAAAGCATCCAAAAATAAAGTTCTTAATAGAAAAAGGGAATATCAACGATTATCGGAAAAAGCTTTTCTGGAGATTAGCAAATGGCCTTATCATAAAAGCAGCAGACAAGGTCGTCTTGACCTCTAAGAGCATAAAAGAATTTACAAGAAAGACAGAGTTTGCGCCGGAAAAAAAACTTGAAGTCATCTATGGAGGTGTAAACTTAGAAGAAATCGACAAGAAGCAGAAGACAATCAAAAGAGATCATGTAAGGAAAAAACTTGGCCTGGGGAAAAAAGACAAAGCGATAATCTCTGTGGGACGGCTAGTCAAAGAAAAGGGCTATGACCATCTTATTAAAGCAGTGAAAGAACTGCTCAAGACAGACCCAAACTACAAATTGCTCATCGTAGGAGACGGCTATATGAAAAAAGAGCTGGAAGAGCAAATAAAAAAGCTTAGACTGAACAACCATATAGATCTGTTAGGAGAAAGAAAAGACGTTGTTTCGTTGCTCAAGGCAGCAGATGTATATTGCGCTTCTTCGGTGAAAGAAGGCCTTGGCGTAGCAGCCATAGAAGCTATGGCACTAGAGGTTCCCGTAGTATCCACAACTGCCGGAGGGCTGCCTGAAGTCGTCGGCGATACAGGTATACTAGTGAAGCCCGGAAACTCAAAACAGCTTGCGAGAGGGATAGAAGATCTCTTCAAAAGAAAAGACAGAAAAGACCTTGTAAAACAAGCACGGCAAAGGGTGGAAAAGAATTTTTCAATCAAAGTCGCTGCAAAAACCTACGAGAAGCTCTACGCGCACATGTTAAAATGAATGAAACAAAACGAGTTATAGTATTAGGACTTGACGGGGCCTGCTGGGATGTGCTGGACCCACTCATCGAGAAAGGCATCATGCCAAACTTGAAAAGACTCAAGCAAGAAAGCAGTTGGGGAGACCTGAAAAGCAGCATGCCTCCTACCACAGCTCTTGCATGGCCCTGTTTCTACACAGGCAAGAACCCTGGAAAGCACGGCCTGATGGAATTCCTTTATACGGATTATGATTACAAGAACAAGCTCAGCAGCAACAAAGACATAAAGGCAGATAGCTTATGGAAGATGCTGGACCACATGGGAAAAAAATGTGCAATAATACACGTCCCCACCACTTACCCCCCAGAAAGCCTGGAAAACGGGGTGATTGTGGCAGGCATGCTGACCCCTTCAGAGAACTCAGATTACACCATGCCAAAGAAGTTCAAGTCACAGCTAAAGAAGATAGTGCCCGGCTACAGGGTGCACTCTCTAGCATACAAGCCTGGAAAGGAGGAAGAGTTTGTTGAAGACCTAAAGGTTGTCCTCGGGCACCGTTTCGCCTTAATGGAGTATTTCATGAAGCAAGAGCAAGATTATGACTTCATAATGTGTGTCATCTCAGGGACAGACAAGATACATCATGCCATGTCAAAGTATATAGACCCCTCGCATTTCCTGTATACAGAAGAAAAAGATAGGTTCTATAAGCCGTTGTTCGAAAACTATTTCAGAGAACTGGATGGATGGATAGGAAAGATGCTCGAGAACCTCAAAAAGGATGACCTTCTTTTCATGATGTCTGACCATGGAAGCGGCAAATGCAGCGGAATCTTCGGCATCAACAGGTGGCTCCATGAAAACGGCTATCTTAAAACCAAGAAAACGCCACTTACACTAAAGAAGACCTTCATAAAGATGGGCATAAACAAAGAGAACATAGTAAAAATCACTAGCAAACACAAGTTAAAGTGGGCAGAGAAAATCGCAAGGAAAGTCATCTCACCGAATGTTATACCCCGAGCTGAAAAGATAACCAATGAAAACATAGATTTCATGAAAACCAAAGCCTTCAAAGGACCTGCAGGAATACTGTTCAACGAGAAGGGCAGGTTCAAAAACGGCTTCCTAAGCAAAAAAGACATAGAGAAACTAAAAAAAAGAATAAAAAAGGAGCTTAAAGATAACATCAACCCTTTCACAGAAAAAAAGCTCAAGATCAACATTTTCGAAAAAGAAGCGCTTTACCAAGGTCCAAACGCAGAACGGGCGTCCGACCTGATACTCAACATCGAAGATCAGGAAATACGGACTTTCCCTGAAAAAGACAAAATCTTTGAAAGAATAAGCGAGTTCGGAGCAAGCGGCTCACACAGAATGAATGGCATATTCCTCGTAAAAGGAGAGAACATCAAAAAAAACAAGAAAATAAGCATCACCGAACTCACAGATTTTGTCCCAACATATTTCCATGTCTCCAAGATAAAACTGCCTCCTGATATGGATGGTGAACTTATAAAAGAGGTCTTCAAAGGAAAATGAAGCCCAAAAAAAAGCGGATAGGCGTCTTAGGCAGGTCTGGAGGAGACCAGCAGAGGGTAAAACCCCTGATTAACATAGCCAAGATGCTACAGGATGACTTCGAACTTGACTTGATTATAAACTCCAAAAAGATCAATCCAGAACTGCTGAACCTCTACAACATCAAGAATTACGTTAAGTTTAAGGTTACCGGGACTTCTTATGTCAGACTTTTCTTCAATGATCTAATAAACCTTTACAGATACAGCAGAAAAGAAAAGCCAGATATTTTGTTCCAATACACAAACCCTTTTGTACAAGGCCCCGCTTTAGCAATCATGGCACGTTTACTTAGAATAAAAAGTGTCACAAGATTCTCGGGGTCTACATTTGACCTATACAAGTTCAGGAAAGGTCTGATTAAACCTCTGTCCTATGTCAGCAACAAATGGCTGATGCGGTTCATGTTCCTCGCCGACAAGATGATGGTCCTGGGAGAAGACCAAAAAAAAGAAGCAATACGCAACGGATGTAACCCAAAAAAGATAGTTGTGCTGCCTCAACCCGTGGATGAGATAAATTTTTATCCTGCAAGATTCCGAGACCAGGCAAAGAAAAGGCTCAACATAAATAAAGACCTGCGTGTCATACTGTGGGTGGGAAACCTCAAGGACTACAAAGGGCTAGATACTATCAAAAACCTCATACGGGCCGTGAATGCGAAGAAGCAAAGCAAGAAGTGGATCTTTGTCGTGATAGGAAAAGACTTTGATAAGAATGCTTCAAAGCTGCAACGATTGGGAAGCAATGTAAGATATGAAGGTACGGTCCAAAATGAAAAGATGTATAAGTATTACCAGGCAGCGGACATCTTATTACACACTTCCTTTGTGGAGGCATCCATACCCAACACAATATGGGAAGCATTGGCATGCGGGACTCCCTGCATCGGAAGAGACATGAGAGACATAAAGAAGGTTGCAGATGCTGTGTTCAAGACAGACGAAGAGCTGATAAGGCTCGTGCTGAAGAAGGGATGGAAAGCCAGCAGCAAGAGCAAGGTGCCCAAAGAATATCAATGGGAAACCCTTAAGAAAAGATATATCCATTTGTTTAACGAGGCTGTAAAATGAAAAAAGCAAAATTGATAATATACTGGGATTATGAACTAGAGATCGAAAAAAACATACCAACAACAGCAGGCATGAGGGCGGGCGGCTTAAAGTCTTACAACAATACAGAATTCATCCTTGACACCCTGGAAAAAAACAAGATCAAGAGCTGTTTTGCAGTCGTGGGATATAACGCTGAAAAAGGAAAACTTCCATTTCATGCGCCTGAGCAAGTGAAGAGGATGGCAAAAGAAGGCCATGAAGTGGCAAGCCATGGATATACTCACAGAGACATAAGCCTTCTCAGCCGCAAAGAGCTCCTGGAGGAATTCAGGAAGAGCAAAAAGATCCTAGAGAAGGTCACAAAACAAGAATGCATCTCTTTTGCGCCTCCGAGGAACATGCCTATGAGATTCATCGGCTTTTCGGTAAGCTTGGGAAGAAGATACAAGCTGAATAAAAAGAAAGTGTCCTTCAACCAGATACTCGACGCATTAAAAGAAGCAGGCTACAAGACCTTTAGAGTGTACTATAAAGGGACGTTTAAGAAACAAAAACTCAAGAAAGAAAAAGGGATGCTCCTGATACCTCTGGTGTTTGCTGCAGGTTTTGGCAAAAAAAGCCTGGATTGTGTCGACCAAGCAATCAAGAACCAAGGATTGGCTGTTGTCTATTCACACACCAAAGGGATTGACAGGCAAAAAGAAGAATTCAAAAAATTTATAAATTATATTAAAGAAAAACAGGATAAAGGCAAGATTGATGTCATCACACCACGCGACTTAATCCGGTGAAAGGAATCCACGATGGGAAAAAAATTCAAAGACGATGCTTCAGCGTATTTCTATTTTGATCTGACTAAGAAAATAGATAAAAAAGAGCCAAAAGTAGAGGTCATCATCAGAAAAGCAATGCTTAAGGACATACTTTTCAGCAGCGGCCTGAAGATCTCGCTTTATAGGGCTTTGACCCGAGGAGATGAGCATCTTATCGCTAAGAAAGGCAACAAGATAGTCTCTAGAGGAAGCATCTGTTACAGGAGAAACAAGGCAATGGACCTGGATAAAGATGAAGCTGCATTGATATCTTTCCTTACAGACCCTGATTTCAGGAGACAGGGATTATATGTAGCTCTGATGCACAGCATGTTCATCTATCTGAAAAAGAGAGGGTTCAAGAAGGCTTATATCTGGGCAAACAAAGAGAATCTGCCGTCATTGAAAGGGATAGAGAAAGGCGGATTCATACGGGCTGAATAATGTTTTCTAAAGCATTATCTTGTAATACTTTATGAACCTGTTAAGCTGGGAGCCAAAACCAAGCTTGAACTTGGTTATATTGTATTTCTTCAAGTTTTTCTGGTCTTCAACACCACCGCCCATATCAAAATATCTGTACCCCTTGTCTTTGGCCCACAACATGGCTTCCCAAAGGACAAGATTGGACGGCCTATACCATTGATACTTGGCGTTGTAGCCTCCGTTCCCGTAGACAACCTTGTCATGCCCTATCGCCCAGATAGTGGCAAAGGCTGCTGGCTTGTTCTCTACTTCTGCAATAAAGATATAGAAACATCCTTTTTTCATGAACCTTTCATGGAACTTGAGAAATAGGTCCTTGTTCTCCAGCCAAAAGGTCTTTTTCAGCTTTTCCCAGTAATACTTGTTCAGGTCATAGAAGACCTTAAGGCCTGCATCGTTGTTCATCAACTTAACTTTCACTCCTCTTTTCCTGGCCTGCCGTATTTCATTCCTGTTTTTCCTGTTAAGACCGGCTTCTATCTCTTCCTTGGATGGAGACAAGTCCAAGATAGGGGTGTGGTTATATTTATGCTTCCAACCCGAGAATAATGGCTCTTCTTTGTCAAAATAGAAAGACAGGTAAAGCATACTGAAAAACCCGAATTTCTTCTTCAAAACACTACGTATCTCCTTTACCAAGATCTTCAAAAGCTCTTTCTTATTTTTTGGATCGTTTATGAATATTCCTCTGTCTTCGCGTCTTCCGCAGCGCACATTCAACAGCTTTATGAAACCTGCTTTTTTGATTATCACAACGCCTTGATAAAGGCAGGCCAGCTTATTCTTCTTGTAGATAAGAATCCTGACAGGAGTTCTATTAAGCATTTCAGAAGTGTCCTTATCCTCTTGCACTATAAAGAAGTTTTCTTCTTGTTTCAGGTCTTTTAGAGCAGCTTTCCATTCTTTTTCCGAAGGATTCGGGTTTATAGTGTATTCCATTGTAAAATCAATCCAGGGATATATAAAAACTTTTTGCTAATACTTCATGAATCTTTTTAATATTTTCTTGACAAATCTCAGGTTCAACCCTGACTTCTTCTCGACCGTAAGGAGTATCATGAAATCCTCCCTGCCGAAGGACCTGAAAAGCAGGAGTAGGAACACATAACCTATCAGAAACAGGCAGAATGCTATTATCACTTCAATAAGGGAATACGGCTGGAAAAAAGCCACTAACACGAAGTATACAACGGCAAGCGACAGGCCTGCGCTCAAAATATATTTGAGATAATAATTGATATTATAAGAAAACTTTATCATGACCTTGACCCTGAGGAAGATGACCAATTCCCTTATGATGATGCTTACTGCCGTTGCGATCGCAGCACCAGTGATGCCATATAAAGGTATAAACAGGATGTTCAATACTATGTTCATTATGACAATGATCAGGTTCAGGTTAAAGATGAACTTAGTCTTCTTGTAAGACTTCAATGTGTGTATGCCCGGCCCTGTTATGACATTGAAGAAATACGCTGAAGAGAGTATTACCAGGGCAAGCCATCCGGATATATATTCTCCTCCGAAAAGGACTTTCAGTATGTCTCTCGGGAAGAAAAGTATCAATAAGAACAACGGCAGGGTTATCATGAAGATCCATCTTATCACAATCTCAAAAGATGCCCCAATCAGGAAACCCTTCTTCTTTGCCAGCATCTCAGAACAGAGAGGATAAAAGATGCCCCCGAAAGAAGCCAAGAACATGCCCATTCCTGCAGCCAGCGAGAAAGCGACATTATAGATACCTACATCTGTAGATGTCTTAAAGACTCCCAGAAAGAAGGTATCTGCCCAGCCCATAATCTGGAAAAATATCCCTGTAAAAAAAAGCGGGAGTGAAAAAGACAGAAATTCTTTGTAATTATATGTAGGATTTGTCTTTTTCTTGAACATTTTGGGTGAAACCTTATATTTGTATATCCAAAGAGCTGTTAAAGATGCGATAATCACAGAGACAAGATATACAATTGAGATATGAAGCAAGGTACCTCCTGCAAGGACAACTCCTATAACCAGGACTAGGTTGGAGATATTCTTAAAGACAGTCTTTGCCAATTCTGTGTATCCTGGTTTTTTCAAAGCCAGGAAAAAACTTCCCAGGACCCTTAAGATGACATGGATAGGGATTATTATGGCAAAAATTATCAGAATCGGCTGAAGCTCTGGAGTGTGGAAAAGAGTATTAGCTATATAATTTGAGGATAGTATTATCAGGACGCATATGGCCACACCTATAGGTATGGTAATCTTCAAAGCCGCGAATAAAGTGCCTTTGACCTCAGCAAGCTGCTTTTTTCCTCTGAAAAATGCCACAAAATGGACAAGCCCTTCATGCATGCCGAAGACGGCAATCATCATTCCAACATACATGAACATCTCGGCCAGGGATATGACTCCGTACTGTGAAGGACCAAGATATCGGGAAAGGACTAGCTTATAAAAAAAGTTGGCTACATAAGCTAGTAATACTCCCAAGAATATAATCCCTGCTCCTTTTACAACCGTCTTCAAAACCGCGTCCTGTTCCTCTGGCATAAAAAAAGAGTAAGAAGCTTTATTCTTAAAGTTATCGATATACTTGTCCATAAAGCTTATAAAACAAGATTAAAGAAACCTTTTTAAACAAATCCAGATTATACATTCACAGGGAAGACATAAGCAAGGTCGCGGATGCCGTATTCAAGACAGACCAAGAACTCATAGGGTTTGTCTTGGAAAGGAAATGGAAGGCGAGCAGCAAGAGCAAAGTCCCTAAAGAGTACAAATGGGAAAGTTTAAAGAAGATTTACATCAACCTATTCAAAGAGGTGGCAAAATGAGGGGTTGGAGAAAGAAGATATTCGAGAAGATAATCAAATATATAAAAAACAAGGAAGTGCTTGACCTCGGATGTGTAGGAAGATTCAAATTTGATGATGAAAAATTCTTCCACATGCATATATGCAAATATGCTAAGGAGTGTGTTGGAGCAGACTTTGATAAAAAAGGCTTGGAAGAGCTGAGGAAACGGGGTTTTAAAACCAAATTCATAGATTTAAACAAAAAAAACAAGCCATTCAAGAAATTTGACGTTATAACCGCAAAAGATGTCATTGAGCATATCCCTAATCAACAAAATCTTTTTGAATTCCTGAGCAACTCTTTAAGGTCGGGGGGGCTTTTAGTGCTTTCTTTCCCCTATAGGTACAGCAAATACGATTATCTTCAAGATGTCTTCAGAAAAAAAAAGGAAGATAAGGAATCAGACTCTCCTCACATCATATTCCACGACGTTCACACTATCAGAAGAATCGCAAGATTAGTGGGCCTTAAGATTGTGCATCAAGAGTTCTTAGATCCTATCGTCAAGAGCCATCTTTTTGTTGTGCTAAAAAAAAGTGACATCTTCCGGCATTAAAGTGTGGAGATTTCTGGCATATTATGTTAAAGTTATTGATATACTTGTCCATAAAGCTTAAAAAGCAAAATAGGCTTATGTTGCCTAGCGAAGAGAAACTTTTTAAACAACTATAGATTACACAATTACATGAAAAGGCAAGAAGCGTTGCAAAGATTTCTTGAAATAGGTCTGACAGAGTATGAAGCAAAAGTACTTTTGAGCCTTTATGTGACCGGCCAGGCCAAAGCCACAGAAGTGAGCAATGCCTCCGGAGTCCCAAAGGCAAAGATCTATAATGTCTTAGATGAGCTTTGCAACAAACGGCTCATCAAGATGCACTCTACAAAACCATCCACCTATAGCCCTCTTGATCCTGAAGAACTTTTTTCCAGATTGAAGAAACTAGAGAAAGGCCATTTCCTGGATAAAGAGAAGAATATCAATGCCACCAAGAAACATATAGGGAAAGAGCTCGCCGGCCTTTACCATAAAAGCCAGACGACCAGTGCCCATCAAGAGCTTGTTGAGATAATAAAACTAGGTGAGCCCTCTCTTTTTGAGACCAAAAACATAATCAACAAAGCGAAAAAAGTTCTTCTTTTCATGAGCCAGGCCTTTGAGCATTTCGACGCTGTGAAGAAAGATATTGATACAGCGATTAAAAAAGGAGTTGAGGTGCAGGTTGTGCTTGGAACAAGGAAGACCCTGAAAAAAGAAGGCCTGAAAAAATATGAATCGACTTTGAGTGAGCTCAGGAAGAGAAGGACCAAGGTCAAGTTCACTGATTCTGTGCTCAACCTAAGATATACGCTAAGCGATCCTCTCGATAAGAAGACCTGCGGCTGCATCCTCGTCGTCAAAGAATATGACATCCCTCTTTCTGTGAGAAGCGCAATATATTCTGACAACCAGAGCTTTGTGAAAGGCATGGCAGAGCATTTCAGGAGTTATTGGGAGAAATAAACAGAATAATAACAAAAGTAACCACCTTTAGTGGTTAAAATCCATAAAATTTATAAAGAAAGAACTGTTTTTTGTGCTCATGAGCAAGCGAATCATGATAATAGGCCTTGATGGCATGCCGTATCGGCTAATGAAGAAGCTTTCTGACGACGGCACGATGCCCAATTTCAAGAAGCTGAGAGAATCTTCTAACTCTACGTTTACAAAGATGCAGTCCAGCATCCCAGAGATCAGTTCTGTGGCCTGGAGCTCTATCATAACAGGAAAGAACCCTGCTGAACATGGAATCTATGGGTTCACAGAGATCATTCCAGGCACTTATACGCTTTCTTTTCCTAATTTCAAGAATCTCAAAGAAAAGCCTTTCTGGCATCAGGACATGGACAAGCGATCCATCATAATCAATGTACCATCGACGTATCCGGCTGCAGAGCTCAACGGCTTTCTTGTATCAGGATTTGTCGCACTTGATCTGGAGAGGGCAGTTTATCCGCCAGAGTATGCTGAAGACCTGGAAAAGATGGGCTACAAGATCGATGTAGACTCAGAGAAAGGCCACACTTCTAAAGACGCATTTTTCAAGGACTTGAATGAGACTGTTGAGAACCGCATGAAGCTTTTCAGGAAACTCTGGGAAGAAAAGAAAGACTGGGATAACTTCATGTTTGTCTTCACAGGCACAGACAGGCTTGGACATTTTCTCTGGAAAGCATTTGACGACGAGAGCCATAAGTATCACAAACAATTCATAGAGCACTTTGCGATGCTGGACAAATTCATCGGAGAGATGACTGAGAAGTTAAGAGAGGATGATGCACTCATCATGCTGTCTGACCACGGCATCGAAAGCATAAAACAGAATGTCTATGTCAATGCAGTTCTGCGGAAGAATGGTTTCCTGGAATTGAAAGAGAATGAAGAAGGCAAACGAGTTAATTATAATAGTATAAGTTCTGAGAGCGACGCTTTCTGCCTGGACCCTGGCAGGATCTACCTTCACAAGATAAAGAAATATCCTAACGGAAGCGTAGAGCCAGGAGACGAAGAGAAACTAGTGGAGCAGCTCACCAAGCTATTCGAAGGATTGGAGTTCGAAGGAGAGAAAGTCATAAAGAAAGTCTTTAGGAATGAGGATATCTATACTGGTCCTTATAGGGATAAAGCACCGGACCTGGTCTTGCTGGCCAATCCTGGCTTCAACTTACGGGGCAACATCGCAAAGGAAGAACTCTTTGAAGAGGATATCTTTGAAGGGAAGCACACACAAGACGATGCTTTCCTGCTTGTCAAGACAGAAAAGCGAGATGTTGTACCTAATGATGTCACTGTCAGTGATATCGTCGGAATCATGAAAAAGATACAAGGGGAATGATATGGCTGAAGAAAAAAAGGAAACCAAAGAAGAAACAAAAAAAGAAGCAAAAGAAAAAAATTGTGTACCTAATTGCGATTCAACATGCTGGAACTGTCCTGCAGCAAACCTGAAAGGACACGTGGACTTCAGAGCTTGCGGACAATCCAAAGAGAAGATCCAGAAAAAGATAGAAGAAGCTGGCCGCGTCTTGATAGAATGCCAAAGAAGGCCAGATCTTGGCCTATTCGAGCCGACTATCCCTTTTGAGCAATGCCCGGAATGGGAAATGAACAAGGAGCACGACCTTTACATGCTGAAGAACATGAGAGTCATGATTCTAGGGATGGACGGCTACCTCGGCTGGACTCTTGCTTTGAAACTCGCGAAGTTAGGCTTCAAGGTGAGCGGAGTTGATAATTATCTCAGAAGAGACTGTGTCGCAGAGAAAGGGTCTCACTCGGTAGTCCCTATCGAAGATATAGACACAAGGATCCATGCTGCAAAAGAAGTCCTTGGAGTAGAATTGAACTTCAGGAAGATTGACATAATGGACCGGACCAAGCTTAAACTGTTCATGCAGGAAGTCAAGCCAGAAGCCATCGTGCATTATGGAGAGTATCCGAGCGCACCTTACAGCATGGTGGACGCAGAACACTCAATTAGGGTACAGGAAAACAATGTCCTCGGAACGCTCGGCCTGTTGTGGCTCATGAAAGAAGTATGTCCTGAGGCATCCCTGATCAAGCTGGGAACTCTGGGAGAATACGGCGCCCCGCTTACTGGCAGACCGCTATTTGAAGGGATGTTCCCTGCAGACGCTGTCCTGAAATGGGGAGACCGAGAATGGAGCTTGGGAGGCGAGATAACACCAAGAGATCCTGTAAGTTTCTATCATGTCAGCAAGGCGCAGGATACTTATAACGTGTATGAGGCATGCAAGTACTGGTGGCTGCGCTCGTATGATATTATGCAAGGCCTAGTATATGGAGTCTACACAAAAGAAGTCGCAGCAGACCCTCGGCTGAGGACGCGGTTTGACTTTGACGAATGGTATGGCACGGTCATAAACCGATTCGTGACCCAGGCCATTGTAGGAATGCCTTTGACAATCTATGGCGGCGGAGAACAGATCCGTGGCTGTATAGCGCTTGATGATGCTATGGAATGCATGCTGCGGCTTATCTGCAACCCTCCAGAAGCTGGCCAATACGACGTCGTAAATCAGGTTTCTGGCCTTATCAAGATAAAAGAGATTGCAGAAACCGTGGCCAAAGTCGGCAAAAAGTTCGGCTACGACGTCAAGATCCAGAGGATAGAGAATCCAAGAGTAGAGGCAGATAAGCATCCGTTCGAGGTCGTCTCAAGAAAGCTGCCTGAGAAAGGTTTCAGCCCAAAGGTGACTCCGGAGAAAGAAATCACAAGGATATTTGAACTCTTGAGCAAGCCAGAGATCGCTGCACGGATAAAAGAGAAGGAGCATGTCATGATGCCGAAGACAAGGTGGAGCGGAGAGAAGAAAGAGAGCGAGCAGCTGGAATTGTATGATCCTGGAACCAAGAAAAAGGAAGAAGGAGAATATGAAGGCCATTTGATAACTAAGAACGAGAACAAAGAAAAGAAAGCCAAAGATGAGGAGTGAGTGATAAAAATGGAAGTCACAGATACTAATTTCGAGCAGGAAGTCCTGAAGTCAGAGCTTCCTGTATTCGTGGATTTCTGGGCGTCCTGGTGCCCTCCGTGCAAGGTCATGGAGCCGATCATGGATAACCTGGAGAAGGAATTTGAAGGCAGATGCAAGGTCTGTAAGCTTAATGTGGACCGAAATAGGGCAGTTGCCTTGAAATATGGTATAAAAGGCCTCCCGACTTTCATAATATTTAAAAATGGGGAGATAATAGCGAGAGAGGTGGCTGCCAAATCTGAGGCAGAACTGAAAAAACTCATTGAAAATAGTGTCTGATAAAAATGCCAAAGGTTTTGATAACAGGAGGTTGTGGATTTATAGGTTCCAACCTAGTGGAATATCTATTGAAGAACACTAGCTGGCAGATTGTCGTTCTGGATAATTTTAGCACTGGAAACCTTGGATATATAGATAAACTGCCAGGCTATGCCCAAAGGTGCAAGCTTGTCAAAGGGGATGTCAGAAAGAAGATAGACATCGATACTGCCATGGTTGGATGTGATTATGTCGTGCATCTGGCAGCTCAGATTGAAGTCATAGACTCTATAAAGAACCCCTTAAATGATGCAGAGATCAACATCATGGGCACTATAAACGTGTTGAGCGCGAGCGTGACCAATAAGATAAAGAAATTTGTCCTAGCATCTTCTGCTGCTCCTTTAGGAGACCAAAAGATGCCTATGGATGAGACTAAGGTGCCTGAGCCGATGTCTCCTTATGGAGCAAGCAAGCTGGCTGCTGAAGGCTACTGCAGCGCTTATTCAGGATGCCACGGCCTGAACTGCGTCGTCTTGAGATTCACTAATGTCTATGGTCCAAAATCAGACCATTCAAAGAATGTCATTACATTATTCATCAAACGCATCATGAACACAGAGAACATAACCCTCTATGGTGACGGAGACCAGACCAGGGACTTCATCCATGTATATGATGTGTGCAAGGGCATCTATCTGGGTCTGACTAAATCTGGACTCACGACTCATGAGCTTATCCAGCTTGGGACAGGAAGAGAGACCTCAATGAACGAGTTATACAATAAACTTAAGTCTATCTTTGCCTCTCAGACCAAAGGTTACAAGTTCATAGATGCGTATCATGCTGCCGAAAGGAAAGGTGAGATCAGAAGGAATTTTGCAGATATTAGCAAGGCCAAGAAGCTTCTGGGCTTCAGGCCTGAAATCGCCTTTGATCAGGGATTGAGACAGACTGTTGAATGGTTCTTCAGGGATGTGGGCCCTGACAAGCAGTATGACGAAGAGTGGAACTGAAACCCTAAAACATTAATCCACAAACTTTATAAACCAATACATAATTCTATGTATGAATGAAAGATCGTACGACTATACAAATTTCTGAAGAATTGCGGAAAGAGCTGAGAGTTCTCGCTTCTAGACGAGACCTTAGCTATCAGGAGCTCTTGAAAGACATAATCTCTGTGTTCAAGGAGCTTGACAAAGAGAAGACTATTGTTTCTATACCCAGCAAGCTTGCTGAAAGACTGCATAATCAAATCAAAGATACTGATTTCCGCTCAATATCAGAATACATAACCTTTGTGTTGAGGCTTATCCTGTCAGAGAGACAAGAGGCCTTTACAGAGAAAGACGAGGAAAAGATCAAAAAAAGACTAAGAGCCTTAGGATATCTATAAGATAGAACCCTGGAGGAAAAAATGGTAAAGATAAAAAAAGAGATATTGGAAAAACTTGAGAAACGGGCCAAAGAGCTCGGCAAAGGCGTTGATGAATACATAAATGACATTCTGAAACAAGTCGTCGAAAAGATAGAGAAAGAGAAAGGAAACGAAGACTCTGCATTCTCAGAAGAGGACGAGGAGAAAGTCAAAGACAGGCTGAGAAATCTCGGCTACCTGGACTGATTATAGGAAACAGGAGGAAAAAATGGATCATCTAGACAAACTCGAAAGCCAAAGCGTATATATAATACGGGAAGCTTACAAAAAATTCCAGAAGATGTCTATGCTCTGGAGTGTGGGAAAAGACTCCACTGTGCTATTATGGCTCGCCAAGAAAGCCTTCTACGGAAAAGTGCCTTTCCCGGTCATTCACATAGACACAGGCCTGAAATTCAAGGAGATGTACGAATTTAGGGACATGTGCGTTGAGAAATGGGGCCTAAAGCTGATAGTTGCGGACAACTCCAAAGAGGCAGAAGAGAAAGGCATCGGGCCGGACCAAAAGATAGAATGCTGCACCATGAGGAAGACAGAAGCCCTGAAAAAGTGCATAGCAGAGCACAAGTTCGAAGCCCTGCTGCTGGGTATCCGAAGGGATGAGCACGGCATCCGTGCTAAGGAAAGAGTCTTTTCTCCTAGGAACAAGGATTTCCAATGGGACTACAAAAACCAGCCTCCTGAAATGTGGGATCAGTTCAAGACCCAAAAAGAAGGAGAGCAGCACCTAAGAGTGCACCCCTTGCTGCACTGGACAGAGATAGACGTCTGGAAATATGTGCAGAGAGAAAACCTTCCAATCAACCCATTGTATTTTGCGAAGAACGGCAAACGCTACCGAAGCCTGGGCTGCGTGCCATGCACCAAACCCATAGACAGCACTGCAGACACAGTCGACAAGATAATAACAGAGGTCCTGGGAAGCAAGATAGGCGAGAGAAGCGGACGGTCGCAGGACAAGGAAACAGCCAATGCCATGCAGAAATTAAGGTCATTGGGATACATGTGAAGAGACCAAAATGGACCTAATTATTGTTCTTATACTCATAGGCGTTGTCGCCTTAATAATGGAGCTGGTTGATGCTGGCTTAGGCATGGGATACGGAACAGTGCTGACACCCTTGATGCTGGCATTTGGATTTGCAAGCTTGGTCATAATCCCTGCAGTCCTTTTATCCCAGGCCATCGGCGGCTTCACAGCAGCCATGTTCCACCAAAAGCAGAAAAATGTTGATTTCGGCGAAGCCAAAGACTTAAGGAAGATAAAGCAACAGCTCAAGAGTCTTGGCTATTATGAGACTTTCAAGATAGGTTTCACCAAGGACACTAAGATAGTCCTGATTATAACTGTCTTTGGAGTGATAGCTACTGTGATAGGGGCTTTTGTCGCCATAAACCTGCCTAAATGGGCCTTGAACACTTATATTGGGATACTTGTCCTGGTGATAGGAATCCTATTGCTTTCAGGAAAAACATTCAAGTTCTCCTTGAAAAAGATGCTAGGAATAGGTCTGCTGGCATCCTTTAACAAAGGCATCTCTGGAGGCGGTTTTGGCCCTGTAGCTACAGGTGGCCAGATGATTGGAGGCAATGAACACAAGAGTGCCATAGGCTGCACCACCCTTTCAGAAGCGCCTATCTGCATAGCAGGCTTCCTTACCTTCTTATTTGTCAATGGCATACAGAACTGGTGGCTGGTGCTGACCATGTCAATCGGTGCTGTGATAGGGGCGCCTTTAGGAGCCTTACTCACCAAGAAGCTACATCCGACCAGATTCAAGTATATCCTGGGCATCATAATAGCCGTTTTGGGAGCATGGACAATAATAAACCTGATTATATAAGGTTAGACTAGATATAAATTAAACTATAGATACATGTGTTGGAGGTAAAAATGACTGAGAAAAAGAAGAAAGGAGCCAAAGAAACAAAAATGAAGTATGAAAAAGATGAAAACTTAAAGTTCGTGATCGTAGGCCATGTCGACCATGGAAAATCGACCCTTATCGGAAGGTTGTTTTATGATACAGACTCCATGCCCGACGGAAAGATAGAGGAGATTCAGAAAATCTGTGATGATATGGGCAAAGAGCTCGAGTTCGCCTACTTGATGGATCATCTGGAAGAGGAAAGAGGGCAAGGCATAACTATTGATACTGCCCAGACCTTTTTTAGGACCAAGAAGAGGGAATATACTATCATAGATGCTCCGGGCCATGTGGAGTTCATCAAAAACATGATAACAGGAGCTAGCCAGGCAGAAGCTGCCATCCTTATAGTTGATGCTGATGAGGGAGTGCAGGAGCAGACAAGAAGGCATGCTTATATATTGGGCTTGCTTGGCTTAGACCAAGTTATCGTAGTGGTAAACAAGATGGACCTTATAGAGTATAAGCAGGAGAGATTCGAAGAAGTGAAGAAAGAGCTGTTGAAGTTCCTGGATTCCATCAACATTAAACCAACATATGTCATCCCAATATCAGCTAAAGAAGGGGATTACATAGCCAAAAAGACAGATAATCTCAATTGGTTTGACGGCATGACTGTGCTTGAAGCATTGGACACCTTCAATACAAAGGAATCTCCAAGCGCAAAGGCCTTGAGGCTGCCTGTGCAGGATGTCTACAAGTATGATAAGAGAATCGTGGCTGGAAGGGTCGAGAGCGGCATTATAAGGCAGGGTGATACCATTAGGATACTTCCCTCTGGAGAGGAGACCTCTGTTGTGAGCATAGAGGAATACGACAGAGAGGGCGTTACTGAGGCAGAAGCAGGCAAGAGCACAGGCATTGTGACTAAAGACAAGGTCTTTGTGGATAGAGGAGATATCATCGTACACCCTGATGAAGAGCCGCCTGTAGTGACAGACACTATAAAAGGCCATATCTTTTGGATGGACAAGAAGACATTCAGCAAGGATGAGCGGCTTCTTTTCAAATGCGCCACCCAGGAAGTGATGTGCAGCATCGAAAAGATAGAGAAAGTGATTAATTCTTCTAACTTAGAAGTTCTAGGAGAGGATGCTTCTGAGATAAAGAACAGGGAAGTGGCTGATATAATCATCAAGACCCAGAAGCCTATTGTGGTGGAGAACTTCAACAAGGTGCAGGAATTGGGCAGGTTTGTCCTCCAGAGGACAGATACTGTGGCTGGCGGCATCATAACGAATGTTTAGTTATTTTTTATCTATTTTATCTAGAAAGAAGGAAGTAGAAGATAAAAAACAAGAAAAAGGGGAATATTGGCTTGCTTTAACCTAACTCTACCCAGAAGAAATACCTGTTTGGAGTTGCTTGAGCCTCTGACTCTCCGACTATCATCTGGAAGTCATAGGTCTCGTTGGATGTGTTGGTATCCCTGTAATGCCAGGCATCGTTTTCTATGATTGTCGAGTATATCAACTTATCTCCATCCTGCAGAAGCACTTCCTCGAAGAAGGATGTGTCAGATATAGGCCTCTGGTGTGAAGAGTTCACATATGTGGCTGTTGAATAACAAGAGCCCAAGGTTATGTTCTTACCTGCCATGATGAAGCTCTGGTGCTTTCCAGTCTCATTAAACGTAAGGTTTATGCTATATACTTCTGTTCCTGTCAGGTTAAGACTTGCCTCTTCTCCTTGTATTGTAGAGCCATTGGCACAGATGACATTTGTCCAGGTTATGCTGCCGTTCCTGGCAGCATATACTTCTCCTGTAATAGTGGTTAATGACCAATCATATATAGTGTGGCCGTCTGAATCATCCAAAGTTATAGATCCTGAAACGTTTCCTACATATGCTTTCCAGCTTCCTGTCTGCTGGGTAATGTCAAGGTTAATCACATTGATGGTTCCGCCATCATCTGTCCTGTTGACAGGAATATCTGCCTGAGTAGAATTGGCCTTGAAAGTTATTGTGGGACCTCTAGGAGTCGCCTGGGTGAACAGAGCAAACAAAGATATTGATACAATAGTAATCAGGATGAAAAAAAAGATCTTCTCTTTGTTGCTTTTCATTTTCGGTGGCTCCTTGGTTTCTCTATTTGTTCTTGTTATCGTCCTTGTTAGTAGGTCTTTAGGGGATTATAAAAATAAAAAAAATAAAGACAGTCTTCTGCCTTTATTCTATCTCTATCCAAAAATAATACGGTGTGCTTGCGTCTTCCTGTCCGTCATGGCCGTCTTCTATGACCAGCATCTGGAAGTCCATCTCTTGTCCGTTGAAACCAGTCTTATCTGTGTCAACGTCAGTAGCATCGTTCTCTATGATGGACGTGAAGACCATGGTTGTTCCGCCACCGCCGTTCAGCAATACCTGATGGAAACTTGCTGTCTGATAAGCACTGTTTACGTACATGCTTGTTGCAGGACAGGTGTTCACCGCGATGGGTGTGTCTCCAACCTGGAAGGCTGGGTGCGTGGTCACGTTGAAGGTCTCGGCAAGCCCATCTGAGTCCGTAGTATCTATATTATACATGGTCTCAACTACTGTCTCGTTCAATTCTCCGGTAAGACTATAGTTTGCGGTCATGTTGAAGCACGCGATTCCACTCCAGATAACCGTATTGTTCGGAGATGCATATATCTCTCCTTTTGGTTCTGTCTCAGTCCAATCGTAGAAGGTGTAGTTCTCTTCATCCTTCAAGACCAGTGTACCCGAGACGTTTCCATAGTAACCTTGCCAAGCTTTGGTAGCAGAGAAACCAGCTACGGTTAGGGCAGATACATTACCTGCCTCAGCATTGATGGTCTTGACTGGGTATTGGGAAGTATTTAGCCTAGAACTGTGATCTACAGTCAATGTCATTGGTGCAATCGGGTTTGTTGCGTTTGCCGCTACCTGCTGTGCGTTGAATGTTGTTGCTGCAATAAAGGCAACAAAAACTGCCAAAAATACTGATAATAATATTTGTCCTTTCCTCATAGTTTTCACCTCGGTTTCCTTCCTTACTCAAATGGGGATATACTCATTTAGGATTACCTAAATTACTATACAAATATGTATACTCATATATAAATGTTTCGATTTTAGTTTATAAATAAGATACTGAAGGCCTAAAAAGGTATAATAATGTAGAATTAGCTGAACATAAAAACAGATCTTTGGAAAAAATTTCAAACTATACTATCAACTATACTATCCATAAACACTAGAAAACGCTATGATTATAACTCATCCAACAGTCGGGTGAGCTCCTGCCTATTCCTGGCAGCTTCCATGGCAGCAGCCAGATCCTCGTTATTGAAGACATGCTTGACCCAGTTCGCAAAGTCATTCCTCTCTTTGCTCACATGATGGTCAAAGGCAACAGGAGACATGGTCTTCAAGGCCATCTTGAGCTCTGTGAAATTCCTCAGGACCTTCCCGTCCACAACCCTGAAATACTCAGAAGGAGTCAGGTCAGACTTGAGCTCAACATTAGACTTCACCTGGCTCAATATCCTTTTCAGCTCGCCTAGAGAAAACTCGATCTCTGCCTCTTTATTATATAGTTGCTTTTGGATGTCCTGTAATTGCTTCTGTCCAGTGTACCAGTCCTTCTCCAATTGCTTGAGACTCTCCAGCTTAAAGGTCATGGCCTTATTCAGTTCTCCAGGATGATAATAGAAATTCTTGCCATCCTTCTCATGAAGATAGAACTGCTTCATCTTGTTCAGGAGGTCCTTGTCCAGAACTTCCTCTACCAGACCAATATCCAACTTCTTGTCTTTCAAGAACTCTTCGAACTCTAAGAAAAAACTCTTGGTTAATGTGCTTTCGATACCAACCTGGGGCTTTTCAGTGAACTGCTTGACCTGGACAGGCTCTCTGACCATAGGACCCTGCGCTCCGACGCTTGGCAAGTCCTGTGGAGCCCCATCAGCCGCTATCTTGCTTGGCTCAGAGACATGGTCAAAACTACGACCAGAAAATTCCTCATTTTCATAGGTATCCTTAGCAGTATCCGGCAAAGGTCTAGGTTTGTGCGTCAGATCTTTCTCTTCTTTATGTGCTTTCTTGAAAATCTGGAAGATGTTTCCACCCCGTCTATAACAATATTTAGTATATCACATATTTATAAACCTTTCGAATAAAGAAGGAAATTCGCTTATTCAGAATAAGGACTTCATGCAAACTCTTTAAAGCATGAAGCCCCGCTTCCTTATCCTCCGAAAACCGAAGTAAAAACTAGGGGGAGGTATGTCCCCTGGTCTTCCTAAATGTGGTCAAAAAATATATGGTCCAAAATCAGCTTGAAGGGGAGGTTTGAAGAGGAGGTTCTTGTTTCTTTTCTAAGACAACCTGTTTTTCTTCCTCCAGTTTTTTGATATCTATTCCAAAATATTGATTGAGCATAGTAGTCGTATCCTCAGTTACAGGACACCAACGAATATCCATTCTTTCATCAATCTTATTAACAGCATAACATATGCAAAATCCTTTCCGTCTGATCCACTCCAGAAATCCTTCAATAATTGTCCTTTCTGCTTCTGTCAGCCTGAATCGTTCAATCATGCTTTCCATTCTTCATCACTGCTTTCATTAATTGAAAAGAAATTATAATAAACTATCCACCATATACTAGTTATACATAGATATATATCTATTTTAGAAAAGTATTTAAATCAGCGACTTATAGCTATTCTAAAAAGGGGGTGGTTTCATGAAAAGAAAAATAGTTCTTAATGGTCCTTCAACATTAACTGTTTCTTTGCCAGCAAAATGGGCTAAGAGCAACAACATAAAGAAAGGTGATGAGGTTCACGTCACTGATGAGAACAATATGCTCAAGATCAGCGTGCAGGAGAATTTTGAGTCGAACAAGAAGACACAGGTTGATGTGAGTGGGTTGAGCCATGCAATGACTAAAAGCATAATCGACATGATCCACAAGTCAGGATATGACGAAATAGAGGTGTTCTTCGACAATGCTGAAACTGTAAGGATATTAAGTGAAAGAATCCAATCCACGCTTATAGGTTATGAAATAGTGGAACAAAGCTCAAAAAGCTGTGTGATAAAGAGCATATCAAACATCCAAAAAGGCGAGTTCGAGAATTTGTTGAGGCGGGTTTTTCGTGTTACCTTATCACTAGCAGAAGGTGTGTTAGAAACTGTTAAAAACAAGGATTTCACGAATATAAACGAGTCCCTTATACTTGAAAAAACAAACAACAGATTAACAAACTATTGCGAGAGAATATTGAATAAGCAATCATATAAAGATGAAAAGACGGTATATCTCTTTCACGTATTATGGCTTCTTGAAAGTATTGGTGATGATTATAGAAATATGATAAAATTTATGGGAGGCCTAAAAAATGTGGAGGTCAATAAAGAAATCATAAAAAACATTGAACTAGTTAATGGCCTGCTAAAAATGTACTACGAACTGTTCTACAAATACAATCATCAAGACATGGATGTTTTCAGACAAAAATACAAAGAAGTATTAAAAAATCTTGACAATTCTGCCATAAGAAAAGACACAGACATATCAATAAACAATCATCTCCACAGCATAACCAACAGGATATACGATTGTCTTGGTTCGACTACAGGGCTTCATGCCTAATGGATTTTATCAGCCCTGCTATCTGCTCTCCCGGCTCAATAGACATATCTATAAATGATCTTTCCCCTGTCGTCTGTGAAACAAGCTGGGCAGCCGCCTGACAAGCCATTTCTAAATGGAAAGGAACATTATCACCATAAACATCTGCTTTAGTGCTATGAGCATACAAGAATACCACCCTCAGATGCCTATATAACCTCTTCAACGCGTAATCAACAAATAGATTTGAAGTGTCTTGATCATTCTCTTCAAGCATAGATAAGAAAATCTGTTGTCTGTCATCGGTTTTTGCAGGATTATATACTACCGGCATCTCTGTTGCATGGATGAAATCATCCTCTGGAAAAGTCAATCTGTTGCAAGTCCCGAAATCTATATGATACAAGTTCCTCCTGAAAACATCTGTTATTGTCCCTTGTTGTTCGGGGTGTAGTTGAGCATATGAAACGATTTTATGTATTACATTTTCAAAATACTCTGGTGCAGCGACTACTTCAGTAATAGTAGGTAAAGAAACCCTGGGTCCCGGCAATCCTGAGAGAAATTCCAAAATTCTAGGGATATTGACCATGCCGTTCCAGGGGGCTCTATCTGCAAAGCATACTTTTCTAGAAGCTCCTAACCTATCAGAGAGGCATGTCACTTTAGCCATAAGGTCTCCATCTTTTTTTGCCACCAGTTCCAGAGCTTCAATAAATTTGCGATCGTATTCTGGATAGATACAATCCCCTTCTTTGAAAGGAAACTGGTGCGCCTGGAGAAACGCCGCATCCTCTATCCAACAATTAGTTAAGTCTGATTTTAAGCGTTGCGCAAATTCTGTCTCTTCTCCATCAAAAGAATCTAGCAAGGAAAAAAAGATGTGTCCATCCGGCCCCACGATCTCTTCTTCTAAAACATACTTCCCGACTTGGGTGGTTTGAGGAATCCTTCCCCTGATTCTTCCAGCTATATTGTTGTAATGGTTAGCAACAACATCATATTTTTCTGCTGCGACCTCTTCAAAAAAATTCTTGATTACTAACTTACGAACAAATTTAAGATCATCTTGGACTTGCGGCTTAAGGAAATAATTCTCCGCCATAAAAGGACTGTGAAAAACATAAGCAACAATACTGTCTAAACCGGCCACTTGAAACAACCTATCAAAAGTTTCTTCCGCCTCGTCGATTCTGCCTTGGGTTAGATATCTAAAGGCCACTTGTAGTAAAGTTGGAGGTTCTGTTCCGAAATAGCCCAAATCTCTCTCTAAAGCCACAATTTGTCTATTTCTATCATTGAGAGATCTCCTCAAATCAGCAATTTTTCCATCTCGCCATTTATGACCTAAAATATCTGTAAGTTTCCAAGCGCTCATAACAAAATGGTAATCTTCCTGGGAATATAAACCTTACGTGATTATAAAGAAGAAATACTTATATTTGTAGCAGATATATGTATACTCGTAATAACATATATACTTTAAAAAGACATATATCTCTAGCTATATTCTAAACAACAAAAGAGGGGGTGAAATACATGAAAAAAGAAATATTTGGAGTTTTGAAAATAGCTCTAGTTGTCGCGTTGTTGTTCACCACCGTGATTGTGGTAGACGCAATGACAGAAAGTGGAAACAGAGGAGTACTGCCGATGGTCTCTGCCGACGGAGACGACGATGGAGATGGAACAGATGGGGGCGGTGGCGGAACAGAAGTGCCGGATCCATGCGCACATCCGCCAGGATGGCCTGACCCTTGTGAATAAAGAAAATGATTATTCTTTCTTTTTTTCTTTTTTAAGATTCTCTCTCCAATATTCTGGCAAGAATCTCCAGATACTCGTTATCGACAAAGATAAGTGAAGAGCAACCTTCATATTCTTCCGCAATCATATAGGTACAATCTGTGACTATCCCATCACGATTCGGATCTGTATTGAGATTGTTCTTGGTTATATACCAGAAATGTCTGTAAGCCTCTTCTCCATATTTTTTTATGCCTGTTAGCTCTTCCAAGTCAAGCAAAACAGAAATCCAAAAAACATCTGCTCCTGCATCTGGCTGCATAGATGGATGCGTTCCGCTGATATCCATAAAGCAAATACTGTCTTCTGGATGAAGAGCCAGATAATGATCTGCACAGAGACAAGCAATATTAAGGTAATCAACATTATCTGCGGCTCTGAAAGCGTCTAATAAGCTTTGCACCACCTGAGCATTTCCTCTGGCAAATTCGGAATCTGGAGAAGGAGCAAAATAATTGGAAACCCGCCATTCACCAGCATGCCGGTCAAAATAAGAATACTCTCTTATTGTACCATCCGGAAGAATAAACATATCTATCGATTTATCTATATGTGCTCTGGCAATGGCAGCATAATCATATTTTCCGTCAGGTCTGATCTCTGCAGCCTTCCATAAAATATTTGTTTTCCTCATCCAATCAGCCCGTATACGCGGATTGCCCAGAGAGTCTGTTTTAAAGACAATAATGTTGTGGTCGGGATCAAATCTTCCGGCTATGTCGTCGGCTGCCTCCAAGATAAGCTGTTCATACTCGCTTACATTGACATCTAATGAAACTGCAGTCTGATAGGCATCCAATATTCTTTCGTTACCGTCATCATAATTAAGACCTATCTCCTTAGACATCTCAGCAGTTTTAGTCAGAGCAAGTGATCTAAGTTCCTCATCATTTGTACGCAAATAGCCTCTGCCATAAATCCTAATTATTTTTCCATCATGTTTTGCGCCAACAGGATCCGGGCATAACCACTCAGGTTCAGAATAGACTGCAAACGGAAATCTTCCTTTAGGTATGTTCCAATTCTTGGCTTGTTCATACAATCTTGGTTCTAACTCTGTCAATAATTCCACGAATTTCGTTGTCTGAGAAGGTTCTAAAGCAGTCAGCTGATTCATGACATAAGCTGGAGAAAATCTATAATCTATATATTCGCTTGTTCCAATGACCAACAAAGCTGTAAGTGCTATGGTCCCAATTGTGATGATCGGACGTTTCTTGATTGACCGCCATCCGCGTCTTAATTTATAACCCCCCGCACTTATTTTTTTATTCTGCTCATAAAACTTCAAATCCTCAAGCAATTCTCCTACTTTCTCGTATCTCTTATCAGGTTTTTTCTCGAACATCTTCATCATGATGTTCTCCAGATGTCGCGGTATTTCTGGATTATGTTTGCTCGGAAAGACAGGATTGTGCTTTTCAATGGCATCCTCGACAGCTTTGCTATAAGTACTGCCTGACCTGACTGCCAAATCTATAAAAGGATGCACTCCTGTCAGCAGCTCATAAAGCACAATGCCTGCTTGGAACTGGTCAGAGCGGTAATCTATATTCAAGGGATCTGTGATCTGTTCAGGTGATAAATAGCTGAATGTTCCCAGCGGAGTCCCTGGATCCGTCTTTTTCCTGTCTTTTTTGAGCAAATCTTTAGCAATGCCAAAGTCCAACACTTTGACCTCGCCATTCTCTGTTACCATGATATTATTAGGGTTGATGTCCCTGTGTACTATGCCGCTATCATGTGCATATGCTAATGCCTCGAGGATTTGTTTGAAGATTTTCAAGGCATCATCAACAGGCATCATTTCTCCTTCACTGACATAATCCTTGATTATTTTGCGAAGTGTCCTGCCTTTAACATACTCCATTGCAATATAATTATAGCCTTTATCTTCTCCAGCAGTATAAACATTAGCGATATTCGGATGGTCATCAAGTCCGGCCATCAATGGTCCCTCATTAAAGAACCTTGTTAAAATCTCAGAATCCGAACCTGGATTGAAAACTTTCAGAGCCACAAGTCTATTAAGGTTTGTATCCAATGCCCTATATACTGTGCTCATACCTCCAGAACCAATCTTCTCTATAATCTCATACTGGTCTAATCTTCCTATCTCCACAAGCTTTTCTATAGACAACATATCACCCCTAGCCACTCATATAATCTTTACATAAAATCTTTGGAGGTATATCAATAGTCTGAAAAAACATAAAGACGCTCCCCCTCAAAGAATGAGGGGGAACGCACAAGTGATGAAAGCATGAAGGGAATGTGAAGGAAAGCATCAGCTAAGTTATCTCATAGTAATAACTGACAGTGCCTGAACCTCCATCTTTATAGGTCCTCAGTAGGGTGGGGAACTTCAGCTCATAATCATATGTCCCATAAGCGCCCACTTTGCTCTCGTTGACTTTGGTGATGAAGACCAAGTCCTGCAATCCATTGTACTGCGGACCTCCATCGCTGTAATCCCAGAGTATGCCTGTGACAAAGTTGGCGTTGTCAGTGCTGTTGATGACAGGCACATCGCCTATGGTCTGCTCATAGATGGTGAAAGAGGCGGTCTTCTTTGGGCTGCCTGCAGAGGTATAAGTGATATTTATGGAATCCGAGAAATTCTCCATGCTAAGGGCCAAATCTATATCATTGAAATCGCTGGACTGGAAGACATCGCTCGTGTCCCTGCTCATGGCCTGCAATGTGCTGAAAGATATCACTGCATCAGACTGTATGACCAAGACATTTCCTCCGCTGGCGTTTCCCCAATCACCGAATTCCAAACTTGAAAAATTGGTAAACAAAGCGTAACGGCTGGTCACATTCCCATAGATTACAGTATAACCAGAGACATCCAAAGTCTTGTTAGCCTTGTTGTTGGTCTCGTTGATCTCAAAAATAGAACCGTTGGTGGCAAGAGGAGGATCGGTCAAGACAAAAAAGTTGAAAGGACCAGGGCCAGTGATGATCCAGGAATAATTGACTGTGTAGTTTGAATGATCACCTGTAGGGTCGGTTATGTTGGCTGTGAAATTGTCTAGTTCTGCACCTCCGAAATCAGGATTGCCAAGATAAAGCTCTATAAGGGCATTTTTTGCATCAGAACCTCCGATGTTAAATATTGTCGCGCTTATATTGACTGCCTTCCCTTCAACAAGGGCATCGTAGGTGAAAGTTATATCTGAGCTTGTCACAGTCAAGTCAGGTGGCCTGATCCATACCTTCCAGGTCTTGGAAGCTCCTGTATTCCCGTAGAAGTCTGTGCAGTTGATACTCCAGTTATGCCAACCTGCTTTGGGTAGTCTAGGATAGAAATATTGGTTCGGGCCTTCATCAATAATAGTATCATTATCATCCTCCACACCATCGATTATCAATGTGCAGTTCTTTATGCTGCTGAAAGTGTCGTTGACAACATAGGCAAATGTCACAGAGCTGTTGGCATCAGAGCCGTTCGGAGGGTTATGCAAAGTTATATTCGGAGGTGTCTGGTCCGGGATTATCTCGAATGGCTTATTATCATATGTGTCATAATACAAAGCTTTGGTGGCGAGTGAGACAGCAGAGTAATTCCCGATAGCCCAGCTTGCGTTCCTCCAGAGGAAAGTGAGCAAGCCATCTATTCCTGTGTCGCTCTGGTTCCTTGATATGTGCTCTTGAATATTTCCTGTTGCTGCGCTTATATTGAAATCTATCAGACGATAGGCATCCACATAGACATTATCCACCCAGACTTGTTCTGCAGAAGTATCCGTATCAGCTCCAAACCTTAGCTGGAAAGAGGAGAGCATATAACCAGAACCCCCATACACATTAGCGCTGCCAGATACTGGGGCGATATCATCACATTTCTGCCATATACCGTCGTGCCAAGAGCCATCATAGAGGTCTAATCTCAGACAATCAGCCGCTTCCATCTCTCCGGCAGCAACCTCCCAATCAAAGGTCACATTAGCATGGCTATAAACAGACATATCGATTAGATTTGCTATTGTGGTGATGAGATGGTAAGATTTAGTGTTATCTGCATGAGCCCTCTGACCCTCGATGTTCCAAGCACCCCCAGTCTCAGTCCATTTGGCTGGATCAGGCTGAGTTCCAATGTTGAAATCATCTAAGAACATGCCGTAATATTTTCCTTTTAGGATTGGATAGCCAGGGTCTCCTGCTGCTGAGTTGTTAAAATAGACAAAGTAAAGCTCTCTGCTGCTGGCACTTGCACTGACGTTTGCCTTGAAAACAAAGTTACAGTAAGTTGAATCATCACCGCCGATAATGTTTACAGACACCTCAGTGAGATTGATAGAGATGACTCTTATCTCGTTTGTACAGCTGCTTATATATCCACCTAAGCCAGAGACATCTGCTTCTACAATAACATTGTTCCTGTCCTGTCCAGACAATTCTGTGACATAGATGGGTCTCCTGTTCTTCCAAGATGTGTTCCACCAAGGATAGATTGTGTCTCCATATATAATGTCTGTCTTGACATTAGTATCAAGGGAATTGTTATAATAATCTGTGGTGTTGGTCGTGACATTCAAGGTCTCACCCATCTGGTTTCCTACTTCATACTGCTGCTTGCTAGTATTTACAAGGACATTCATGGTGTAACGGATATCAATGGTAAGGCTCCTTGTAGCAGACCAGTTCTGATGGGGGCTGGGAAAATCATCCCAGCAAGTGATGTTCCAGTCATAGTTTCCGTTGGTCATGTTGAAAACTGTGAAAGACAAGGTCTCTCCTTGAGCTATGGGAGCATAAATAGAATCGTTAAGGTTTCCATTTATATACAAGCTGCAATTGGCTATTCCAAAGACAGTGTCTGTAACAGAGAACTCAAACACAACATCTCCGTCACCGTCCGTAGCTCCAGGACCTGGAGATAATAAGACAATGGCTGGTCCGTTGTTGTCTATCCTTATGCTTGTATGACTATCAGGAGTTCCATTGGTGCCAAGAGTGTCGTTTGCATAGACTCTCACTTCATAATCGTCTCCGTCTGCAAGTCCAGAGACTGTCCAGTCGCATGCATAAGAAGATGTAGCGCTACTGCTGTTGGTGCAGGCAAGGCTCCAGGCAGCCGCCCCTTTCCTGTACTCAAAAATGACCGTGTCAATAGAACCAATGCCTGAATCAGTCACGCTTGCATTGACAGTGTACGTTGCACCTGAGATATTCTCATTGTTCGGAGGACGATCAAGAACAGAGGTCGGTCCAGTAGTGTCTATGGTGAAGTTTCTTGTGAATGAAGTGTTAGTGAATCCATGCACATCAGTACAATTCACTTTCCAGACATAGTATCCTTCTGACAATGTCAGAGTGAAATTCTGGCTCACATCTTCCTGGATGACAGTCTTGGTATCGTTTATTGTCCCGTTTATTATAATAGAACAGTTAGAGACATCACTCGTTGTATCGTTTACATTATAATAAAATATTATCGTAGTCTCTGAGGTGTAATTGTCGTTGGGCGGATTCTCAAGAGTAATCGAGGGAGCAGTCCTGTCTATGGTTATTCCTGTATGTACATTATAATTGCCTGTGTTGCCATTGTTGTCTATCGCGTAAGCCCTGAACTCGTAAGTATTTCCATCATTAAGAGTGCTTGTGTCCCAAGAACATTGATAAGTCACAGTTGAATCATTGCAGGCATCCTTCCAAGACGCTGAATTGTTCTCGCGATATTGGAAAAAGACAATGTCAACTCCGGACTCATCATCAACTGCGCTGGCATCAACATTGTATGAATCTGTAGTTATGTTCTCATTATCTTCTGGAAGGCCAAGAGTCACTGTCGGTCCTTGAGTATCTATCCCCACAAGTATGTAAGTGCTGTTGGTAAGTCCATTATCATCTGTGACAACAACGCGGATATAGCAGGACATAGAATTATTTTCACATTGCGTCTGCTGCAGGCTAGTATTCCACGTGCATTTATTAGATGCACCATCACATAATGTCCCTGGAGAGCTGAAAGCAGTGTTGTTGTCGTACTGGAAAAGATAATTGGATATGCTGCC
>JBDRIN010000029.1:0-5154 GCA_043815805.1 archaeon | reverse complement strand
CATTCGGAGCGATGCTGGAGACGACTTTGAAGGAGGAGAAATAATTCTAGGGCCTGTAGTCTAGTGGCTAACCATTTGGTCCACAGATGACGTTGCCTCGACATGGCAGAGGTCCCCGGTTCGAGTCCGGGCAGGCCCATTTTTTTAATTGGGAGGAAAAATGGAAAAAATCTTTTCGATAGATAAAAAGAAACTAGTCTATGAAAACCCCTGGATGAGGGTTTTGGAATATGATATAACCCGAAGAGGTGAAAAAGGGATATATTCCATTGTCGAAAGAAAAGATTGCGCATTGATAATACCTCTCTCTCCTTCTCAAAAAACAGTCCTATTGAAAGTCTATAGGTTCCCTACAGATTCTGATTCTTGGGAATTCCCGATGGGAGCTGTCGAAAAAGACGAGAAGATCGAAGCGACAGCGATACGCGAATTGAAGGAAGAAACAAATATCAACGCCAAAGAAGTGACCAAGATCGGCGAATTTCTAGCTGTTCCAGGATTGACACCTCAGAAAGTGATTGTTTTCGTAGCTCATGTGAGTGATAAAGAACTGGATAAGAGCAAAGCGATGAAAGTTGATGAAATAAAAGACATAAAACGATTATCTGTCGAAGAAGTTAAAGAGATGGTGTTATCCGGAGAGATAACCGATGGATATACTCTGGCTTCTATGACTTATTTGATGTTGTATCTTAAGAAATAATAATAAAATGTCCTACTACGATTCCATCGCAGATGGTTATGACAATCTGCACAAAGAAGAGCAATTGAAGAAGTTAGATATCATCAGAGTTAATCTTCCGATCGAAAAAGGGGATGCTCTCTTGGATGTTGGCTGCGGAACAGGATTCTCCCATGATGTTCTGGAATGTAATTGGACAGGTCTTGATCCTTCTAAGAAACTTCTGGATAAGGCCAAGGGAAGAGTGGTGTTGGGTAAAGCAGAAGCCATGCCGTTCCCTGACAAGAGTTTCGATGTTGTTATCAGTGTTACTGCAATCCACAATTTTGAAGATGTAGAAAAAGGACTTAGAGAAATGAAACGCGTTGGAGACAAACGCTTCGCGTTTGGTGTGTTGAAGAAAAGTGATAAGTTTGCTTCTATCAAAAAACTAATAGAAGAGATGTTTGACATCAAGAAAACAATTGAAGAAGAGAAGGATTTGATTTTCTTTGTTTATTGATCTTGAAATCCCATAAAGAAATCATCGGGATCAAATCTATCACCACCCAAGCTATTCACTAGGCACCTGCAGCCATAACAATTTCCTTTTTCCATTTCAGCATATTTGTGTCTTCTGATTGCTCTTACTGCAGGAGATTTCAAAACCTCTTCTAAATTCATACTACCTTTTTTCAAGTTTCCCAGAGAACCTTGCGTGTAAGAACATATCTGGACATCCCCTGTCGGCGTCACTCCGACACCGCTTAATGCCACCGAACAACCCATCGTAGGAATTGGATACGTCCCGACCACGTCCCAGGTATAGCCGAACTCTCTTTCATCAATCTCCAAAAGCCTTTCAAATAAATCTCTTACCTTTTCAGGAGGCACATAATCTTCTTCAAAAAATCTTTTTTGTTCTTCTGGATTAAAAGGAGGAACCATGACTTGTACATAAGGCATTATGTTCTGTGATCTCCAAGTTCTCCACATAACAGGAAGTTCTTCGTAATTGGCAGCGTGGATAACAGAATGTATCGCCAATCTTGAAGGATCAGTAGAGTTAAATCCTGCTTTCATCAGGTTTTCCAGGCCATTCTGCAATAACTCCTGTGCATTGGGTGTCTGGCAAAAATACCTAGCTTGCTTTTCAGGATCAAGCGTGTTTTGCTTCCCGACAACCGTTAAGTTCCTTTCAAATAGCCTGGCTGCGATTTTAGGAGTTATCAGGGTCTGGTTTGTGAATAGCAATGCTTCTGCGCCATGAGAGTTGACATAATCTATAAGAGAAAAAATATCTCCTTTAGCAGTCTTGTACATCGTCGGTTCTCCATCTCCTGCAAAAGAAACATGGCGGACGCCAAGATCAAAACTTTGTGCGAGGATATCTATTATTTCTTCATATGTTAATGCATCCTTCTTCATGCTCACAAAGTCTTTTTGGCTTGAATAACAACCACGGCAGTCAAGATTGCATGGAGTCGGGATTCTCAGGCTCAACGAGGCGATCCTGTCTTGTTCTATCAACTCTTGGACCTCTCCAGGAGTGATCCGGACTCTTGAAATGACTGGCGGCGGTTTCAGATCGCTCATGCTTCTCCCTCCATTCTTGCTTTGGGGCATAGAACAGGCGGACAATCCAATGTTCCGGTCATATTATAAGTCGGCGCAGGACACTGCTGGCATAACCCGTCAAAGGCATCGCATGTTCCGCAGACTCCGTATGCCTCCGGAGACCTGATTTTCTCCAGGAAGGGATCCTTGCTGAAAACCTTTAGAAAATTCCTGTCATGGATGTTCCCAAGCACTTTCATGGTCGGAGCGCAGGGTTTTATATCGCCATTATGGTCCACAAAAATAAAACCTCTGCCGCATCTCGAAAGATATGGAGTAACATCATCATATGAAGGGAACAGGAACTCGAACCAGCCAGAATAACACACAATCTCCAATTCACGTCCATACTCTCCTCTTAGCCACATCAACTCATCGACGATCTGTGCATGTTCATCTGAGGAGATGATGAACTTCTGGTCCCTACCATCTCCAAGAGGGATATATGGCTGCATATCTATCTTCTGAACATTATGTTGGATCGCAAAGGTTACCAAATTCTCAAGGTCCTGATAATTTTGTATAGTAATGGTCGGCCGTAGGATGACAGGAACTCCTTGTTCAACAAAAAGATCGATTGCATCAACAATGGTCTGGAAACTTGATTCATTACTGCCTCTTGTTCTGGAATTTACTTCGTTGCATGAGCCGTCCAGGCTTATCCTTGCCCAACTCAAGCCGGCCTCTGCTATTTCTTTTGCAGTTGCTCTGGTTATTAGAGTTCCATTGGTGAGCAACCCTGTCCTTAGGCCTTGGCTTTTGCAGTATGCAATAGCTTTTGTCAGCAAGGGAAGCGCAAGCAGGGGTTCACCTCCGGTAAAACTCATAGTCTCTAATCCTTGTTTTTTCCCCGTGTCAACAATATACTTGATATCTTCTAAGCTTATATTCTTATCAACCGAAGGAGAATGATTCGGATTAGCTACATCATAACAATAATGACAACTAAGATTACACTTTTCAGTTATGCTGATTCTCACTTCCTCAAGTTTTGGTCTATTCGACACATTCATCACTATAAAGTAGGTATTTCAACACATATTAACCTTTTCACAGAAAATCTTAACAAATAGAAAGATTTATAAATAATATTCTATTTACGTAAATATATGAAGATAGACAAATACGACAGAAAGATACTGTTCGAATTAGACTCCAACTCCCGGCAGTCTGCCCAGCAGATAGCTAGGAAAGTAAAGCTATCTAAGGTCTCTGTAATCAACCGGATTAACAAGCTGAAGAAGCAAGGAATCATAAGGAACTTCCTGACCCTTGTGGACTACCGGAAGCTAGGATATACAAATTATCACGTCTATTATTCCCTGCAGAACCTTTCGCAGGAAAAAGAAGAGGAATTCATCGCATTCCTGAAAAAAGAGAAGGAAGTCAGGTATGTGATCCAGATCGACTCACGTTGGGACCTAATGCTGGCATTGTTCACAGAAAGCAACGAGCAGACAGACAGCATATTGAACCGGATAAACGAGAATTACGGAGAATACATAAAAGACATCAGGATTTATACGATTATAACGACGTTCTATCCTGGCAGGAACTACTTGGTACAGGAAAAAGGAAAGCCATTCAACACACCGTTGGTCAGGAAAAAGGTTGAAAAGGCGAAGATAGATGAGATAGACCATAATATCCTGAAGAACATATCCAAAGACGCCAGGATTCCTCTGACTGACCTATCAAAAAAAATCAAGATAAGAGCAGAGGTGCTAAGATACCACCTGAAGAACCTAATAAAAAGAGGCATAATACAGAGATTCACCATCGACTTCAACCACGAAGCATACGGGAATTCATTCTACAAGCTGCTGTTTAAGCTGAACCCTGGACTGAAAGAAGAGCTTTTCATGAGGTATATCTCTCAATACAAGTCATCCTTAAGGATACATCATTTCATGGGAGAGAAGATGATTGAAGCAGATTTCGAAGTCGACAACGATAAAGAGATCAGGAATCTGATAAAAGGCATCAAAGAGAGATTCGGTGACAAGATTCAGGAACTTGAGATACTGCCTGTATATGCCATCAGGAAAATAGACTATTATCAGAGGATGTGAAAGGAAACAACAAAATATTTAAACCCATCCTCCTAGTGTAGTTTACATGAGGGTGCGTGACTATTTCAAGACCATAGCGAAGAGCCTTAATCCTAACAGCTACAAGAAGCTAGTAGAGGATCCTTTGAGGCAGGGCTTCAACTATTTCCTTTTCCTGATAATACTGTGCACCATTATATTCTTTGTGCTGTTCGTCCCTCATGTGCTGAACCTTTCGAACACCCTGGGAAACAACCTGGACAAGTTCGAAGAGTTCAATATAGACATCAACATGAAGCTGAAAGATCCGTTCTACCTCTCCACAAAACCAGAGGTCCTTCTAGACCTGAACAAGACCAACCTGACCGGAGAACAGATCCTGATTAACGACAGAGAGATAGTCTACAAGGAATATGTCTTCTTCGGAGAGAAGAGGATAGTCTATGATGAGCTTACAGATATCAAAGCGACAGAGAAGACCTTGAAAGACATCCTGCCTGTGCTTGGCATATTGATACTCCCTTCTATCATCGTCTGGGTGTTCGTCTTCTTCAGCATTAAGTTCCTTATCTATATATTCATAGCAGCATTCATCGCTCTACTTATCAGCAAAGGAAAGCACAGATACGGAAAGCTGATGAAGGTAGGACTGTATGCATCCACATTATCGATAATCCTGGAGTTGGCCTTATTACCAGTCTACCGCATCTCCTGGTGGATAACCTTAGCGATCTTCATAATCTATTTCTGGATAGGCGCCTGGATAACCATGGATACAGAGCTCGGCAGAAAAAAGAAGAAAGACGGAAAGCCGGACTTCAGGCC
>JBDRIN010000028.1:0-15340 GCA_043815805.1 archaeon | reverse complement strand
GATGGGGATGGGCTTTGGAATCATGATCCTTAAAGACAACAAGATCCTTCTAGGCAAAAGGCATGATAACCCAGAGAAAGCTGATTCTTTATTGCACGGCGAAGGGCAATGGACTATGCCTGGCGGAAAATTACACTTCGGCGAAGATTTTCAAAAAGCAGCTGCAAGAGAAGTCCTGGAAGAGACAGGACTTGTTGTAGACCCAAAAAAGCTCAAGTTCATAAGCTTCACCAATGATATAGTGCCTGACGCTCACTTCGTCACAGCAGGTTTTCTATGCATGGAGTTCGAAGGCGAACCCAGCATCATGGAACCGGATGAAATCACAAAGTGGGAATGGTTTGATATCAAAAAACTTCCCAGACCAATGTATAAATCAAGCGAGAAAGTTCTTAAGAATTACCTGGACGGCACCATCTACAAGTACTGAATTCTTAACATTTAAAAAGCAGCATATTATTCCAACCTCCTAGAGGTAAAAACCTCAGGATTTCTGGGGGAGAATAAATAAGATGGAAGAACGCAGAATAGGCAGGTCCAGACAGCCACCGTTTTACACAAAAGAAGAGCTTGAAGATTTGATTATAGAATATATAGATAGAGGTATGTGGACTGGAACAGATATTACTGAAGAACTGCATTTCAAAAGAAGAGAGTTCTACAGAGTCCTCGCCGAATACGGACTCGTCGAGACAGTGGCAGACCTGAGAAAACAGGCCAAAAGAGAATGGATCGCGAGCTTGTACTCTGACATGGACTTGTCATTGACAGAAGTCATACATCTCTGTGGAAGTACCATACCCCAAAGCAAGACGCCAAGAGAAAAAGCGTATGATATCGCCACACACTATGGCTGCCTCAAAGAGTACAACGAATTCAGGAGCTGGAAAGCAGAGCAGAGACAAGGAAGAGAAGATTTGGTAAGAATGATGTATAATTCTATCGCAAAATTATTATCAAACCTTCAGAACGCCGCTGTCCATCAAGACCCTGCCGTCGACAATTATGGTGGGCCTGGTGAAGACCAAGTCTAGATGTATTGGTACATCATTATTGCCGCCGTAGGAGACATTGTTTCCCAGCGCAATGTGCGCTGTACTCAAAACCTTCTCATCTTCCAATATTATCCCGGTTATCTTTGCCAAAGGATTTGTGCCGATGCCTAGTTCTGCAAGCATAAAAGAATTCTTAGGCAGGCCTTTGAATCTTTTCTTTATCTTTGCAGCATGCTTTCCTGTTATTGAAACAGCCATTCCATCTTTCACAATTATCTTCACAGGATCTTTCACCAAACCAACTTCGGGGATTACATCAACAAACCAGACACCGTTCGCATTGGTCGGTGCAGCATAGACTTCTCCTTCAGGTAGGTTGCCATAGTCACCTTTATTTACTATGAATCCTCCTCTAGAACCGCCCCATTTTCTTCCTTTGAATTCTAAAGTAATGTTGGTGCCTAATTCTGTAGTCACCTTTACTTCTTTTTTTCCCTGTAAGAAATTAATGATCTTGATATTCTGTTTTTTCAGAGCAGCATAATCGATAGGTAATGCTCTCTTTGCAATGTCTTCTGTCAATCCAGGCATGGAAGCGATTCTCACACCTTTTTTAGAAGCCTCTCTTCTTGCTTTAGTGTGCGTCAAGGATCTTGTGGTTATCATAAGAACAACATCAAAGCCTTTCATGAGCTCTGCCACCATCCGCAGCGGCTCTTTGCCATTGACTTTCAACGGCTCCATCTCAAAATAGACAGCTTTCTTGCATATATCAGAAGCCGCATCATAGAAACTGCGAGCAAGATTAGACTTCAATGTGTCTCCGATGATCAAGCAAGACTCAGACTTCTTCAACTTTAAGCTCTGCGATAACGCAATCTTGACTGCTTCTGGAAGAGTTGTCATAAAAACAAAGAGATGGCGGGTGTTTTTAAAGTTTTCTTATTATAACAAAGTCCTCGCATCCCAATAACTCAACTCGTCGACTTTATCAGTCAGTTCTTCCCACTTAGAGGGATCATACGAGCCTTTTGTCCAAAAGATTCTGTCTGCATAACAATCTGGTTCTTCTGGCCAGACAATGTGATAAACTTTTAATCTAGGACTTAGGTGTTCATTGTGTTCTCTACAACGTTTATCATCCTGTTCTTTCAGATATTCGCAAAGAGCATCTATAGATGGAAATACCCGATTAAAATAATTATCCTCCGGACAACACCAACCTTCATCATGTTCTCTGAAAAATTTTCTGAATTCCATCAGATCCCCGCTCAGAATTAAAGGGGGAAGTTTAGCTTCAAATTCGGCAGGGCATAGTATTTCACGTCTCATTTTAATCCTCATAAATACCTCTGCCTGTTATCGCTCTCACAACAGAATCGAACAATAAGCTTGGATTACCTCCAGGCATGTCAGCATAGCTCCAATAATTCGGGTTACAATGATCTTTCCTGAACTGCTTCTTCACCCAATCTGAAGCTTTATCATCAGGATTCACCTTGATCGTCTCGACGACAAAATACATTGTCGCATCAGGAAAAGAAGGATCAAGGCCTCTTACAGGGACAACCTTATGTATCTGCGATGAAACAGGTGGTTTGTCATCTGCAAAATAATACCATTCTGGATATACTTCATTTTTTCCTCCTGGAATCAGTTTTAGATCTCCTGTGCTGTACTCCTGAATCATACCACCGCTAAAACCTTGCACCCAGGCATAACCCTGCCTCTTGCATAGTTTTCTGACCCTTTCCTCGAGTTCCTGCGGAAACCGCACATAATCATCATCATTGAAAAACACTAATCTTGACATTTTAATCGTTCCTCCCCGCCAACTCTTCCTGCACTATCTTCAGCATCTCTTCTGGTTGTGGGACATAGCCTGCTTCCCAGACCTTCTTCTGCTCTTCTGTGAGAAATCGACTTTCCCAGTCTTTCTCCACCCAGAATTCTGGATTGCGATGCTCTCTTTCCTCGGGTGGAAGATCTCTGGAGTCTCCAGCCATCACAACCCTATCAGATATATAGAAACCGCACCTTTTTACGACATGATGGACATTAAGATAAGGAGTAAGCGCTTCAGAGTCTGCGACTTCGTCCAAAGATCCATACAGACCATGAAATACCAATCCGCTCCTGACTGAAGGTTTGAGATAGAACCAGGCATCATCATGGATCCTGAAGAATTCATCGAACTGTTCTCTTCTGCTGTGGTGTCTGCTATAATCAGGAATAATCACAAATTCCTGAAAGCTAAAAGCGAGTTTTCTTTCCATATTTTCCATAAAAACCAAAAACAAAAGAACTTATAATAACCTTATGCATAAGAAATATGGACCTGAAATCACGTAATTTTCACGTTCATCCAAGTATTTCCACTTCGCAGTCCTTCACAAGACTTTTGAACATCCTTGCGTCGGAAGCGTCGCCGACAATGTCGCCATAATGTATCGGCACTGCTTTTTTTGGCTTGAAAAGCGCGCATGCTTCTGCAGCTTCCTTTGCATCCATTGTAAAGGTGCCTGCAACAGGCAAAAACGCAACATCAATATCCTTTAAATTCGCCATCTCAGGTATCTTATCTGTGTCTCCGGCATGATAGAATCGTCTGCCGTCCATCTGCAGCACAAAGCCCACCCATTCGTTCTCTTTTGGATGGTATGACTTGTTTATATTATAGGCCGGCACAACTTCGATAATGAGTTCGCCTATCTTGACTTTATTGCCGGGCTTAACCAAAGTGATATTCTTGACCTTCAATCCAGACAGCTTGCTCTGGCAGTCAGCCACAGTCACTATTATTGTGTCTTCCTTAGCCACTTTCTTGATATCGTTGATGCTGCAATGGTCATAATGCGCGTGCGTGATTAATATCAAGTCCGCCTTGTCATCCTCTTTGATATTGTAAGGGTCAAAATAAACCGTCTTAGAGCCTTTTATCTTCACAGACGCGTGATTCAGCCAGTCCACCTCTATTCCATCTATGTTCATAGTATCACCTTTGTTTTTTGGAGTATCATCCGGAGCAGCACAAGCTGATAAAAACAGCAATACAACACCAATTATGAGCGTTTCTCTTAACATGTGCCCCACGACGTAATAGAATGGTGTGGCATTTAAATTGTTTTCGCTAGACAGTATTAGTCAGGGTTTACTCAGGATTTACCGAAACCTCTGTCACTCAAAACCTGTCTGTCACTAGCGTTCCTTGACTCAAGAAAAACAAGTTTTTCTAAGCCTTGGGAAGCAAGTTCCAAAGTTTGGCTTCTTCGAAACCAAAGTTCCTCGAGGTTCGTTTTACTCGTGTAAAACGAAACCTTTGTTCACTAACGTTCTCAAGGTTCGCTTCTGCCTCGTTTTTTCCATTTCTCGAGCGGCAGAAGCGAAACCTTTATATACTCAAATCATCAGAAATTTATCAGTATGGTATCATACTTTAGAGGAACGCTAGACTTTTTTGAACGTTTAGGAATATACGATGTAGTTCTGCCTTTCATATTAGTTTTTGTCATAGTGTTTGCTATTCTGGAAAAGACCAAGATTTTCGGCATGGAGAAGATTGGTAACGATGAATATACCAAGAGAAACCTCAATGCAATGGTGGCTTTTGTGTCTGCTTTCTTTGTCATAGCATCTGCAAGATTAGTTGCCGTAGTGAATGAAGTGGTTGCCAATTCCATAGTGCTGCTTATAATGGCAGTATTGTTCCTCTTATTGGCCGGGTCTTTCAACAAGGACGAAGAGTTCTTCCTAAAAGGAGGATGGAACATCTTCTTCATGGTCGTCATGCTCATAGGAATCGCTCTGATCTTCCTGAACGCTTTGGGATGGTTAGATAGGTTCTTTGATTTTATGAAAAATCGGTGGGATACTAACGCAGTAGCGGCAATTATCCTTATCGTAATAGTTATAGCCCTCATGGCATGGATGGCTGCAGGGCCAAAAGCTAAAAAGAATAAAGAAGGTGAAAAAAATGGTAAATAGTGCTCTTGAACAATTTGTTGTTAGGCTGGACAGCTGGGGTTTTATGGATGTCTTCATACCTTTTATACTGGTATTTACCCTAGTATTCGCAGTATTGCAGAAAAGCAAGATCCTGGGTAAAGAAGAGGAGAGGCGTAAGTTCAACGTCGTCGTGGCTTTGGCCCTTGCGTTGGCAGTCGTCATACCCCATATAACCGGGTCGTATCCTGCAGGAAGAGACATTGTGCTCATGATAAACAATGCCCTGCCTAACGTGGCTTTGTTCGTAATAGCCATAATCATGCTATTGGTCATGATCGGCGTATGGGGCGGAGATATAGACATAAAGAACAGCCCTCTGGCTGGCTTCGCAGTCATAATCTCCTTTATTGCCATAATAATCATATTTGGAGGAGCCGCCGGATGGTGGGGCGGACAATGGCCTGTCTGGTTACGCTGGCTGGGAAACCCTGACGCGCAGGTCATCATAGTCGGACTGCTCGTATTTGGGATAATAATCTTCTTTGTCACATCAGAACCAAAGGATAAAGGAGAAGGCGGAACCAAGTTCCTGAAAGATTTCGGCAAAGTATGGAAAGACTGAAAAAATGGCAACCTTATTGGACGTTAGCCTGTTAGGCAACTTCACAAACATTTTTATGTTTTTATTTATATTTATAGTAGTTTTTGCCATACTTGGAATGACTAAGGCCTTCGGCGAAGCAAAACAAGGCCTTAACGCGATGGCTGCCATCCTAGTCGCTGTTCTTGTATTATTGTCCAAAACCCTGATGGGAATGTTGACTACGATGGTGCCTTGGTTCATCTTCACAGTAATCGTGATATTCTTCATACTGTTCTTCCTGAAGATGGTCGGGATGAAAGATTCCACTATTGGAGAAGCTGTGAAGAAACCTCATGTCTATAGTATCATAATAATCGTGGTTGTCCTCATAATACTAGTAGGTTTTGTCAAGAGCTTTGGCCCTACGCTATTGGCACAGCAGCCAATAATTGGAGGGGACACAGGCGTGAACGCAACCAACGTCACCGCCCCAAATGAATTCACACAGAACATCTACAAAACAGCCTTCAATCCAAAAGTGCTGGGCTTTATTGTGATTATGCTCATAGCTGTATTTGCCATAGCATTCCTGGCCAGAAAACCAGGCATTTAAAATAGAATTTATTTCTTTGTTCTCTTTAGGGTAGCTGTAACCTTATTCAGATCAGAGACATTTTTTGTGAACACAGGCAATACTTTAGAGAAGACTTTCTCCATGGCCTTGATCTCAGAAGAGACATTCAGGATGTTCTTGTCGTATTCTCCTATCTTGCCGATTATGGCCTCGTGTAGTCTGTCAAAAGAATCCTTAAGGTCGTCGAATTTCTGCTCCATAGCGCTGATCTTTGATTCTGTGGCATTCTTCCAATCGATGATCTTATTCACATCTTTAAGAAGATCGTTCCATTTCTCGTCAATCATGGCCTCTATGAGCTCTTCATTCGTGACTGAAGCGTATTCTGGAGGTGGATCTTGCTGCGGAAGCGACATGGCAGCCTGCATCGCAGGTTGAGGTCTTGGCATAGGCGGTGACCTTGGGTAAGGGTCCTGCGGAGGATAATCATCAAAATTACTGTCGAAAGAATCATCTGAAGCAGGCATATCCCTCGGCAGCAGCTGTTTTGGCTGCAAGTCAGCCTGGCTCATGGCATCGAATATGTCAGAAGAGCCGTAGCCGTCCCTCTGCAGGGTCTGTATTATCTGGTTGTTGTCGTATCCCTGTTCTCTCATAGCCAAGACTTGCTTGACAGGAAGCTCTTTTTTCTCAGGAAGATTATCTTCAGCGTCTATGGGTCCTGTCTTGTCGAACAATCCAGGACTTGCTTTATCGAATAAACCCATTTTTATCAACCCTCTTTTTTATATTATGTGAGTTAAGACTATTTAAACTTTTCCATACTTTCCAGCTCGTCGCGTGTGACAAAGTCCATGGGCTGCCACATGTCGAGATATCTCTGGAGCACTTTCAGGTCGGATGCCTTGGCAGCATCCTTGATCTCTGAAGCCATTATGTCGAGCTTCTCTCTCAGTTCGCTGAACATGCGCTTCATCTCTAATATGTCCAAGCTGACAGCGTGCATCTCTTCTCGCATGTTGTGCTCATAATCCAGCAGGTTCTGGTCTGTCAGCTGGGTCTTTTTCCTTAGATTGGTGTATCGCTCTTCTAAGACCTTAAGCCTTGAACTGACGTTATTCAGCCCTTGAGAAAGCTTGGCATAGTTGGCCTCTCCGTCTCCATGTTTGTGCACATGCTGTGGCGGGCCCGGCTGGTTCTGCAAAAAAGTTGGTTGTTCCATTTTTAACAATAACATTTATATAGTTCTTCTCAATAAAACAGTATTAGGTAGTTGCATTAATAAAGCTTTTGTTTTCATGAAAACAAAAGTTAGGAATGCAGTGAGTATACTTTTCATTTCTTTAGAAATGGAAAGCTACGAACGCAAGTGAGGATGCTTTTGTTTTCGTAAAAAAGGGAGTGGTGAAAAAAGAGGATGGTCTGGTCTTATGAAAATGTCAGGGAAGGAGAAGATACTATTCTAAAGGTAAACGCAGAGGGAGATGTCAATGTCCCTTCTATAGAAGATGACCCTATCTGCATGGCCAAGACTGTGGAGAAACTTATAGAGAATCCCGGAGTAACCAAGATCATATTCTCCCAGAAAAAAGATTATGAATATGATTACAGCCAGACCAAACTTTTGAAAGAGATCGGACAGCTTTATAACCAGCTGGTGAAGCAGAAAGACCTTTTCAGCTATCAGGCCTTGAGCTTCGACGGCGACACCCGCAACCTGACTACCCGGTATAACGAGATCCATAATTTGCTGTTCAACCTGCTGAAGAAAGATCCTCTTGGCTGCTTTGTCGAGCTGAAACGTATCTTGAGAAAAGAGAAGATACGACTGGACAGGACCATCGAGCCGGATTATTACAAATCCCAGCAGAAATACGTCATGCTGCTGGAATACCTGGAGAAACTGGTCGGCCAGACCCAGTTGATTTCCATAGCCATACCTTACCTGGCAGGCCACCAGATAGGAGACCGAGAGGTCTATAAGCGCTTCTTCTCTCCGAGCACCAAGCCAGATTTCATGTTCACCAAGCTGATGGCCTCTTATCCTAAAGAAGGCACTGAACTTGCCAATTATAATGTGAAAAATACTGAAGTGGTAATATTTGAACTGCCGGAGACCATCCAGTTTCTTTATCATATAACTCCTCCTGAGTTCAAGATTTCTGAGGAGAAATACGAGATCCTGGATCTGGCCAGGAAAATCATGTCAGAGCACCAGCCCACCAAGCAGGAATTCGTAGATCCTGAGAGGATGCGGGAAGTGTTCTATAATGTCGGCCATGACCTGATTGAGGAATTGGCCAATTACAGGAACATAAAGCTGAAGAAGGATGAGATAGATGATCTTACAGAGATACTTGTACGATATACTGTGGGCTTCGGCTTGATAGAGGTGTTATTGCAGGACCAGAAGATACAGGATATAACAGTCAACAGCCCTATGGGGCAGATTCCTGCTTTTATCATCCATGAAGATTTTGACGAGTGCTACACTAACATAATACCTACGGTAAGCGATGCTGAAAGCTGGGCTTCCAAGCTGAGGATGATTTCCGGAAGGCCATTAGATGAGGCTGATCCTGTCCTTGACACAGAGATAAAGATCCCTGGAGTCGCAAATGCAAGAGTCGGTGTCATTTCAGAGCCATTGAACCCGACAGGCATAGCGTATGCTTTCAGAAGGCACAGGGACAAGCCTTGGACCTTGCCTCTGTTCATCCATGCCAACATGCTGACTCCTCTTGCTGCGGGAATCCTTAGTTTTTTGATTGATGGGAACCGAACTTTTCTTGTCGCTGGGACAAGAAGTGCAGGTAAGACTTCTCTTCTAGGCGCTATGATGGTTGAGATAATGAGGAAGTATCGTATCTTGTCTATTGAGGATACTTTGGAGTTGCCTTCAACGCAGCTTAGAAAACTAGGGTATAACATCCAGGCCATGAAAGTTGCAGGAGCTCTTTCTAAGGGAAGCTCTGAGGTAAGTGCTGAAGACGGCATAAGGAGCACTTTGCGTATGGGAGATTCTGCCCTGATCGTAGGAGAAGTAAGGTCGAAAGAGGCAAAATCGCTCTATGAGGCAATGAGAGTAGGTGCTTTGGCCAATGTTGTTGCAGGAACCATCCATGGAGATTCGCCCTATGGTGTCTTTGACAGGGTCGTGAATGATCTTGGTGTGCCAAGGACCAGTTTCAAGGCGACGGATATCATTGTCGTCGCCAATCCAATCCGGAGTGCGGATGGTCTGCATAGGTGGCGTCGCATCACAAGTATAACAGAAGTGCGCAAAGAATGGGAGGATGATCCTGTCCGGGAGAAAGGTTTTGTCGAGTTGATGAAATACGATGCCAAGAAGGACACTCTAGAGCCGACAGATGCCCTTATCAATGGAGACAGTGAAGTCATAAAGAGCATTGCCGGAAATGTGAAGGAATGGGCTGGTGACTGGGACTCTGTATGGGACAATATACTGCTAAGGGCAAATGTCAAAGAGACCCTAGTCCAAACAGCAGAGAAGAATAAGCTTCTGGAACTGTTGGAAGCACCTTTTGTCATATTGTCAAACGACATATTCCACAAGATCTCTGACAAGGTGAAGGACGCGACCGGCAAGCTGGATTCTAAACGGATATTCTTTGAATGGAACGAGTGGCTGAAGAAGCAGGTGAAAAAGAAAAAGAGACAAAATGCCTAAGAAGGACCAGTATGAATTTTTGAAAAAAGAGGTGGAACGTAAGATCAAGAAACAGCTTGGAGAGGCTGTCATTGAGAATGAGACACCCGAACCGATTCTCACAAGGCAATACACAGACTTCAAGCAGGACTATTTTCCTAAACATCTTTCTTTCTACGAGAAAGGCTGCAACCTGGCAGAGAAGATTATGAATGTTAAGGCCGACAAGAAGCAGGCGCCTGCACTGAAAGAGGCCATAGATATCTGTCATTTGAACATAACTGCGAACGGTGTGGCCAGTTTCGGCCTCTTGATGCCTATCCTAGTTATTGTATTAGGGATTGTTGTGGGTTTTTTCATACCCTGGCTTCTCTATGGTACTGTCTCTTTGCTGTTGATCGGATTCTTCCTTGTCGTAGGAGTCGTGCTGATGGCTGTCCTGAACAAGCTTCCATATTTCCTGTCTAATTCATGGAGGCTGAAAGCTAGCAACCAGATGGTGCTGGCTGTCTTCTACATCGTGACTTACATGAGGCACACTTCTAACCTGGAATTAGCTGTTGATTTCGCTGCAGAGCATCTCGCACCCCCGCTCTCTTTGGACCTAAAGAAGGTCATATGGAACATCGAGACAGAGAGGTATGAGTCCATAAAGGAGTCTCTGGATAATTACCTGGAGACATGGAAGAAATGGAACATGGAGTTCATAGAGAGCATGCATCTCATCGAGAGCTCTCTTTATGAGAACGCAGAAGCTAGAAGAGTGACTGCTCTTGACAAGGCCTTGCAGGTTATGCTTGACGAGACCTATGAGAAGATGCTCCATTATGCCCACGGGTTGAAAAGTCCATTGACCACTCTGCATATGCTTGGTATAGTGTTGCCTATCCTGGGTCTTGTGATCCTTCCTCTGGCAGTGAGCTTCATACCAGAAGTCGAATGGATCCATCTCTTCTTATTATATGATGTGACCTTGCCGGTCATTGTCTATTATCTGGCCAAGATGATCCTTTCCAAACGGCCGACCGGCTACGGCAATGTCGAGATGACAGACATCAACCCAGCCCTGAACAAGTACAAGTACGTATTGATAAAGATGGGCAAGGGCACAATCAAGGTGCACCCTATCTTTTTGGCGGTCGCCATCATCGTGGTGTTGTTCTTTGCAGGCCTGGCTCCTATCATGTTATTCTACGCTTCGTCTGATCCTGAAAACGGAATCTTTTTTGATGTCATAATAGACAAGGACTTCAATGTAAAACGGATCAGTTCTTTGTCCGGCGAGAATGCACGTTTCTATCTATTGGGTTATCGGGAAGAGATAGTGGAAGGCATAAAGACCGGCAAGGTGAAAGGGCCTTTCGGCCTTGGAGCCACGCTCATAGGTCTCCTTATCCCTTTGAGCTTTGGGCTGGGCATCGGCACTTACAATAAGCTTAGATCCAAGAATCTCGTGAAGATAAGAGACCAGACAAAAAAATTGGAGCAGGAGTTTGCCGCTGCTCTTTTCCAGTTAGGCAACAGGTTGGGTGATGGATTGCCTGCTGAGATTGCCTTCGCCAAGGTGGCCAAGGTGATGGAAGGGACCAACTCCGGCAATTTCTTTTCACTTGTGAGCGTAAATATTCGTAAGTTGGGGATGGGCATTGAAGAGGCTATCTTTGACCCTGACAAAGGCGCATTGACCTATTATCCTTCTAATCTGATCGAGAGCTCCATGAAAGTCTTGGTTGAGAGCGCTAAGAAAGGGCCTGTAGTTGCCAGCAATGCTCTGATCAACATCTCTGAGTATATCAAGCAGATGCATCGGGTTGATGAAAGGCTGAAGGACCTTATGGGGGATACTATCAGCAGCATGAAATCTCAGGTGAAGTTCTTGACTCCTGCTATTGCTGGCGTCGTGATTGGCATCACCAGCATGATAACCACTATCTTAGGTACTTTGACAGAGAAACTCCAGACTTTAGGTGCTGATGCGGCCGGCGGAGAGGCCATGGGTTCTACCTTACTCTCTATGTTCGGCTTGGGTGTTCCTACTTACTTTTTTCAGGTCATAGTCGGCATCTATATCGTGGAGATAGTGATCATATTGACTCTTTTAGTGAACGGGATAGAGAACGGTTCTGACAAACTGTACGAAAGGCACATGCTAGGTTCTAACCTTATCAACACGACTATGCTCTACTGCGCCATCGCTCTGGTCGTCATGATAATCTTCAACAGCATAGCAGGCACCATCGTAACAAGTGTAGGTCCCACTTAAGAAAGCTTCTCCGGCCAAGTCGTTGTCTGGCTGCCTTTCTATTATCACGAAGATAACTAGCAGAAACATGGCTACGACCGCTACGATTGTGGCAATGGCCATCAAGGTTGTATCGTCTCCTAGTGATTCCATGGGGAATACTCTAAGGAAGATACTATAAATATTTTTTGGTTAAGGAGTATAAATGGGAACACTGGGATTTGAACCCAGGATTTAGGATCATCCACCAGGTGTGTTGGATGGTTCACCTACGTCTTCAGCGTAGTGCTCTCCCAGTCTGAGCTATGTTCCCAAATTAGATGAGCAGAAATAATACCTATTTATATGTGTTTTGGTTGTTGTTGGCTTATTCGTTTAGTCGTCAAATTCTTGAAAAGAATAGATTTAAATACTTAATTGTACATGACACCCGGCATCAACCCACGAGGTGAAATATCATGGCAGCAAAAAAGAAAAAAGCAAAGAAGAAATAATTACTTTTCCTTTAAAACATTCTGTAAACTTGTTTTTTTATTTTTCTAATATTATATGATAAGAAGAGCAAGGGGGTGCCAACATGAGATATGGTGATGAAGACGAAGATGATGATGATTCTGACTGGTAGATAATTCTCTTATTTTTTTATTTTTTATAATTCTATGCTTTCTTTCACGTCCATGAACTTGTATTTTATGCCTTCTTTGTCGAAGATTGCTTTGGCCTTGTCCAGGTCTACTTCGAACTTCGGATTATGGTAATGGACCGGGATTGTGAGCTTTGCACTTAGCTCTTGGGCATATAGAGCGACTTCGAAGGCCCCCATGGTCACGCCGCAGTCTGTTATCGGAGCTACGAGGACGTCGCATTTGAAGTCATTCTCGAAGCATATTGTGTCGCTGGTTATGTAGATTATGGTTGTTCCGTCGTCTATTATGTAGCCGACGTTCTCTTTGGGCAGTTTCCCTCCTTTGAGCCAGGGGATGTAGCCATGATGGGCTTCAACGACTTCTATTTTTATATCGCCTACTTTTATGGATTCTCCTGCCTCCTTTATGTCTACGTTTATGTCAGGATGCTTGTCTGCGACTTCTGCGCTTGAATATAGCTTGGTCTTTGGGTCTTTCATCATAGCATTTATAGCTACGTCGTTGCAATGGTCGCCGTGAAAATGAGTCACCAAGATGGCATCTATGTCTTTCCAATGTGTCTTTAGAAGAGACTCTTCATAATTGATAGTCCCTGGATCTACTAGAATCCTTTTGCCTGCTGTCTCTATCAATATGCATGATTGTGCGAAACGTGTTATTATCATCTTATCACCTCTGAGTCAAACGAAGAGGTGCCGGAAACTTTGTTTCTAAGCACCTGAGAAAAAGGAGTGTTTTTATGTTTAAATGTTTTGTGTTATTATTATTACTAGCAAAATGAATATCAGGTTACCAAGATGGCGCCTACGACTACAATGGCAATAGCTATGACCTTAAGGATAACCGTCTTCCTGGTCACCTCTTCCTTTAGGATCTTGGGGAAGAATATGCTGAGTGTGACTGCGAAGAGCAGGACAAAGAACGGCTGTATGGAGGTTAAGGATTGTGCTAAAGTGACGAAGCCAATGGCTGTGGCTATGGTGAAGAGGAAAAGGGCGAATATGTTTACGGCTTCGTTGGCTGCCATTATAGTGATAGCTTTCTTTCCGTGCTTCCTGCCTATGGCTATAAGGTCTGGGAGATAGAAGTATAACACTGGAATAAGGACAAAGACGCTGGATATCTTCATGTAGGCGAACACTGTCCAGTAGTCTGAAGAGTTGAGAAGATATTTTGTCATCACAGCGACTATAGCTGAGGCTATAGCTGCAGCGAACATGAACCAGAAGCCTTTTCCCAGCTCTATCTTGAATGGGAACTTTATTGAGACTGCTATGGCCCCAATTATTAGAAGGGCTATGCCTACGTATTTTATCGGCGAGAATACTTCCCCGAGGAATATGGCTGCTAGTACCAAAACAAAGATCGGTGTGAGGTAGAATACTGGCACAACTCTTGACACTTCTCCGTATTTGACAGAGGCGAAGAAGAGCCAGGTCATGGTTGTGTGAATTATGCCTGCAATTATGACCAGAGCAAGGTTGAATCCGGTTATCGGTATGAAGTCATGTAACAATAAGATTATGGTTCCTGCTGTTATACCTATGATGCCTGTGAATATGACCGGAACTATAGGGTTTTTGACCCATTTTGTGAGGACATACTTGTCTACTACATTCACGACTCCCCAAATTAATGCTGCAAGGATTGAAAGGAAAACCCACGAAATCATAGTAATGGGGGTGCTGGTTCATTAATAAAGTTTGTCTTAGAAACCTTTTTAAATTGCCTTAGTTTCACTTTACCATGTCGTTGAGGGATGTTCAGAAGGACGTGGATGATTTCACTTCTCAGTTCAAGCCGCAGTACTGGAAGCCGCATGAAGTTCTTGCCAGATTGATTGAAGAGACTGGCGAGCTTGCCAGGGAGATTAATGATGTCTATGGCCCAAAAAGGAAAAAGGTCAATGAGGCAGACGTGAAGATAGATGATGAGATAGCTGATATTCTTTTCACATTATGCTGTCTTGCGAATCCCTTGAAGATAGACCTGCAGGATTCCTGGGACAAGATGATGGATAAGTGCAGGAACCGAGATAAGGATAGATATGTGAAGAGGTGATTTTTATGAAATGGATGATTACAATTGTGATTGTTGCTTTGGTCGTTTTGGTCGGCTGCAATAGAGTTATAGGAGGATGTGGAAGTGTTGGTCCTAACTCCAGAGATGCCTGCTGCCACAACACTAACCAAGATATGGCTGTTCCGGCATGTGAAGGCGGCTGGAAATGGAACACTGAAACAAACAAGTGTGGGTTTGTCTGTGGTTTTTTGAATCCTGCTGCAGATACACATGTCTGCACATATGCTGAGAAGGAGAACATGGCCTGCACCATGGAATATGTTCCTGTGTGCGGAGACGATGGCAATCTCTACGGCAATGGCTGTTCTGCTTGCTCAAGCGGCAATGTGGATTCTTATGTCATGGGTGAGTGTGAGGATGAGCCTTTGCTGGGAAGCAGTTGCGGAACCGTGACTCCTGGCTACAACGATGAATGCTGCGAGAGGCAGAATGAAGACCCTCCTGTCCAATGTAAAGGAGAATGGAAGTATAACTTTGATATTGGCGAATGTGAGTATGTATGCCCAGGAGTGCCGAAAGGATCTTATATCTGCACAGAAGAGGAAAAACAAGTGGAGACCTGCACTCAGCACGCTAATGCTGTTTGTGGAGACAATGGCGAG
>JBDRIN010000027.1:0-5685 GCA_043815805.1 archaeon | reverse complement strand
TTGAGGGAACTCAAAAAGTTACAATCCAAGAAGATGTTTTATTTGCCAAAGATTTTATAGATCAATTTGAAAAATACGGTTTTCAAAGTCTCATGTACGCAAACGAATTCAGGGAATGGGAGAGGATATTTAATTTGAAATAATGGGGAGTCCCTAATATTAACTGTTTAATAAAAGGAGCAGCTTAATTAAAATCTAATGAAGGAAGGAAGGCCATCGTTAGAGGGACTCCCCATCATATAAAGGAGACAATATGAGCCAGAAGAAAGCAAAAATGCTTCGTAAATATCTTGATAAAAACTTCCCTCCGACCGGGGAAAGAATCAAAGCAGAGAAACTAATGAAAGGTTTCAAAAAGAGATTGTACTTGACAAGTGCTACTCCAAAGACTCCTAAACCTCTTTCTAAGAAAATGAAATCTGGTGAGAGTTATGGAGACTTTATGATCAGAAGAAAAGCCTGTAATAACAGGAGGAGAGTCCGTGAATCTATACGCAGGAGTTGATTTGAGTCTGACTGGTACAGGTGCTGTTCTTATTGATCAAGACGCCAAAATAATCCAGCAGAGGTTGATTGTCACCACCCCAAAGAAGATAATAGAACAAAGGATTATGGATATTAATACTGAAGTTCTTTTATCAATTCCTCCTTTTTCTATTATCTACATGGAAGGGCTGGCTTTTGGTGCCAGAGGAAGTTCCATGCTGGAGTTGGCTGCTCTGCATTATTTTATTCGGATCACGTTCTTAAAAAACAAAGATAACTATAAGGTTATTAGTCCTGGGACACTGAAAAAATTTGTAACAGGAAAAGGTTCAGCCAAGAAAGAATTGATGCTTCTGAATGTTTACAAAAAGTGGGGGGAGTCATTTAAGGATAATAATATATGTGATGCGTATTGCCTGGCACGTTTAGCATTGCACGAAGCACAACCTAAAACAAAATTAAAGTTGAGGAAATAATGAAATATTGCTGTGAGGAATTTGAACTAAAAACAAATGACACAGTTGGTAAATTTGAATTTTGTGAGGGATGGAATATAGAAGGATGTTGTGGTGGTGGTTGTTATGTTGTCACCAATATAAAATTTTGCCCCTTCTGTGGTATAGAATTAAAGGAGGAAAAATGAAAGCATTTGTACATTTATTAGGAACTACCTATGAATTAGTTTGTGCTTGTGGAACAGAAAGTGTAGAGGAATATGCTAAAGAACTCTTCTCTTGTTTATCCCAAGCAAATTCTCTCTATATCGAATTAAGAAACGGAAACTTTCTGGTTATCCCAGAAAGAGCTTTCGCAAGCTTATTCTTTACGGTGGAAAAATGATAACTGGAATTGAAATAAAAAAATTCCAATGCCATAAAGAGACTTACATAGAGTTCTCTCCTAAAGTCAATGTAATAAAAGGAGAGAGTCGATCAGGTAAATCTGCTATCATGCGAGCCTTCAAGTGGGCTTTCTTCAACAGACCCACAGGTGAAGGTTTCAAATCTTCTTTTGCGAATAAGAAGGATGATATTGAAGTCTCCGTCTTCTTTGATGATGATCAGTATATTACCAGGAGGAAGGGAAAACAAAATCAATATCTTACAGGAGATTTGGAACTAAGTGCTGTAGGTTTCGATGTTCCTGATGAAATAAAAGCAATAACAAAGATCAAAGAGATCAACTTTCAAGGACAGCATGATAAGTATTTCTTGTTGGGAGAGACTGCTGGCTTTGTTGGTAAGACCTTAAGTGAGTTCGTTGGTCTTGGAATCATTGATGAAAAAACCAAGATCATCAATAAAATTATCAACGAAACGAATATGAGGTCTAAAATAAATGAGGAAGATTTAAAAAAGGCTGAAGAAAAACTATTGTCCTTTTCTCATTTAAATGAAATTGAAATTGTAATTGGTACAATCAATAGCTTGCTAAAGGAACAAACTCAAAGTGCAAAAAGGATTTACCAATTAAAAAATATTCTGTTTAATATCCAAAAAGAAAAACAAACCATAGAGGAAAGCAAAAAGTTCTTGGAGATCAGACCCAAGTACCAAAATCTTATGGCTCGAATCAGCCGATGGAAGAAGCTCGAAAAGAAAAGGAATGACATCAATCTAATCCTGAGAAATTTAGAGATACACAGAGAGAGGATTGAGAGTGCCGAGAAAATTTTGACTATCAAACCTATGTGTCAAGATTTAAAATCCTTAATGGATAAGTTTGCTATACAACGCTCTACCCTTAACAAAATTAATAGCATACGTTCTGCTATCAAAACAGCAAAATCTCAAAGGACAGAAGCACTACACACGAGGAGCCTGCTTCTAAAACGTAAAGAAGAACTCTCTACAGCTCTTGACTTTTGTCAATACTGTGGAGCCGAGAAAAAACATTGGAGAAAATAATGAACCTCAACTTAGACAAAGTGGAAGCTGAAGCAAAACTTACTGATAAGGATTTTGTTATTCTTTTGAATAGAATCCTTCATGATGAAAATCATGATGTAACAAATATTCTGGCATTAATTGATATCTATTTAGATAGCACCAGTTCTAAAATAAATAAAAATCAACTAATCTTTTTAAAGATGTATTTTACAGGAAGACTGGTTCTATTCCAAGAATATACAAACAAAATTTATTATGATCTTCGAGAGAAATTCGATGTATAAATGGATGGGCAATGCTTCCTTATTATCCATCTCCTTTTGAGTTTTCAGTTCCACATTGTCCAAAATGCGTAAAGAATTGGAAAGATAAATATGAAATTCCTAATAGTTGGTGATTGGCATATTACATTCAAAATTCCTGATAATAGGACAGACAACTATCCTGCGGCACAGAAACATAAAATGGATTTCACTTTTGATCTGGCTCAGGAGAAAAAAGTTGAAGCCATTCTACAACCGGGGGACCTGTTTGATCACTATCACATGCCTGATATTGTCAAGAGAGAATGGATTTTGTACTTTAGAGAAAAAGGTATAAATATTCTGACCATCCCAGGACAACATGACATGAGATATCACTCCTCTAATATAGACAACACTCCGATGGGCGTGCTTGATGCGAGTGAAGCTGTCCGAATCCTGAGCGGGCCCTTCCCCTACGTTTTCATGGGGAAAGATTTTCATGTTCATGTATATGGTGCAGGGTGGAACGCAGAGATTCCTGAAATCGTTGACAAGTCTGCCATAAATATATTAATCATCCATAAACTTATCGTGCAAGAGAAGATATGGGAAGGACAAAGAGATCCTGTAAAAAGTAAATCGTTCCTATTTCAAAACAAATTTGATCTGATTGTTTCGGGAGATAACCATCAATCATTTCTCGAAACAAGACAGGATAGATATTTAATCAACTGTGGTTCTCTTATGAGAAACCGAATTGATCAGACTACACACAAACCCTGCGTGTATGTCTATGATACAGATACTAGAAAGATCGAAAAGCATATGGTTCCGATTGAACCTTTCGCAAAAGTTCTTAATGTAGCTGTAGCGACCAAAGAGAAAGAGGATAATGTAAAACTGGAAGCCTTTGTAAAAGGTTTGTCGAAAGAAGAAAGCATAGAAGGTTTAGATTTCACTAAGAATACTGAGGTCTATGTTATTGAAAATAAGGACAATATAAGACCTGGTGCAATAACAATGCTCGAACAAGAGGTGATGGCTTGAAAATAATTAAAGTTGATAATTTTAATAGGGAATCTGTTTCGGATTCAGTTGTATGTGAGAATGTCCAAGTTTATATGGGAAAACATATAGTTGAATTTCTTAACGAAAAATTCAGTGGGAATGAATCATCGGATTTTTTTAGATTGGTAGAAAATGATTATAAATTATATACATTTGAACCTTAGGAGCATAAATGGAAAAGATACAGAGAGAACTCGAACAGGTGGACAGAAAATTAACCGAAGCCGACAAGACCATATCCCAGAGTGAGGGTTCCATAAAGACTCTCACGGACAGACTCACAGAGGAATTTGGTCTTTCGGACGAGCAGGCTGGAGAAGATGAAGCCCAAAAGCTGAAAGATCAATTGGAAACTCTTGGAATTCAAATCCAGGAGAACTTCGGTGTACTAAAGGATAACTACAAATGGTAGACTTCGATCTTGGTGAGTTCACAAATGCCAAAGAAAAATTCAGCGATGATAAAATAGAGAGGGATTCTCTAAAGACTAAAATCCAGAATCTGAAAAAGGAAAAGACATTCCTGGAAGAAAGACTTCTGGATGCCGAAGAGGTTAGGCAGATCATTCAGATTGTTTCTAAAAAAACTCTGGCTAACTTAGAATTCCGAATATCAAATCTGGTAACATTCGCTCTGGCTTCTGTCTTCCCTAATCCTCCTGAGTTTGTTGCTTCGATAGAAACCAGAAGAAATCAAACCGAAGTTGATATGCTTTTCAAAGAGGGAGATCGAGAGCAAGCTCCTTTAGATTCCGACGGAGGAGGAGCTGCGGACATCTCTGCATTTGCTCTCCGTCCTACTTTCTGGACTCTGGATAAAACTCGACCCACATTTCTGTTAGATGAACCTTTCCGAAATGTTTCTCCCAACTTTCAAAACAAAGTGTCTCAGATGTTGACAAGGATTTCTGAGGAATTAGGAATCCAAATTATCATGGTGAGTCATGCCGAAGATATCAATATGGCTGCTGATAAAACCTTTAGAGTTAGAAAAGAAGATGGCATAAGCATTGTAGAGGAGGAAAAATAAATGGAAAGAGAAAAAAATAGACGAGATAAATGTAAATGTGGTAGATTCTTTTATTGGAGTATAGAAGAAAACAAAGTATCCTGCCCACATTGTGAAACAGAATACAAGGTGGATTGTGATAGTATTCTTCTTTACTGGTTAGAGGAGATTATTCAGAAAAAAGAACCATACAAAACAGAAATGAGATAGATTTTGTAGAGGAGGAAAAATAAATGAAATCTCCTTGTAAAGGTTGCGAACATGAGATGAGAGATAAAAATCATCCCGATTGTATTAATTGTCCGGATAGGCTTACTTTTATGGGCCTATCTTACGCTTCTTCTAATGTTTCTACAAAAAAAGATAAGAGAATACCCTGTAAAAAATGTAGAATTCCAAAATTAGAGGACGATTTTCAAAATAGTGCAACTTCCAAAACAGGTAAGATGGGAGTTTGTAAAATATGTTTAGCAGAGAACATAAAAGAAGGACGAAAGAACAAAAGAGAAAAAAGGATAAAAGTAACTGAGGATAAATTAGAAAATATACCTGAACCAAAGAAACAAAAAATCAAAGAAGAAAAACCAAGAGAGGAAATAAATATTCCTAATTCTTTGGATACATTATTTAAAGATTACCCAGAAACTTTGCAATATATCAAGGAGGAGGGCCATGAAAATGTGAGAACTCCGGAACAGCATGTGATTTATTTAATAAAATTATTTGCCGATAATGACGAGCAATACAAAAATAAAAAGGGAAAAAGGGAAAATAATGAAATATGAGGAGTTGTCTTTTATCTATTTACACAACACGGATCTGGCTGTTCTTGTCACAGAAACAGAGGACGAAGAAGGCCCCGATGTTTGGATTCCTTTGAGTGTTATCAATGAAGGAAACGAAATAGATTTCAATGATTACGATAGAGGAGACCTTATCGAGCTTGAAGTCGCTGTTTGGTTTGCTCTCCGAGAAGGATTAATCTAATG
>JBDRIN010000026.1:0-11330 GCA_043815805.1 archaeon | reverse complement strand
GATACATTGTTCGTCACTGACCTGACTTTCATGAAGAAGAACAAGGCAGACGCCATAATCTGGATCAAGAAAGTGGAGGATCCGAGGAGATTTGGAGTGGTATTTGAAGAAGGAGGATACATCAAGAAGATAATAGAGAAGCCAGACACTCCCATCTCATATAAGGCCATAACAGGCCTCTACTATTTCAAGGACAGCGACGATCTTTTCAAGAATACAGATTACTTGATGAAAAACAACATAAAGACCAAAGGAGAGTTCTACCTCACAGACGTGATGCAGCTCATGATAGACAAAGGAAAGAAATTCATAAGTGCTGAGATGAAAGAATGGCTTGACTGCGGAAAACCAGAGACAGTCCTCTCCACTAACCAATACTACCTGCAGCACGGCGGACACAAGGTCGTGAAAGGGAAGAATATAGTCATAAAAGAGCCTGTCTTTATGGAAGACGGCGTCAAGGCAGAGAACTCCATCATCGGACCGTTTGTCTCCATAGCCAAGGGCGCTGTCATAAAGAACGCGATCATAGAGAACAGCATAATCAACAAGGATGCAGTCGTGGAGAATGTCCAGCTCAAGGATTCATTGATTGGAGAAGCGGCTGTTGTGAAGGATTTTTTCAAGAAACTTAATGTGGGAGACAATTCACAGATAGAATACGAGGGTTAAATGCAGTTAGTGCATTGTTTTGGAAAAAAGAGGCTGAAAAAAGAAGGTGAGGCATCTTTTCTTCTGACAGACAAGAAAGGAGGCTATTTCTCATTAGCCAATAGGCCGACAAATTATTCTCATTACCAGGGATGGTTCAGTTTTCTACAAGAGAGATGGATGCCTTTCAAAGTGGTGGAAAACATCCGGCTTAACAATCCGCCGCACCAGATAGAGAACCATTTCCACAAGATAGTCAGAAAGACAGGCAAAGCCAAGGAAACATTCCACATGTCAGAAGACACATTGATCTATGAACTGGAGGACTACAACGATTATATCCATCTTGACCTTGACTTCAGGGAGATTCATGACTTCGACGACAAAGGGCGGATTTATTCTATGAAGAAGCGAAAAGACGAGCTGGTCATAACCTATAGGAAATATGAAAATGATACAAAAGAAAAACTCCTAGGGACATATCATCTTGTCATAAAAGGGGTCGAACATTGGGAAAGGACAGACAAGTGGGTCAAGAAGAATTATCCTTATGACAAAGAACGAGGCACTATAAACGAGTTCTATGTCTACGAGGCATGCAAGATAAAGGTTTCTGGAAATATAACCTTAGTCTTCTCTTTCAGTCCAGACAGGGAAGAAGCCAAGAGCTCTGGGTATTATGTATATTCCCACCTTGACATAGTCAAGAATTCCCTTGGAAAATACTATGAAGGGTTGCTGGGCGGAAAAGACCTTGCTTTGGACTGCGCAAAGAAATCATTGGATGACTTGACAGTTGCAATCCCCATTGACAAGAAAGAGACAGAAGGCATCTTTGCTGGCCTGCCATGGTTCTACCAGTTCTGGGCAAGAGATGAGATAATATCCCTGATAGGACTGATACAACAAGAGAAATACAAATTGGTCAAAGAAATAATCGACAGATATCTTGAGACTGTAAAGGCAGACGGAAGGCTGCCTAACCGCTATCCTGACTCGGATCTGGGCAGCGCAGACGCCATAGGATGGCTCTGCAAGAGGCTAGACCAATTCTTGAAGACCTTGCAGGCCAAAAAAAGGCTCAACGAGTTCTATTCTAAAAAAGAGCTCGATACCCTGCGGAAGCAGGTCATGGTCATAGTAGACAAGCTCAGGACTGCTTATGAGAAAGAAGGGCTTATCTACAACCGTTCCAAAGAGACATGGATGGACACAGATAATCAAGGAGACTATAGGGAGGGAGCAAGGATAGAGATACAGGCCTTGCAGCTTGCCTTATATCAATTGGCTCAGTTCTTATGCAGGCTCACCAAGAAAGAACTATGTAAGCAATATATTGTTCTTGAGGAAGATCTCAAGAAGAAAGTCAGGGAATTGTTCTTCAAAGACAACATTCTTGCAGATGGCTACAATGATAATAATCCTGATTTTACCATAAGGCCGAACATTTTTCTGGCATATTATGTCTATCCTAACTTGTTGTCAAAAAAAGAATGGAGAGTGGTGTTTGAGAAAGCCCTCGCCGTTCTCTGGTGTGACTGGGGAGGACTTTCTAGCATCGACAAGTCGCATTCATGGTACTTGCCCAAGCACACTGGCTATGACAACGAGAGCTATCACCGTGGAGATTCCTGGTTCTTCATCAACAACATGGCGGCTGTCGCACTATACAAAGTCGATAAAGACTTCTTTGGCTCTTTCATCAAGAAGATACTTAGTGCGAGCAAAGAAGAGACCCTTTATCACGGCTATATCGGGCATTGCGCAGAGATAAGCAATGCCTTTGACCTCTCTCCGAAGGGATGTTGGGCCCAGGCCTGGAGCGCAGCCACATTGATAGAGGCCATCCAGACTATCGAGAAGTAAGATAGAGATAGAAAACTATTATAAATGGTGCTTTTTTTCTGTTATTCATGGACAAAGAACTCATAGAGAAAGCAAATGAAATTTTTTTAGAGAATTTTGCGCCAACAACTTGTTTTGAGAGAGCTATCTTCTTCAGCTGGTACTGCAGCATCGGAGACTGCGCCTATTGCTATATGAGTACGCAGCAAGGCAAGAGCAAACAGAAGATTGCCCGTAGGACAGTGGAGTCTTTGTTAGCTGAAACTTTGCTGTGCAAAAAATTTGGCTGGGAGATAGGATTTGTCTCAGGAGGACATCAAGCATATACCCAAACTGATTTCAGGGATATCCTGGAGAAGCTCTACAAGGTTGCGGGTGATAAGTTCTGGATCAATGTCGGGCCTTTGAGCAAAGAAGAGCTTTCGCTCTACAAGCCTTTCGCCAAAGGAGTTGTGGCCTCTATAGAGACCATCAATCCAGAGGTGCATAAAAAAGTATGTCCCTCGAAGCCCATAGAGCCTTTTGAAGAGATGTTATCAAATGCTAAAGAAGTGGGGATGAAGAGGGCAATGACCGTAATCCTTGGTCTAGGTGAGACAATCTCTGATTTTGGATTGTTGAAAAAGTTCATAAAGAAACATGGAATAGAGAAGATACATTTCTACGGTCTTAATCCTCAAAAAGACACAATATTCGAGCGCTCACTGCCGCCTACGGTGGAATACCAGGCAGAATGGATCGCCAAGACAAGGATAGCTTTCCCAAAGATTGATATCCAATGCGGAATCTGGAAGGATCGCGTGGACAGGGTCGGTTTGTTGTTGAAATCAGGTGCTAATTCTATAAGCAAGTTTCCTGTCATGAAAAAGTTTGGCAAAGAAAGTGCTAAAGAGATTGAGAAACAAGCTAAGAAAGCTGGCAGAGAGTTTAAGGGGACGCTGACAAAATTGCCGAAGCTCGACTGGAACGCTGAAGTCGAAAAACTGGATCTGGATCCTGCTCTGAAAGAGAAGATCAAGGAGAAACTAAAGCTGTATCTGAAGAAGATGCGGTAGATTTGTAATTCCTTGCTATCACCACAAAACCAGGTGAGGGATTTCCATTGCGGCTCATGAAAGTTCTATGTTCAAGACATTCTATCCTGAATGTTGGTTCTAACAGTTCTCTGAGTTCTGGCTCAGTGAAATGATGGACCCTGTAGAGCTCTCTGCTATCTTGCTCTTCGCCTTCACGTACGATAAACGTGCCCATCTCTCCTGTTAATTCAAGATTTCTTTCGTAACGGTCCATTCTTTCTTCATTCAAAGCAAAAACACCTAAGTATAATATAGAATGTCTCTTTTGGACCAAGCTTGCCTGTTCCAAAGCCTTTGCCCGGTCTTCTGGATCAGTGAAAGTGCCGATATATGCTTCCATCACTCCGGCATCAAAGAAATCCTCTTCATAAGGTAATTTCAGTCCATTTTCTATATCAAAAAGCACCCTGCTAGGATATTTCCTATCCCTTGAATAAGCCTTGAAGCGTCTTCTTCCCACGTCTATTGCCATAGGATTGACATCAAAGGCAATCACATCATAACCCTCCTTCTGGAGATCCAAAGCAGTCTGTCCATAACCACAACCATAAACAAGCACAGAACTGCCTTTATGAACTGAAGAGTAAAAGATATCATCCAATCTAAGACTAGATGGTATCCCACAAGACAGGTTCCTCCATGCTTCAGTTGAGTCCATAGAAAAGAGGATTTGAGAGACTTATTTAAACCTTATGACTTTTTCAAGAATCCGCAGGCTTGAAATCTTCTGTGTAAGTCCTCAAGAGGACCATCAGTATTGCGAGTATCAAAGGACCTAAGATAAGGCCTACGAACCCGAACACCTTCAAGCCTCCAAGCACCCCGACCAAGACGACAGCCGGATGGAGCTTGCTCTTCCTGCTAATCAGCTTCGGCCTGATGAAGTTATCAATCTGGGATATGACGACGATGCCATAGATGAGGATGCCTATTCCAGAAACATAGTTCCCGTTGACTATCTGGATTATACCTGCAGGAATCCAGATGATTGGTGCTCCCACTATCGGCAGGAAGGATAATATGATCATTATGAAACCCCACAACACAGGGTTGGGGATGCCGAATAAAAGGAATCCTAAGCCGCCTAATCCTCCTTGTATTATTGCGGTGATGACCTGACCGTACATGACAGCACCCACCATGTTCTTGGTCTCAGCGAAGAGCTTTACTTTGTATTTTTTCTTCAAAGGAATGAGTTCTTTTATCTCATCATAGAGGTTGTTGCCTTCTTTCAAAGCATAGAACATGACAAAAAACAGCACGAACAATCCAAGAAAGATATCGGTTATAGAGGTGACTACTGTGGGAGCATAGCTGGATATATTGGTCTTGAGCCAGTACATGGAGTTATTGACGAATTCCTTAACGTCTACCTCCTGGCCTGAGATATGGGTTATGAATTCTGAGAAGCGCTCGACTGTCTCTGCGTTGCCATATGTCTGATAAGCCACGCCTGCCTGCTGCACTAGCGAAGTTATGATATAAAAAAGAGGCATTATTATGGCCAACAATACCAGGATTACAATGATGCTCGCAGCAACATTCTTGTTCTTCACCTTCTTGCAAAGCCATTTATAGAAAGGATATAGGATCGCTGTCAGGACAAGGCCAAGCACGATATAGGTCAAAAAAGGCCGTATGACAACAATAGAGAGGTATAGAACAATCAATAAAACAACAATGAAAAAATACCTTGAAAGCCGTTCCTGATCCATCACTCACCCCTTTATTGATAAGAATTATTCATGAATGTTTATAAAATTTTCCTTTATTCGTATCTTAAAGCATACTCACTTTCGTTCGTAGCATTGCGTTACTCGTAACGCAACGCATACTCGCTATCGCTCCTAGCTTCGAGGTATTCTTTTTACTCATACCTCAAAGCATAATCACTAACGTTCTTAGCCATTGCGTTACTCGTAACGCAAGGCATCCACAGGTTTCAGCTTGCTTGCCCTTATTGCAGGCAGCATGCCAGCAAGGCTGCCGATCAAGAATGAGAACGCTAACGCCCCGACAATCAGGTACCATGGAAAGGCGGCTTTGAAAAGATCAATGCCTGCAGCCCCGGCAAAGACCTCTACTATCTTCCCAAGGCCATAACCTATGATTACTCCTATGACTCCGCCCACAAGGCCGAGAGTGCCGGATTCTATAAGGAAGATCTTGAGTATGTCAGAGTTTTTCCCGCCGATAGCTTTCATGATGCCGATCTCATTAGTCCTTTCCAAGACAGCCGTGTACATGGTGTTCATTATGCCGATGCCACCGACCAATAAAGAGATGGCAGCGATGCCTATGAGGACTCCTTGTACTATGGCTAAGATGGTGCCAAAGCTTTCCATCAGGTCTTCAGGAGTCTGCACAGTGAAATCTTCATTGCCTTTTTCCAGGTCGCGGTGGTCTCTCAGGGCTTTCTTCACGTCCTCTCCGACTTTCGAAGCATCTGCTCCTTTTTCGACTCTTGCATAGATTATATCAACCTCATCCCCAACATCATACATCTCTCTTGTGACATCTTCTGAAACAACAACTGTCTGGTCATCGCTGGGATTCCCTATCTTGTCGAAGAAACCCACAACTTCAAAATCTTTATCGTTTATCTTTATCTTGTCCCGCAGTTTTATCTGCTTTCCGTACAAGGCCTCTGACTTAGCATAATAGTTATAGCCGAGCGCTACCTTGTATTTCTCTCCTTTTCGGATGTCTCTTCCTAAAATAATCTCAAGTCCCATGGATTCCTTGACCAGTTCTCTGTCTTCGTCTTCACCTAAAGATACAAGATATTCATATCGTACCTGGTCGTTGAACTCTATCTTTGCGTTCTTGAGGAGTATGGGTGCTGCTTCATCTATGCCTCTTACACTTTCTACTACACTAAGATCATCTGTTGTTAGACCAACAGCTGTGCTGCTGCCAGGAGGCCCGAACCCTCCCTTGGGTTGGATAAAGATCTTGTCCTTTCCTAAGACCTGGAACTGCTCTTCAATAGAGTTCTGCAATCCCTGGCCTAAGCTGATGAGGGCTACCACTGCAGCTATGCCTATGAAAATTCCGAGCATGGTTAACCATGATCTCATCCTTCTCTTCCTTATGTTCGCGATGGCGAACCTGAAATAGTCTCCTATCATTTTGCATAACTCAATGCATCAACAGGATTCATCTTGGCTGCTTGCATTGCTGGTGAGACACCAGAGATGGTGCCTATGAAATAAGCGAACAATAATGCGCCTATAACGACTATAGGATTTATCTCTGCTACTAGTAGACCGCTGCCGAACATCTGTGCACCTGCGAACTCTGCTGCTTTTGCTAAGCCGATGCCTATGCCAACACCTATTGCTCCGCCTGCCATGCCTAGCAGGCCGGCTTCTATCATGAATATGCTGGCGATGTCCTTGTTCTTGGCTCCTATGGCCTTCATGATGCCGATCTCTTTCCTTCTTTCAAGCACAGCAGTATACATGGTGTTGGTGATGCCTACGCCTCCGACTAGAAGGGAGATGCCTGCAATACCTACTATGACAACCTGGATGATAAGCAGGATGGAGGTGAGCGTCTCGATCATCTGCTGCGGTGTCTGCACTGTGAAATCCTCTTTGCCTTCTTCCTGTCCGCGGTGCTTCCTTAATTTTCTTTCTATATCTTCTGCTATGCGGTCAATATCATCCACGTTGTCTACCTGGATAGCTATTATATCTACCTCGTCAGGCACGTCCAGCAGGTCTCTCATAGGTTCTGTGTTCATTATGAGAGCGCCATCAACCATGAAGTTCCCTTCTTTTTTCAGTATGCCGACCACTTCAAAGAATTCACCCTGTATCTTAATCCTGTCTCCCACAAGAACTTCCCTATCAAACATGCTGGCATCAGCATAATCCGCTCCGATGACAACCTTGCTGGAGTCACCTTCTTTCAGAAGCCGGCCGTCTTCTACATTAAGGTCAAAAGCATCCTCTGCCAGGGTTCTTGCATCTCCTTCAGGCATGCTTATCAGATAGCCATAGTTCAAATCTTCTTTGAACTCTATTTTGACTGGTCTGAGCAGCCTGCCTATGACAAGATCTGCCCCTCTTACCTTCTCAATGACTTCAACGTCAGATGTGGTGAGGGGAGTTATCGCTGTCGATCCGGGCGGTGCAAAACCTCCAGACCTGGCCTGGACTGTCAGCTTGTCAGATCCTAGATTTGTGAATTGAGAAGTGATTGCTGACTCCAATCCCTGTCCTAGGCTAATCAGGGCCACTACTGCAGCTATTCCTATGAATATCCCGATCATGGTGAGCCATGAGCGCATCCGCCTATGGCTCAGATTACGAAACGCAATCTTGAAAAAGTCAGCAAACATTTACCTAGACCTTCTTCTTTTTATTCTTCTTTCTTATCACCATCCACACTATGAGGGCGACCACTACGATGATGACTATCCATAAGATTGCTATGCCTGTGGTATTTGTGCCATTACCAAGCTCTTCTGCACTTCTTACTGTAGTCCTTAGGGTTGTGCTCTGCTCGTAATCCTTGTTAGTAGCATCCTTGAACTGCACAGTCAAGGGGATCTCTATCTCCCCTGTCTTCTTGAGCTTGATGCTGTAATCGACGGTCTCATAGTCGTCGGAGTCTATGTTTCCCACATAAACTTCTTTCGATGTGTCAAGTACTTCGTAAGCATCGCTGTCTCCAAGCGTAACGCTCAAGAACTTTATGTCTGTGAGGCCGCGGTTGACGAACTTTAGGATAAGGTCTCCTGTCTGGCCTAGGGTGTTCGGCTCTATACCGTCTACGCTCACGGCAAGCTCTGGTTCGCTGTTCACCACAAGGCCTATCATGTCTACTTTGGTGTAGTTTATGCCGATGTCATCAGCGTAGGTCACGTAAAGAGGGACCTTATATAGGTTTGCTTCTGCTTCTGGATAAGCCATTATGTTGAACAGAAACAGCCGTGTGTCACCAGGGTTGATCCTGCTTATCTTCTGTTCTGAAGTTGTGCCGATTGGGGCGAACGGAAGGTCATATAAGGTGGCTGTTACACTCCTGACAGCAGCGAAATCAAGCTTCACAGTGACATCCTTCAATGGGGAGTCCGCCATGTTCTGGACCTTTATGGTCAGCTTTGCTGTGCTCCCTGGCGCGATCTCTTCGGGGTCTGTGATGACCTCTGTGATGGCAAGAGTTGCGTCTCTTGTCCTTATGTCTATATTTGCTTTTCCAGAAACCCAATTTCCAAATTGGTAGTCTGGTGTTACATCATAATTTAGTTCATTCGTTCCTTGGACTGCATCTTTGTCCACTCTGATGCGGAACTTGACGACTTCTTCATCTCTCACTCCTATGATTCCAAAGTCTTCGCTGGATTTATGGCCTGCAGCCACGCTGAAAGGATACTTTGGATTCAGGACTATCTTGGCCCTTGGAGCCTCTTTCTCACCTATATTGGTCACCTTGATCCAGACATCGACATAGGAGTTTGGCTCTGCTGGTGAAGGCTCATATTTGACGAGGCTCACGTTGAGCATTGGAGCGTCCAAAGCTGTTGTTGCATTGCTTAGAGCAATCAATAGTATTACAAAAATGCTTATTATCAATAGTTTGTTCTTCATTTTTTATCACCTATCAAAAATTTTTTAATTTTTGGAGATGCTGGAAACTTTGTTTCCATCACCTGTTTTAGTTTTAACGATCGTTCCATCCAGAAGATGTTCTATCCGCTGAGCGTGCTTTGCCACATTGATATCGTGCGTGACCATCACTACTGTCGTCCCTTTATCTTTGTGGAGGCGCTGCAGGAACTGCATGACGTTCTCTCCTGTCTTGCTGTCCAGGTTGCCTGTGGGCTCGTCGGCTAGTATGACTTCAGGATCATTTGCTAAGGCGCGGGCTATCGCAACTCTTTGTTGCTGCCCTCCAGAGAGTTCGTTGGGTCTGTGATTGATTCTGTCTCCCAAGTCTACACCTTCCAAGAGCTTCTTTGCCTTCTCTTTCCTTTCAGCAGCAGGTATGTTCTGGAAAGTCATGGGCAGCATGACGTTCTCTAGAGCGCTTAGAGTGTTGATAAGGTTGAACTTCTGGAATATGAAGCCGATCTTCTTGCCTCTTATCTGGGCAAGCTTTGATTCCGGCATCTCAGATATGTCTTTGCCTGAGAGGAAGATCTTTCCTTTTGTAGGGATATCCAAGGCGCCCACCATGTTCATGGCTGTGCTCTTTCCAGAGCCGGATGGTCCCATTATGGCGACGAAATCGCATCGGTTGACGGTCAAGGTGAGCCCTCTCAATGCTTCTACCTTCACGTCTCCCATCTCATAGATCTTCCAGACGTCTTTTAGTTCGATTATCTTTTCGCAATTCTTCTTCATAGTGATTTCAACTCCTGTGTCTTTTGCTTTAAGAAAGATTTTATCTCGGCTTGGCTCTTCTTTTCCTCTATCTTCTGGAAGAGGGCTTTCATGAAGCTTCTGACTTCTGGTGCTACGACTAGGGTTCTGGGCATGTTCTGCTTCCACACCTTGAACGCCCAATCGTTATTCTTTGCCTGTTCCGGCTCCAGGAGGCAGTGCATCCTTTGCAGCTTCTCCACCATCTCTTGCTTGGCGTTTAAGGTGTGCTTCAGGAAATCCTTGCCTTCTTTAGTTATAGAATAGACTTTTTTTCTCTCGCACGCTTTGCATGTGACGAGCTTTTCCTCCTTAAGGTGCTCTAGGAGCGGGTAGATGGTGCCCGGGCTCGGCTTGTCGCCCAGCTCTTCACCTAATGTCTTCATCAGCCTGTAGCCAGCCATATCTTTCTCGGCCAAGGCGTGCAGTACAAAAAATCTTAGGTGTCCCCTGAACATTTTGTTTTTTATATCGGATTCGATATATCTATATCGATATCTCTTTATCGATATATCGGAATAGATATAGTTATATATAAAGTTTGTGGTTTAAGGCCTGCTAATGCTCCACAAAAACTTAAAATACTGCTTAAAGCTTTCTGCTATCGCTTTGTTCTTGATCATGAAGACGTAAGGCTTTTTCTCCCAGAGAAAGATGTAGACGTAGTCGCCCATTATGTCTATGGCTGCGGGGCTGATGTATTTTTCAGGCATGTATCTTACTTCTGTGAATTTTTCCTTTTCTCGGTCTTTGCCGAGGCCGCCTTTTGTCGAGATATCTAGAATGACCTTTAATTTTTGTTTTCTTTTCTCGCTCTTCAGGTTCATGTTCTTGATGAAGGTTCTTAATGATCTGGTCTTGTAAGTGTGCTCTGAGAAGCCTAAGATGTAGATGATGCCTTTGTCTGGGCAGTCGTCGATGATTTTCTTGAAAGCTGTCTTGAAGCCGTCAAAGCCTTCGTACACTGCTGAGGTTGTTTCTGGTTCTTGGATAGCTTTTAAGTTGAGCATGTCTGGAAGCATATTCTGAATTTTCTTTTTTCTCTCTTCTTCAATCTCTAGGAATTTCTTTGGATCCTCTGCCTGGAAGTGCTTTCCGTTCTTCTGGACAGTGTAGGTGACGAGGCCTTTCTTTATAAGAGAGTTGAGAGAGTTGTATACTCTTGAGTTAGCGATTTGCGTGTTTTTGATTATGGAGCCCGTGGTTGTGCTGCCTTTTTTGAGAAGATAGAGATAAATCTTACTTTCGTTCCTGGACAAGCCCAGTTCTTCTAGCTTTGCTTCCATGGGCTTGGTTAAGAGCAGGAAGTATATAAATCTTTCTCCTGAAAGGGAGGAATAAAGTTAATATGTAGTAGTAACTAATTAGTGATAAAATGAATCCA
>JBDRIN010000025.1:0-6590 GCA_043815805.1 archaeon | reverse complement strand
GGTCTCTGCTCAGGACTTTGAGTTCACAGCAGAGGAAGTAGACATCGACATATTGCCAGGCCAGACAGCCTCTTATCTGGTTACGATCTATAATTACCAGGATACAGCCGATCGTTTCCAGCTTACAGGAGGTGTTAGCGCCACTATCCTATGGGATATATCCACAGACACTCCTATAATTGAAGTGCCTGCAGGCGACTCTACCCAATCCTTCCTATATCTTACCCCTCACATTGATGTGGGTCTAGGTCCTAAACAGATCATCATGAAATTAAAATCTCTCAACACAGGAGAGATATTCAATAAAGCCATCAATGTCTATATCGGAGAAGGTGCCAGATTCGGCACATACGTGCCCAATGTGGCTGTAACAGTTGACATAGACAAAGAGATCGATCCCCGGCAGCCCGTGGACGTATATCTTTGCCTGAAGAACAAGAACCTCTTGGACATAGAGAAATTACAGATATTCATCGACGGCGAGATCTTCGAGAAGAGCTACGAGACGCCATTGGGTCCGCTGGAGAGCAAATGCCAGGAAATCTTATTCACCTTAGAGGAGACTCAGGTTCCTGGACAGCACATCCTCACTGTGACTGCCATCAGGAACGAGACCTTGGCGACTATAGTGAAGAACTATGAAGTTGTGGGTTATTCTACTGTCACCGAGACATTCCAGACAGAGAAAGGATTTTTCATGTCCACAGAGACTATCCAGCTGTTCAATGACGGCAACCAGGAGGACGTCAAGGTCGTGAGAAGAGAGACATCAGCTTTCAGCAGGATGTTTGTTAGGAGCAATCCAGATTATGAAGTGATGTCAGAAGATGGAGTCAGTTATGTGGGTTGGTCTATCTCTCTGGAAGCAGGGGAATCTGCGACCATAACTTTGGTGAAGGATTACAGATGGCCTTTCATCGTGATCATAATAATCCTCGTTGCCATTGTGCTCTACTTTGTCTTGAGGAGCCCTATAATCCTTTTTAAGGATGCCTATGTCGTCGGAAAAGAAGGAGAAGGTGTATCAGACCTCAAGATAAAGGTCTTGGTAAAGAATAGGACCAGAAGATCCATAAAGAACCTCAGGATAATCGACAAAGTACCCAGCATCGCAGAGGTCATCGAGAAAGAGCACCTGGGCACCATAAAGCCTTCAAAGATAATCAAGCATGGCAAGAAAGGGACCATCTTGAAGTGGGATATAGAAGGTTTTGAGCCTTACGAGGAAAGGATATTGTCTTACAAGATAAAGTCCTCGCTCAAGATTGTTGGAGGCATATCTTTGCCTTCTGTGAAAGCCCGATTTGACACCAGGCAGGGCAGGGAAAGGACTACCACGTCAAATCCTGTGGGAATCCATAGGAAAGACTAGGCATAGAGGCAAAACTTTATAAATCCCTTTTTTTCTCTATTGTTTATGGCCCCCCGTAGTTTAGTGGCTAGAACGTTCGGCTGTAGATAGCGTCTGACAAAGCATCATTGCTATGGATGAGAGACGCTCAGCGTAGTCACCGAAAAATCCCCGGTTCGAATCTGGGCGGGGGGATTCATCTCTTTTTAGCGTTTCTGAAGAATACGACTCCTGAATGGATTGTTATGTAGACTGTCCAGACCAATAGCACATACATTATCACCTGAAATACGCTTGTGAGAGAAGTGTAGCTTGAATGGTCCCTCAGCAGGAGGTATACAAACATCACAACCAAGAGGATCATCTGTGAAAAGGTCTTGACCTTGCCGCTCTTGCCTGCAGCTACCTTTTTATTCTCCTTGACAAACTTGAACCTGTAGCCAGTGACTATGATTTCTCTCAGCACTATTGGTATGAGCCAGAGCCATGAGAAGACTCTCAGTATTGAAAATGTTATGAAGATGCCTAGTGTGAATATCTTGTCTGCTGTGGGATCTGCTATCTTGCCGAAGGTGCTTATCCAGTTGTATTTCCTGGCCAGCATGCCGTCGAGAAGGTCGCTTATGCCGGCAACTAAGCCTATGGCTAAGGCGATGAACTTTGATGCCAGGTCTGGCTGAAGAAGAAAGTATATGATAAAGCCTGTAAGGATGACTCTTATGACAGTCAGTATGTTGGGTAGGTTTCTTTTTCTTACCATCTTACCTTCCGTATCTTTGTGTAATAGGCTATTTGGTTGACTATTATGGTTAAGACTATGCTGACTATTATTATGGTGCCTGCCATCAGCCATGTCAAAGGTAGGACAAAGCTCGTGAACAATAAACCTACAAGCACATAGTCTATCTGGTCTATTATGTATAATGGCTTGCCGGGCCCTATCCCGAGCTGCCTCTTGAAGAAGCTCTCGATGAGGTCTCCTAGCAGGCCTCCGAGGCCCATCATGAATCCTACTAAGAGCCAGTTGCTGTATTCTATCAGTATCAATGTGTCGAAGAAAGGCACGTGGTTGAGGTATTGGACTTGGATAAATGAGATTATTATAGCTAGTATGACACCAAGGAATATGCCTTTCCAGCTCTTGTTGGCTCCGAAAATCCTTTTTCCCCTGAAGCTCTTTCCGAAGTCAACAGGATGATGAGGCAGAGGTATCTTCTTGAGTATGACTGGCGCCATGTTCGAGAAATAGACTGGTAAGAACAGGTACAGGCATTTCAAAACAAAATGTATCCATGGAATCATTTTAGTAGTATATGCTTACCGCTTTAGGCACGGTGCTTATCTTGAATTTCTTGCTTTCCAGCATGTGCTCTCCGTCAGCCATGAAAGGCTCTTTGCTCTTAGTGCTGATAGTCGCTTTTTTTGCCCTCAATCTGAAGACAGTCTTGAAGTTTATGTGCTTTCCTTGGACGACGTTCAGCAGGGTGATGAAGTCGGATAATGGATCTTTTGATTTCCTTATTATTACGATGTCGAAGTAGCCGTCTGAATGGCTGGCTTTAGGCGCGAAAAAGAACTTTTTCCCTATGAATTCTTGGTTCTGGATTGCGACTCCTGTGAAGACTTTATCGCTGTAGAACCTGTCGTCTATCTTAAGGCCTTTTATGCCTTTGTAGCCGATGAAAAGCCGTTTGACAATCGAGAGATAATAGAAATGGTCTTTTGTTTTGGGCTTAAGGAGTTTTCTCAAGGTGGATACCAACGTATCTATCTCTTCTATCTGGGTCTTCTGTATCTTGATCTTTCTCATATCTGCGATCCATTTGTCGACTTCCATGGCGATCTCTGTCACGATGCCTATGGTGCCTCCTGTTATGAAGTATTTCTTGTTGACCTTTATGATGTCTATCTTTTTTGATCTGCCTTTCATGACCCTTTCATATGCTTTTTTTATGTCAAGAGGCATCTTCAGGGCATTCACCAGGTCGTTTCCGTTTCCGCTGGGAAGAAAACCCACCTTTATCGTTTCTCTTTTCTTTTTAGGGAGCTTCATATAGGTCTGGACGAATATGTTCACTGTCCCGTCGCCTCCGCATATTATGAAGTTTGTATGGCCTTTTTTCAGCTTGTTCTTGAGGATCTTGCTCATGCTGGCCTGGCTCTTCACCCTGGAAAACTTTATTTTCTTGCCTTTAAAGAAAGCGATGGTCTTGACTGCCCCTGTAGCTCCGGGGTTTATTATTATCCAAGGATTCTTTATCATCTATGACCTTTGGTTTTTCCTCTATTTAAAAGTTTTTCTTTTAAGGCCTTAAATCCACAAAATTAATAAAGATTCGGCAAGTCTTTCTCTATGACATGCTAATAGAAACCTTTTCAGGCATAAGGGGTTTTGAGAAAGACCTGACTGAAGAATCCATAGGTAAATATATCCTTTCTTATACTCTCTGGCTGAAGCAGGAGGTGAAGAAGCCTACTGTCGTTATCGGCATGGATCCTCGGCCTTCCAGCTATAGGATAAAAAAGACCATGATCAAGGAGTTGCTTGCTGAAGGGTGTAATGTGCTGGATGTTGATGTGAATCCTACTCCTGCTATTGAACTGGCTGTCAGGGAGTTCAAGGCGGATGGAGGGATCATTATAACCGGAAGCCATAACGATGTCGAGTATAATGGCTGGAAATTTTTGAGTTCTAATGGTGCTATCTTAGAGCCTGAGCATGCTGACTGGGTCATATCTAATGCCCAGAAAGCGGTTGTGTGTGAGAAAAAACCTTTAGGCAAAGCTGTTGATAAAGTGAAGGAGGCTTCTGAAAAATATATCGAGTATATACTTGGCTTCTTGGACAAGGAAGCGGCTGAGACCATAAAGAAAAGGAAGCTGAAAGCAGTGGTTGATCCTAATGGCGGAGCCGGTGCTGTGGTCGTAAAAGAGATCCTTGGAAGGCTAGGTGTTAAGGTTATTGCTAAGAACATGAAGATAGGCGGGTTCGTTAGGACCATAGAGCCGAACGTGAATTCTTTGGATTATCTCTCTGAGGTCATGAAGCAGGAGAAAGCGGATATTGGGGCTGGCTTTGACTGCGATGCTGATCGTGTGGAGTTCCTTGATGATCTCGGCAGGATGATGTCTGGGCAGTTTGTCGCTGGATTATTGGCAGAAGAGGTCTTGCCTGGTTGGGAGTCTGGCAACAAGGTGGTCGTCATCAATGATGCGACTTCCTGGCTGATTAAAGAGGTGGCTGCCAAGTATGATGCTAAAGTGGTTGAGGTTGAGGTTGGTGAGATCAATGTTGTGAAAGGCATGGATAAGTATGATTCTATAATCGGTCTCGAGGGGAGTAATGGCGGATGCATGGTTGCGCCTTCTAGGTGTAGGGATGGCATACAGACTTTAGTGTTTATCTTAGGTCTTATTGCTAAGTCTGGAAAGAAGCTGTCTGAATTGTATGATGAGCTTCCAAAGTATTATACTCCAAGGATCAATGTGAAAAGGAGCGATATTGATGTTGTTGATGTGAAGAAGAAGATAGAAAAAACGTTTAGAAATCAAGGCTACAAGATCCAGAAGACCGGTGATGAGACCGGAGGGTTGAAGATAGTAATTGATGATACTTCATGGATTTGGTATCGCGCTTCTAAGACAGAGCATGGCGTGTTTAGGATTATTGTTGATTCTAAATCTAAGGAGAAATCAGAAGATCTGCTCCGAAAAGGTGAGCAAGTGTTCAGGATCGCTGTTGGGGAATGATCATGGCCTTTCCATAGGGCTCATCGGAATCAATTCCTGTATGCCTTGGCATGAACCGTCCATCTTGCACCATTGCTTCTTCGGACATCCGCATTGTTGGCATTTGTTGATTAGTATTCCGTCGTCGCAATACTTCGGCTTTGCGCTGGAGCATTCTCCATATACTGTGCCATCGGAGCAGGTTGGTATGAATGAACCTACAGGATTCCAGTCGATGCCATCGCCTGGTCCTGTGATTATATAATGCGTCGGGTATCCTTCGTTGCTTTCGAAGTCACTCCAGAAGTTTCCTATGGTTGTGTTCCAGTCGTTATTGTTCGCATTTGGATTTTCATAAGCGTTTATTGGGTTACCTGTGAAATTATTAGCCCAGATTATGTTGTCGCTGCAGTCCCACAAGCTTATTCCTCCGTTGCCATTCCATCTCATGTCGTTGTATGTGATTAAGTTGTCATCAGATGAGTAGATGCCTAGACCTTCTACGCTGTTGTAATCCATGGTGTTGTTGAAGACCGAGTTGCTGTCTGAGAAAGTAGCAAGTTTAACTCCATTCTGGTTGTTCATTAAATTGTTATCTATGATGGTGTTGAAGTCTGAAGTCTGCAGGAAAATGCCTGTGTGGAAACCCTCTATGTTGCAGTTTTTTATAGTCACTCCATCCATGAGATTAAGATGCACGCCAAAGTCAGTGCCTACGCTGTCTCCGCTGATTGAATGTCCGTTGCAGTCTAATGTTATGTCGTCAGCACCGATTATTAAGCCGTTGCCTGGGCAGTTCAATAAGTCATTGTACATGTAGAAGTCTTTATCTATGATGTCTCCGCATTCTACTTCATTGCCTGTCGGTTCGACGCATGCTCCGTTATGGCATTCTTCAAAGCCGTAGTATGGACAGTAATGAGAGATCATCTGGTAAGTGTCTCCATCTGTGAACCATTCTCTAACCCATTTTTCTGTGGTGCCTCCGCAGCTATCTTCTGCCACCAGGGTTCCGTTCTCTGAAAGAAGTATGAAGCCTCTTTCGTCTAAAACTATGCCTCCGTCTGTGTCTGTGTAGGTTTGGTTGGTGAGGTTGAATGGCTCTATGCATTCTCCGTTGTTGCATCGGTTGTATCCCTGGCTTGGGCAGAATATTGATTCCCAGTCCCAGCCAGTGATGTCTAATGTGTATTCATGGACCCATCTGCTCTCTCCGCCGCTGCACTCGTCTGAAGCCATGGTAGTTCCGTCGCAGACGATCTCTCCGTAGGTTTCTATTACAAAGCCTCCGTCTGTGTCAGTGCAGTTTGTCGGGAATGGCTCTACGCATGCTCCGTCTTCGCAATGATCAAAGCCTTCATCAGGACAATATACAGATGTGTAATTGTACGTGTAGCCGTCTGTGGTGTATTCATGCACCCATAAGCTTTGGGTTCCGCTGCATTGGTCAGAAGCGACCACGCTGTAATCACAGACAATGCTTCCATAGACGTCTATGACGAAACCTCCG
>JBDRIN010000024.1:0-5190 GCA_043815805.1 archaeon | reverse complement strand
CTCAACAGCCTTGGTGACTTGGTGTACAGCAGCTCTTCTATGTACAAGCTTCTTTCCACAAACGGTCCGTAGCCTGTGTTCTGGCCCACGGTATGGTCTATTATGCCCCGAAGCTCTATGCTGTCAGAGTCTATATCAAAGACCATGGCGCCGTTGTAATCCTGGTCATCGGCATTGTTCCTGTAATAGCTGTAGCTTTGGCTGTAGGCAGGTATCACGAGCAGGTTCTTCTCTTTTGAGAATAAGAAAGCCTTGTGCTCAAACTCTGCTGTGGACTGGGCGTATTTCTCTTTGGTCACGAACTTAGCCACTTCTTCAGGATTCTCAACATCGGATACATCAAAGAGAGATATCTTCAATCCTTGGGTCCTTCCTGTATCTGAAGCGTCCCTACCTATGCCTATGATGTGGTCTTCATCATAAGGATGCAGGTATCTTGAGAAGCCAGGTATCTTCAGCTCTCCGAGAGCTTTTATGCTGTTCGGGTTGCTTAGATCTATGACAAAGAACGGGTCCACTTGCCTGAAAGTCACCATGTATAAGCGCTCTCCCATGAATCTTGTGGAGTAGATCTGTTCTCCTTCTGCAAGACCAGTCAAGCTGTCCATCTCTTCCAGATCTTCGTCCAAGGTGAAGATGTTGTTGGTTGAAGGAGTGCTTTCGCTCCATGTCCTTGACCAGCTTCTGCTTATGGTGGTAGCGATTCGGAATACGTTTTCATATTCATCCATAGAGAACTGGTTGATCACGTGTCCTGGGACTTCTCCTGAAGGACCGATGGTGATCTCATCATCTTCCACAGTCACCTTGTGGATCAGGGTGTATTCTCTGTACTCATACTTTTCTAGCCTTTTCTCCATTTCTGCTTCTGCCTGTTCCTGCCAGTCATCTTGTTCATCAGAGCTCATCATCTCCATGTAGCTCATGATGATGGTTAGGATCTTCATCTGCTTCTCCCTGTAGGATAGGACATCATTGTCAGTATCTTTTATCTTCTCTATCAACACTCTGTCAGCGTCAGTCAACTCTTTTTCTAAAAGGTCGATGATGACTTGCTGCTGGATCTCCCACTCGTTGATGTATTGCGTGTAGGTTATGTAGATGTTGTTCTTTGACATGTACATGTTCTGGCTTCCCTCGACCACAATGGTCTTTGAAGTGACCTGCTTGCTGTTGGATCCAAGATTTATCGCGTGGATGTTGGCGAATTGCGGATCTGAGTAAGGCTTGTTGTAGCGGAAGATGCTTGAAACTGGTATCTCTCTCACTGCGGTGTCTTCCATTATCACAGGAGTTGGATGTATGGTCCTGTATTCTGGCCTTGTGGCTGTTATGAAATATACATAGTCTCCGATCATCCTTGATTCAAAGTAGTATCCTTCGAACTTGTATTCTTTGACTAGTTCTGGCTCTGATTTGTCGCTTATGTCATAGATGTTGAAATAAGCCATGCCTTGGCTAGGCCTGAAGTTGATATCTTGGAAAAAGTCTAAATCATAGAACTCTCCGAAGACTGCCAATGAATCTCCGTTCACGAAAAGGCTTGTTGGTTGGTTCTCAAAGACCATCTTGGAGACTACCTCTGCGTCTTCTCCTGGGTAAGCCTTGATTATGAACAAGGTCTTGTCTGTGACGGTGTAGATGTAGTTTCCATCTGTCTTTATGATGTCTGCTTCGTCTACGCCTGCTACTTGGACGTTTGTTTCAGAGTAATCAAGGTCTGCGCCTCCAACAGCTTTCATGGCTTGAGGTGCCATTTCGTTGGATTCAACAGCCATGTCCATCATGACCTCTCCTCCTGCTCTCATAGCGCCAGTTGAGGAAAACACTCCATAATAGCCTCCGCCGTATCCGTCGCCTGCGTTCTTGACAAAGTCATTGAACTCTGCTATGGAAGAGAAGCTCTGGACGTTAAGATTTTCATCAGGGTCGAAGATTCCTGGGTCTTCATAAGTTCCAAGTTCCAGATCGGTCCCAGGCAAGTTACCCTTCCCTGGTCCCGGAGTCACTATTGTTGTGCATCCTGCAATGAGCAGGATTGCCATAATCGAAATCATTACAATTGTGGTTAAGTTTAGTTTCATAATATCACCTTTTTACCTTATTAAGCATAGTAAAGGCATCCCTATATAAATGTTTTCTGAAGGTTTCTATTTGGGTTGAAGTTAAAGAGCCTTCTCAGAAGGAAAACTTTAAATACACTTCTCTAAATACATCTCTTTAGGTGGTATCAATGAAATATATGTCTATACACGAAGCCATGAAGAAAGGTACAGGTAAAGTAGCCATCAGAGGATGGGTTTATAGGGAACGAGGCTCAAACAAGGTTCGATTTCTCATAATCAGGGATTCCACCAATATAATACAGTGCGTCATAAAGCCAGATAACCAATGCTGGGAAGAATCACAGAAGACGCCCATAGAGACTTCTGTCGAGCTTGAAGGTGTGATAAAAAAGGACGACCGCGCCCCCACAGGATATGAGATAGCGATAGAAACAATCAAGATCATCGGAGAAAGCCCGATATATCCTATAACCAAGGACCAGAGCCCGGAATTTTTGTTGGACAACAGGCATCTTTGGCTGCGCAGCAGAAAATTGACTGCAGTGATGAAAGTAAGGAATACAGTCCTGCAGGCTTTCAGAAACTTCTATTTGAATCAAGGCTACTTTGAATTCCCCCCACCAATTTTACAGCCAAGCCAGAGCGAAGGAGGAGCCACTCTTTTCGAAGTGAAATACTACAAAGAAAAGACATATCTCACCCAGAGCTGGCAGTTATATGCAGAAGCAGCTATCTTCAGCCTTGAAAAATTATTCTGCATCAGTCCCTGCTTCAGAGCTGAGACAAGCAAGACTTCAAGGCATCTATCCGAGTTCTTGATGGCAGAGATGGAAGCAGCATGGATGGATCTTCCAGGGCTACTAAAAAGCGCTGAAGAATGCGTGGCTTTTATCGTCCAGGAAGTCGTGAAGAACAACCCTGAAGAGCTCAAGCTTCTAGATCAGGACATAAACAAGCTCAAGAAGATAAAGGTGCCTTTCTCCAGGATAACCTATACTGAAGCCCTAAAGATCCTCAAAGACAAGGAAAAGATGAATGTGCCCTGGGGTAAAGACCTAAGAACCATAGAAGAAGACAAGCTGATGAATCACTATGACAAGCCTCTCATCGTAACTCATTATCCTAAAGAGATAATGGCTTTCTACAAGCCAAGAGATTCGAAAGACCCCAAGACAGCTTTGTGCTTTGACATGCTCGCTCCAGAAGGCTACGGAGAGCTGATGGGCGGCAGCCAGAGAGACACAGACATTCCTGCCCTGAAGCAGTCTCTGAAAGACATGGGAGAGAATCCTAAGGATTATGAGTGGTATCTGGACACCAGGAAATATGGTTCTGTCCCGCATGCAGGATATGGTCTAGGAGTAGAGCGAGTAATCGCCTGGATCTGCAAGCTTGACAATGTGAAGGACGCGGTGCCTTTCCCGAGGACTCCTTTACGCTGGAAGCCATAAACTTTTTATAGGATGCTTCTATTTCTTATGACATGATAGAGATGCATGTAGTGAGGGGCATAATCAGGCATAATGATAAGTTCTTGATGCTGAAAAAAATCAAAGATGCAGCACCTTATAACAAGGACAAGTGGGAGGTTCCCGGCGGAAAATACAAAGAGAACGAGGATCCTCTCGAGACTTTGAAAAGAGAAATCAAGGAGGAGACAGGCTTGAAGATTGGCGAGGACCTTGTTGTTGAAAAACAATTACAGCCTGCCCAAGGTGAAGCAGAAGGCGTAAGGTCTTATGCGCGAGTCTTTCTTTTGAAAGCCAACACAGATAAGGTCACTCTCAGCGATGAGCATTCAGAGTATGCCTGGAAAACTGTCGAAGAGATCAAAAAGATGGATCTGGTGCTGTTCGCGGATATTTTATTCGAATATTTAGATAAAATCAACGAGGGGATACTATGAAAATAACCATAAAAAAAGGTTCAATAACGACTGTAGAGGCAGATGCAATAGTCAACCCGACTAATATGGCCGGTTCTGTGGAATGTTCCATATCAGGACACATAAAGAAGATTGGCGGCGACGAGATAGAGGACGAAGCGATACAGCAGGCACCTATCAATATTGGAGATGCTGTTGTGACCAGTCCTGGCATCCTAAAGGTCAAGAAGATCATCCATGTCCCGACTGTAGAAGAGCCTTCTGGCAAAACAGACGAGCACAAGTTGAAGTGCGCTGTTGAAGCGGCGTTGGAGAAGGCTGAGGAGAAAGGTTATGATTTGATTGCCATGCCTGGGATGGGCATAGGCACAGAAGGATTGTCTTTCAAAGCAGCAGCCAAGGTCATGATTGATACCATCAAAGGCTTCAAGGCAGAACATCTTAAAGAAGTGATATTAATAGATATGAACCAGGAGATGGTTGATAGATGGAATGAGTGTTTGTGATTATATTCCCAGCACACTATCCAACTCTTTTTTTATTCTAGAATTATATTCATAGACTTTTTCGCCTTCTTGTTTTTCAGAGGAAAGTAATTTCATCAACTCCTTCGCTATTTTCTCCTCTTCAAAGCTCACTTTAATCTGTCCGAGGTGTTCTTTTATGATGTTGACTTCGATCTCGTCTGCGCTGGCCTGGTCGACTTTGATCTCTTCGAAGTCTTCGCTCGTCAGTTTGTTGGTGTTCTTCATCACAAAGAAGGCTCCTCGGTCATAGCAGAGCTTTATTATCTGTTTGAAAGCGATGTCTGAGCTCTTTCCATGCTTCAGTTTCCCAGCGATCCTTAGAAGAACTATTGTGTTATTGAACTCATGCTTCTTTATCTTGTCCATGAGATTTGCCTCTACTTCTTCAGGAGTCTTGTGTTCTGCGTCCTGCTTTATAGAGAAGACATTCTTGATATTCAATGGGACATATTCAACTTTTCCTTTATCATAGATATAGAATCCGCCGCCTTCCAGCTTCTCCAGCTCTGCGAAGTTGGTCGGAAACAACGGTCCAGGATAGATTATGTTCTTGTAACCCTCAAGGTCCTGCTTCTCCACAATGTGTACATGTCCTCCTGCGTAATAATCAAAGCCTTTCGGCAGCATAGAGACTGGTGATGAGTCCATCTGCGCTAATTCTTTTGGTTTCAATTCTGTAAGTGCTGTATGGAACATGAATATCTTGAAGCCT
>JBDRIN010000023.1:0-10666 GCA_043815805.1 archaeon | reverse complement strand
CGGCCGAGAGGAAGATAAACCGGAGGTTTTAAAAAGAACCTTCCTATCTTTATTTTTAATGGTTGAATATAAGATTGTGAAGCATTGCAGATTGTGCAAAGAGAGATTCGTTGTCCAAAAAGGCGAGTCCAAGAAGAACTATTGCGACAAATGCATAAAGAGACTTGAGAACCAGAAGGATGATTGATTTTTCTTTGATGATTTATTCTTAGTTTACCCCACCTTTTTTATTCATAACCCTACCCGTGGCATCGAAGAGTTTTTAAATACCCCCAAAAATCAGACCGATATGCTTAACTACTTTAAACTGGGTATGTACTTTTTAGATAGTAGGTTATTCGGAACAAAGCTACCCTATTCGCTGTCTGTAGATGTAACCCATAGATGCAATCTCAGATGCAAGCACTGCTATTTCTTCCAACAGAATCATGCAGGAGAATTGAATGATGAAGATTTCTTGAAGAGAATCAAGGAAATAAAAAAAGAACATCCAGGGATATTCCAGGCTAATTGGGTCGGGGGAGAGCCGCTACTGAGAAAAAAGGTAGTTGAGAAGGCCATGGAACTATTCCTGGCAAATTGTGTCATGACAAACGGCACGATTGAACTCCCAGAGTGGAAAGATTGTTTTTTCTATGTCTCGGTTGATGGAACAAAGGAAATCTGTGAAAAAATAAGAGGGAAAGGCATTTATGATAAGATAAAGAAGAATGTAGATAGGAAAGATATCAAAATCACCCTGGTTTGCACACTCAACAAGGAGAATTATCATTGTATAGAAGACATGCTTGAAGAATGGAAAAAGACTCAAGTAAAGGGGATTGTCTTTGATTTTTATACTCCTATGGAAGGGATTAAAGAGGATTTCTACATTGAACCAGAATTAAGAGATGAAATAATTGACCAACTCTTAAAACTGAAGAAAAAATATGGCAGATTTATTTGGAACAGCAAATCTCTATTGAATTCAATGAAATCTGAAAATGCTTCTGATGTAACCTTATCTTGTATTCTCCCAAGATCAACCTTCAGTATGAACCCGATGGGTGAAAGAAAACTTCCCTGCATTCTTGGAGAAAAACTAGATTGCAGCAAGTGCGGGTGCGTAATTCCATTCCACCTGCATAATATCCCTTTATACAAATGGATGAAGGACAACTAGAAATATTCTTCTGTCGAAAGAAAGATTTTTAAAGTAAATACCCATCCTTCCTCTCATGGGAGTATTCGACAATATTCTGCACGGGGACCAGAGCCTGTTCAAGAATGACGTAGCTTTAGACTTTGATTATATACCTAAGTTGATCCCTCATCGTGAGAATGAGCAGAAGCACGTAGCTACCTGTATAAAGCCTCTTTTCTCTAGCAGGAATGCCAGGAACCTATTTATCACAGGAGGGCCGGGTATAGGCAAGACAGTGGCCTGCAGACATGTATTAAAAGAGATGGAAGAGCAGACAGATGATATCTTCCCTGTCTATGTGAATTGCTGGCAGAAGAACACTTCTCACAAGGTAGTGCTGGAGATATGTGAGCAGATCGGCTATAAATTCACACAGAACAAGAAGACAGATGAATTGTTCAAGATAATCGCAGAGATGATCAACAAGAACTCTGCAGTCTTTGTCTTCGATGAGATAGACAAGGCAGAAGACCTAGACTTCTTATACACAATCCTAGAGAGCATATATCGAAAATGCATAATATTGATCACAAACTACAAGATATGGCTTGTTGAATTGGATGAGAGGATCAAATCCAGGTTGACTCCAGAAATGCTGGAGTTCAAAGAATACACTTTGAAAGAGACCGTAGATATAATAAAACAGAGAGCAGAGCAGGCTTTTGTACAGGGAGTCTGGGATCCTAAGGCTTTAGAAACAGTCGCTGCCAAGGCAGCGGCTGCAAGGGACATAAGGACAGGATTATTCTTATTAAAAGAAGCTGCCTTGATTGCAGAAGAACGCAGCAATAAAAAGGTCGCCAAAGAACACGTGGAAAAAGCTTTGGAGAAGATGACTGATTTCTCAATAAAGAAAAGCTCTGATTTAGAGGACGAAACCAAGTTCATACTTGAAGTTGTGAGGAAGAACGACGGCAAGAAGATAGGAGATTTATACAGAGAGTATAAGAAAGCGGGTGGGAAATCAAGTTATAAAACATTTCAAAGGAAGATAGCCAAACTAGACCAGAGCAAGTTCATTTCTCTGAAAAAACAGACAGGCACTGGTGGGAATACCACTATTGTGAATAAGAAGATTACGGATTTTTAGTTTCCTTCTTCAGGTTCTTCTGCGAGCCTCGTCCTTGCATAGATAAGATATGGCATGGTTTCTTCTTTCAGGCCCTTATCCAATTCAACAGCCCGTTCAATATTATTGACTATTATATTCCAGTCAAGGCCTAGTGTGATCTCTTCGTCTGAGTTTCTGTGGGCTTCTATCAAGGCCATGCTTGATCTTAGCCTTGCGAAAGCGTAATCATCTTGCTTTTTCTCTTCAGGAATCTCTTGATAAGCCACTGCTACCAACCAATCGACTACTTCATCCTGGAATGGGATGTCTGGATTGAAACCTTGTATCTTCATCAAAGAAGTCGCTATGGTTCCTGCATAGTCTTGATGGTCTGGATCTTCAGATGCCAGGTATTCCATGATGGCCAAATATCTTTCATGTTTGCCTGCAGGAGGATTTCTTGCTTGCGCTTTCTCTAGTTCAAGTGTCTCTTCAAGGCTTGGGATGTAGACTTCATCTATGAGTTGCCACCCATTCTCATTTCTTGTGTACTTAATTCCAAATGCAATGATATCTGCAATGCTAGAGGTTTGTCTAATGTAATCTCGCATATGTGCTTTCAGTAGACGATCAACGTTTTCTGGTATGCCTAACATGATTTCACCGTATTTCCCTATTTTCATACGGATTTATTTATAAATCTTTCTTTTTTTACTACTATTAAGTGTACATGAGCACTACCACTGGACATCCACGCGTAGCCTATATAAAGCTCTAAAACAAACTCTTCTTTAGGTGATAAACATGAACGACACACAATTCATCGAAAACCTTTTTTTCGAGCAAATGAAGGAGTACACCGCAAAACAAAGAGGGGTGATATAGATGATGGAGACACAGACAGGATATGACTATTACGCGGAAAAGCTGGTCCAAGTCATGGAAGAAAACCAGGTCCTGGATCCTGAAGAAAAGCGCGACTTCATGAGATATGTCAGAGGATGCTAGGATGTTTAGGAAGAAGGAGTTTGTGGGATGGGACTCTTACAAGAATAAGGTGGATTTCATGGATGTCTTCTACTGGCAGCAGGCAGTAAGGCGGGAAAACATGAAAAACATATGAAATATATGCCTTATATTAATTAACTTTAAAAACCCAGCATCATTTTCTTTATTTATGATTGTCTTAAACCAGGATGAACTCACTCAAAACAAAAGATTCGTTCTCAAACAATTGAAGAAATGCATATTCATCTATCCTACAGACACCATCTATGGCATAGGCTGCGACGCAAGGAATAAGAGATTAGTGCAGAAAATAAGAGAGATAAAGAAGAGCACTGTCCAGCCATTCTCTGTCATAGCGCCTTCTAAGGACTGGATAAGGAAGAACTGCCATGTGACAGGCGTGGGAGAGAAATGGATCAACAAGCTTCCAGGGCCATACACCTTTATCTTTGGGCTCAAGAAAAAGAGATCCATCGCATACAACGTGAACATGGGGATAGGCACTCTCGGCATAAGGATACCCCAGAACTGGTTCACCAAGACCATCTCAGAGCTGGGATTTCCTGTCATAACAACCTCGGCCAACCCGACTGGTGGTAATTTCATGACGAGCCTTGAAGACTTGGATATAGATATAAGGAACCATACTGATTACATATTCTACGAAGGAAAGAAGAAAGGACATCCTTCTAACCTGATAAACCTGACAAATGAATACGCCAAGGTCAAGGTAAGAGTAAAATGACTGAGAAACATAAGTTCAGAATCCTTTCTGCAGGTGATATCCACGGAGACGTGGACCTGGCAGAGAAGCTTGCTAAACGAGCAGAGAAAGAACATGTTGACTTAGTCATCCTTTGCGGCGACATAACCATGTTCGAAAAGAGCACTAAGAACCTCATTAAGCCTTTTGTTAAGAGACATCAGAAAGTCCTGCTTATACCCGGCAATCATGAATCTGTTGCCACAGCTGATTTTCTGGCAGAGTTCTACGGCGTGAAAAATATCCATGGCTATTCTGTAAGATATGAGGACGTCGGCATCTTCGGTGCAGGTGGAGCAAACATCGGTGTTGCGCAGTTGAGTGAGAAAGAAATCTATGATCTGCTCAAGCAAGGCTTTGACAAGATAAAATATTTACGTAAAAAAATAATGGTGACTCATGTGCATCCTTCTAAAACAAGGATGGAGAAGTTCACCACCATCTTCCCAGGCAGCGACGGCATAAGGAAAGCAGTGGAAAAATTCAAGCCAGACATATTATTGTGTAGTCATGTGCACGAAGCAGAAGGACTGGAAGAAAAAATAGGAAAAACAAGAGTCATCAACGTCGGGACAAAGGGGAAGATTATTGATATCTAACCTTTGATAACACCAAACGGCCTCACTCTAGCGACTAATTTTCCAATGCCTGCTTCATGGCTGGACTTGACGACTTCATCCACGTCCTTGTAAGCTCCAGGAGCCTCTTCGCAGATGCCTCTCCAGCTTGCACTTTTTACGTAGATGTTCTGCTTCTCAAGCTCTGCCTTGACAGTTTCGGCCCTGAACTTATTTATCGCAGCGTGCCTTGACATCAGCCTTCCTGCACCATGAGCAGTGCTGCCAAAGGTCTCTTTCATGGCAGTCTCTGTTCCAACAAGAATATAAGAAGCAGTTCCCATGCTACCTGGTATTAATATCGGCTGACCTACGTCACGGTAATCCTTAGGCACTTCTTTCCTGCCAGGGGCAAACGCTCTCGTTGCTCCCTTTCTGTGCACATAGACCTTTCTCTTCTTTCCGTCTATCTCGTGTTCTTCTAATTTAGCGATGTTGTGAGCTACGTCATAGATCGGTTTCAATTCAACTTTTGGAAATAGATCCTTGAAGCTCTTTCTTACCTGATGAGCTATGATGTGCCTGTTTGCCCAGGCATAATTGGCTGCAGCAGCCATGGCCCCAAAATAATCTTTTGCTAACTCAGAACCTGCAGGCGCATAGATCAAATCTTTCTCAGGCAAGCTCTTCATGATATCTGGATAAGCATCTTCCATCTTCCTTAGATAATCAGAGCATACTTGGTGGCCAAGACCTCTGGAACCGCAGTGGATCATCACAGTGATCTGGCCTTTCTTGGTTATTCCAAACTTCTTGGCAATCTTAGGATCATATATTTCGTCGACAATCTGGACCTCTAGGAAATGGTTTCCAGCTCCAAGAGTGCCGAGCTGTTTTCTGCCGCGAGCTTTGGCCTTATGAGAGACTTTCTTTGGGTCTGCTCCAGGCATGGCTCCTTCTTCTTCACAGTGGTCAGTGTCTTCTTTGCTTCCGTATCCTTTCTTGACAGCCCATTTAGCACCGTCCTTCAAGACTGCATCTAACTCTTCATCAGTCAACCTTAATTTTGATTCGGATCCTACTCCACTAGGTACATTCTTGAACAAGGATATCAATAATTCCCTGATCTTTGGCTCGACATCTTCTTTCGTGAGATTTGTCGTCAATAAACGGACGCCGCAATTAATATCAAAACCGATTCCACCAGGGGTGATGCAGCCTTTTTCAGCGTCGATGGCAGCTACTCCTCCTATTGAGAATCCATAGCCGTAATGTGCATCTGCCAGCATGATGGATTGCTTGTATACTCCTGGAAGGCTTGCTACATTGATGCCTTGGTTTATGGCGCCGTCTTCTTCCATCTTTCTCATCAGCTTTTCGCTTGCATAGATTACTAAAGGAACCTTCATCTTGCCGTGCTTCGGCACTTCCCAGATATAATCGCTTATCTTCTTGATTTCCATGATTATCACCTTTATAGATCAATGACTACTTGAACAGTAACCTTGCCTTTTTCTTCTTTTATGAACATGTCGTTGTAAGTGACTGACTTAAGATTTCCAGAGACCTCGTAGTTCTTGTATGAGTCTCCCCACGCCTTGGCGTGCAAATGAAACGCATCGTCTCTTTCTTCTATTTTCAATCCTTCAATCTTATTGAGTACAAAACCTTCAGTATCAAGCAAGAAGAACAGTTCCTCAAGAAAGTCGTAAAGCAGTGACTCTTTCTTCTTTGCACTGACTTTTATAGCCTGAACTACTTCTGGCTTGACATCCTCTGTCTTCACGATTATATTGAATGCGGCCAACGCTGCGTTCTCAAAAGCCTCTTCCAGATTTTTGCCAAAAGCTTGGAACTTGGCGTCTGCAGTGTGGTCGAGATATTTGTATTTCATAGAGAATGTGAAAGGCGGACTGTTTAAAAAGTTTTGGTTCGAAAACTTTTTATAACCAACTTTCTTCACACCTCTAACATGGTTGATTTCAGAATAGCTGTAAAATCTTTTATCGTAAAAGACAAGAAACTCTTGGTCTTAAGGAGAGCGTCTGATGATGTGCAGAAGCCGGATATCTGGGAGATACCTGGCGGAAGACTAGGGCTAGGAGAGAATCCTTATGATGGCTTGAAAAGGGAGACCAAGCAAGAGACAGGCCTTGACATAGAAGTATTACAACCAATTAATGTTGCGCATTTTGTCAGGGACGATAAGCAGACCATAACCATGATTATATTCTTATGCAAAGCTCTTGATGACAAAGTAAAATTGAGCGAGGAACATTCTGCTTATGAATGGGTGCCTATAGAGACTTGCAAAGAAAAACTCTCTGATTTCTTTCATAAAGAAGTAGATATCTTCAACAAGCTAGAGTTGGACAAGCTTCTATGATCATCTAAGATAAGTATCGTTCACCTTGTAATCAAGAAACATGATCCTATTGGTCTCTTTTGTCACGACGAATTCGAAATAGCCTGGCACGAGATCAAGTTCTGGAAAGAATGGGGAATCTGGAAGGTCTCTTTTTCTTAGATATTGCAAAGCTGCCCACATCAGGCTAATTGCTTCAGGATCATCTGTGGTGTATCTCATGGTCTTGATACTCCCGGTGTGGCTTGCATAGCGTCCACCCACAGAATTGACTTGGTCATGGCTAAGCTCTGCTAATGAGACCTTGGCGACTTCTATCAAGACATCTCTTGGCCTTGATATTATTATGCCTGCCCAGCTTTCTGGTTCGTATTCTGTCAGATAAACTTTATGTTTGTCTTCATCTCCTTCTTCTATGGCCATATTCAAGAAATCTAAGCAATCTTCATAGGAATACACCCCAACATTATATTGTCTATGAATAGCATCAGTATTGGGTATGGCTCTAACCACATAAGCTTTGTGTCTTGCAAGAAAAGCTTCTAACTCAGGAGTGCATCTGACAAAATCATTGTATGGCATCTTTAAGTGATCTAGAGTGGGCAGTCCTGATTGTATCAACCTATCACTATCTACTATCTTGTTTGTATGGAAATCTCGGCCAAGCTGATGTAGTCCTGGAGATTTTTTCATTTGTATTATCCAATCAGAGATGGTCCTGCTCATACTTGAAAAGAACGAAGCCAGCTATATAAATATTACTATTACTATGTAGTAAAGAAGTTCAATAAGGCTCTATCTCAGGTATCTCATCAGAATCGTCTTCAGGATCGCTCGGCGGTGAGACTTTAGAACTAGGCGGGCTATCAAACAGATTAAAAGCTCCGGTCGGCAGCTCGTTCGCAGAAGGCACGTTGTCTGGGCTTGAATATGGGTTCAGGCTTGAAGACTCGCTTATGAAGTGCTGTAGGAAAGCTATCATCTTCTTGATGTCATCTGCAGAATCCCTCTTGGTGTCAATCTTGATTTCCATGTTTATTCTCGGAAATTGGATTATATAAACTTTTCTGTTGGAGAATGAAAAAGAAAAGAAACTGGGCCCATTCTCATAATCAAAGATTATTCGGATTTGCCCACTTCTAAAGAAGATGGGCCTGCCCGGACTCGAACCGGGGACCTCTGCCATGTGAAGGCAACGTCATCTGTGGTGGCGACACCAGAGATGCCAAAATCTCTGATTTTACGCATAGCCACTAGACTACAGGCCCATAAAGAGAGAAAAATCAGTATTCATTTTTAAAGTTTTGCTTGAAACAAGCAGAACTTGAGAACGCTAGTGAACTAATCTTTACAAAAAATCCAGCTCTATTATCAAAGAATCGTGGGTGGGGTATTCAGTTATGAAGGAGGGTTTTAGCTTTAATTTCTTTATGTCCAAGCTAAGTTCTTGGGATATTCTGGCGGATGTAAGAATCCTTAGTCTTTCTTTGTCTACGTAGAAGAGTTCTGCAGGGATTTTATGTTTCCCCCGGAGGGTCTTGACCGCTTTATTTAATTTATTTATTGTTTTTTGTTTGTCTTTCGCTTTCTTTATCTTATTTTCATAGTCAAAGCCAGGAACTATCCTATTGTATATCGCTCCCCTAAAAAGCATGCCGTCTGAAGTGATTATATCAAAGTCTTTAGCCACATTCTTTGCTCTTCTCTTAATCCGTTTAGCAAGCTGCACCTTATCTTTCAGCTTACATGTGCAATAATGCACATTGAACTTCACTTTCTTCTTTGCACAATACTTCAACAGCCTCTTTGCAAGTCCATCGCTGCCTTTTATGCCATAAGACATCCTGTCTTTTGTATGAAAACCTTTCTTCAGGAGCTGGTTGGCGTTATTATCGCTTATCTCAAGTTCGTTGATGTTCAAAAAATCTATTTTGTCGTCTAGGAAATCAATCATCTGTTTGGTTTCTTTTTCTTTGTCTGGAATCGCTGGAATCTCGACTCCGATCTTCCATTCATGTTTCTTTGCCAAAAGAATCTTTTTCCATTCACCCTTCTTGTCAGGGTCCAAGTGAAATCGTATTTCGTCTAAGCCTGCGGTGTGCAATTTTTTCAATTTGAGCGTGGTTACCAGCTTCGCTGGTGTGTAAAGATGTATATGGAAATCTTTTCCGAATGTTTTTTTGAGAAGTTTGATGTATTTGATGGTCCTGTCGAGTTTTACTAATGGATCTCCACCTGTTATGCCTGCGCCTTTAGAATCGCAGAGCTTTGCTTCTTCAATGAGGGTCTTTTTGTCCTTTTCATTCTTTAGCTGCCATTCATTAGCATAGATGACGTCCCTGCCTTTCTTTTTGTCTGAAATAGGACAGTAGAAGCAGTTGTTAGAGCATAATCCTGTGATGAATAGAACAAGCTTTTCTCCTTTCACGCATTGCTGGCATCCTTTAGCTAACTTGCCGAGCTTGTACGAGTAGAATTTTGTCTTTTCGACTTTCATAGGAACATCTTCTGGTAATTCATATAGATATTGTTGGCCACTTCTTCCTGGTCCATCTTCTTGATCTCAGCAATCTTTTTTATGGTCTCGACCACAAATGCAGGCTCATTCCTTCTTATGTCTGGGTATGGACTTAGATACGGGCAGTCTGTCTCAGTAAATAGTTGGCTCAGGGGAGCAATCTCTACATTATCCTGAAACTGTTGGAGCTTGACAACGATGCAAGGTATCGATATAGACCAGCCATTATCGATGATCCGCTTCACAAGATGTTTTCTGCCTGTAAAGCTGTGCATGACTATCTTTTTCAGCTTTGAGCTCTCCAGCATCTCTATTGCTTCGAGCTCTGCTCTTCTTGAATGAACGATTATGGGCACTTTCATCTTCTCTGCCAGAGCGATGAACTTCTCAAAGCTCTTCCTCATTATCGGTTTATGCTTGTCTCCATGAGGATTATCGTCGCCTTTGAGATAGTCAAGTCCTACTTCTCCTATAGCGATAGGTTTCTGTTTCTTAATCCAGTCGAGCTCTTGGTCAAACTTGGCTTCAGGAACATCTATGAGGTGGACTGGGTAGAAGCCATAAGCAGGCTGCACGATCTTGTATTTCTTGCTGAACTCAAGCACTCTTCTATTGCCTTCTATGTCAGTGCCATGAGTGATTATAGACTTGACTCCTGTATTCTCCCACCTAGGGATGAGTTTATCTATATCTTTAGCATAGTCATCGAAATGTATGTGTGCGTGTATATCAACCAATATCATGGCCTAAAAGAAAAACCTTATATTTAAAACAGTTTTCATTATGCATATGAAGAAGTTTCCAAAGCTAAAAGGAAAGGCCATATTGGCGCCCATGGAAGGCATAACTGACATTGCCTTCAGGATATTGTGCAAGAGATATGGAGCTGCGCTCACAATCAGCGAGATGGTATCAAGCGAAGCTCTTGTCAGGGATAATACAAAGACTCTTCTTCTCCTGGAGAAAGACAAGAGCGAGAAGCCATTCTGTATCCAGCTTTTTGGCAATGATGCAGACAAGATGGCGAAGGCAGCTAAGATTGTGGAGCCGTACTGCGATATCATAGACATCAACATGGGCTGTCCTGTCGAGAAGATAGTGAAGCAAGGCTGTGGATCTGCTTTGCTCTTGGAGCCAGAGAAAGTGAGGGAAATAATTGAGAAGATAACTAAGAGCGTTAAGCTACCAGTGACAGCCAAGATCCGCAGCGGAATCCGCGGC
>JBDRIN010000022.1:0-9009 GCA_043815805.1 archaeon | reverse complement strand
TCTCTTTCTCCAGCTCTTTGGTGGTCTTCAGCATGAGTTTCTCAAGTTCTTTTACTTTCTTGGCGATTGCAAAAGCTTCATGCTCTAGAAACTGCGTCAAGACCTGATAGTTCTTATGAGTGTCTTTCCCTAGCTCATCCAGCTGTCCAGAGAGCTTTTTTGAGAAATCGCTTATATCAAGAACATTCTTTGGCAATTCAAAATTATCCAGGAAATAGCCTATCCTCCTGACATAGTTCTTCCTGTTGCCTTCCATGATATGGATGGCTCTTTCAGGGATCTTCTTGTTCATCAATTCAGCCTTTTCCAGCTTGTCCAAGGCATCCCTGATTTCGCTTATCTTCATTATGGCCTGCTCAGACAAGTTCTCCATACGCTTATCCAGCTCTTTCTGGGCTAGAAAATTGTCTATCCAGCCATCTAACTGCTTGAAATTGACGCTTTCCAGCTCCTTCTTCCTGAATCGGTCAAAAAATCCCATCTTAAGAGGGAGAATGATAGGAGTCTTTATATTGTTTGTGGAAGAACGGTCAAGGCTGCTCTATCGCTGTGGCTTTCTTTGGTTTGGAGCTGGTATATCTAATCTCATATACATGGACAGCATAGCCTGGCGTCGCAACCCCTGCAGGGCTTGTTGCATCGTCTCCTATGAAGTCATCGGTAAAACTATGGCGCTTGTAATTCACAGGCACAACCCTATCCACTGGGTTTTCAATATCTCCATTAATCACATCATTTAACGCCGTCACAGAGACTATGTTATAATCGCCATCCAGGCCAATAGTGACATCATAGAGGTCTTCATGATGAGTATTTGCTGTAAAGAGATATATCTTTCCATCCTGCTTTTTCATCATAATGTCTATTCTGTCATCGCTCACTTGCCATTCGTCGTAGAACTTTGGCTCTAACAGTATGTCGTATAAAGAGTCTAATTCTTGCGACAAGTAAGTGATTTGATTGAATAAAGCAGCATTATACTGGTTTTCCAGGTCCATGTGGCTGCTGATATAGAACCATATCCCTGCCGCGCCGTTTATTATCTGGTCAAACACCTGGAATCTCTGCAGGTTGAAAGGCACATACCTATCTGCAAAATTCTCACCATCCCAGCCTGCCCATTTAACGACTCCTGTGCCAAAAGCCATGACTGGCTTGTAGGTTCCGGATTCATATGATTTGTCGATGCTCCACCGCGTAAGTTCGCCCTGCCTGCGGAGCAATATTGATTTATCCTCAGAAGGATAAGCAGGAGGGAGATTTCCAGTATAACTTATTACATCTGTTATCGGAAAATAACTATTTACAGTGTCTTCCGGGCTGCCGGTGTATGGCTGTGCTGCTCCGCAAAAATTATATAATAGCTTCTTTCCCGGCGCATTTGTTTCCACATAAGCTTTTAATGTGTTGTATGTCCCCATCCTATGCGCAAACGCGCCCAAGTTTGTCGAATGGCATGTAAGCTCATCGACTCCTTTGAAAAATAATAGGTTTTCAAAGCCGCCCCATTCTGAGACTTGATCTTTGATTCTTCCAGCTCCCTGATAATCGATCAAGCTGTCAGGGTCATTGACCCAATGCCTGATGATGGTCCGTTCTTCGTGATGGAATACGCTCAAGAACTCCACAATCAGGGCCAGGTCATAGTCAAGGCTAAGCTGTCTTACATCTGTGTTGTAATCACAAGCGCCTATGGTGTTGAATCCTGCGTCATCTATCTCGCTGAACCCTATCTCTGCTCCGTCCCTGTTAGGGCAGCCCCACAGGGTTATCGGAAAGTAATCACCGCCTTTGTGCTGGATAAATTCCAATGTTCCAGATTCTTTGAAAGGTGTTGCTTCAGGATTGTTTTCTATTTCTCTTAGGACAAAATTATCAAAATAGCCCGTTCCTTTGGGCCAATTCTTGCTCATTATCTCGATGTGATCTGCCCCGCTTGGCGTCTTGAAATATCTTGTTGCGGTCTTCCAGTCTTCAAAGCCCTTGGTTTCATATGTCCTGTACACCCAGACATCTTCGTCCCAATCAGAGAGATCTGGACCGGTTGACCAGAAATATTCTCCTTCAAATATCCTTATTACTATGCCCTCTGTGTTTCTTACCACCACGCTTGTTCCAAGCCAGGGTGATGTATCATCCATACCATTATCATCTCGGATATTAGGCTCTAAACCTTCTGTGGCAAATGAAACAGAGAATTCATACCACGTATCTGGTTGTATATTATCAATTCTTTGATACCAGCCAAAAGTTGAGAGTTCTGATGCTTCAATACGCTCAGTTATAAGGATTCTGGAATCTCCTCCGCCTGTAGGGTCATTGACCCAGCTTAATATGTGGCCGCCAGGAATATTTTCATCTTGCTTTATCCAGTTGTCTGGATCTCCGTCTCCGTCATAATCGCATTCTACATAAGGATTCTGAACCAGGTTGCCGTCAATCTGGCTGTAATCGACTATACAGCGGTCACGGTCAGAGTCGCCCTCTCCTAAAGGAAACTTCGCTTCTCCAGCCAAGTCTCCCTGACAGCTGGAAATAACTAAAACACTAAGAATCAGAATTACAAACCAATATTTCCCAATCATGCTTTTATTCTCAGGCTTGTAGGTTAATAAACTTTGCTGTTTTAATAAAAAGAGAATAAAAAAGAAAAAATTTACTTTTTAGCTGCAAGTCCTCTGAAAGCGTCCAAGACCTCTAGAGGCGTAGCAATGATTATGGTATTACTCTGGTCTGAACTCAAGTCGTTCAGGGTCTGAAGTGTCCTCAAGTGCAATGCTCCTGGAGCCTTTCCCAATATGATTGCTGCCTTGGCCAGATTGTCTGCTGCGATGACTTCTCCTTCTGCCTTGATGATCACTGCTTTCTTCTCTCTTTCAGCCTCTGCTGCCTTGGCCATGGTCCTTTTCATGTCCTGTGGCAGTTCAATATGCTTCAATTCCACGGTCTCGACCTTGATGCCCCAGGGATCTGTCGCTTTATCCACTATAGTCTTTATCTTCTGGCTGACAGAGTCTCTCTCGCTCAACAGCCTATTAAGGTCTACTTCACCGACCACGTCTCTCATAGTGGTCTGTGCAAGCTGAGAAACAGCGTATTGGTAATGCTCTACTTCCAAGACCGCCTTGTCTGCGTGGCTGACCTTAAAATAAAGGACTGCGTTTACATTCACGCTCACATTGTCTCTGGTCATGGCATCCTGGTCAGGGACATCGACGACAGTCACTCTCATATCGATCCTTCTCCAGGTCTGGAATATACCCCAAATGACGTTCAGGCCAGGTTTCCTTATGCCCTTGTATTTTCCTAGTGTAAACAGAACTCCTCTTTCATATTCCTTGATGACCTTAAGGCTAGACAAGAAATATATTATCAATATTACGATTAAAGCCCACCATCCTGGTGCCATGTAAATCACCTCCGAGTTATACGAAGAGGTGCCGGAAATCTTTGATTTCTAAGCACCCCCTATAAAATAAGCGATGGTGTCATTATTAATAAAGTTTATGTTTAATAAGCTTTAAAAAGCCCATCCTCCTTCTATTCTCTATGAAGCGCAGACACAAGCCCAAGCCAGAAGACCAGCGAAAACTGGTCAGAGAGCGCATCTCTAAGCTCTTTAAGGAAGCTGATGATATTTACATGGAGAAGCCTGTCATGGCTGACAGATACGTCCAATTGGCAAGGAAATTGGCTATGAAGTACAAGGTGAAGCTCACAACTCTCCAGAAGCGCAAGTTCTGCTCTCACTGCTATAAGTACAAGAGAGGCCGCACAAGGCTCAGGGACAAGAAACTGGTCTATTATTGCCCTGAATGCAAGAGATACACCCGTACGCCCTATAAATAAATAGATTTTTTTAAATGAATAACTTTCCATATAGAAAATAATTATTTGTGACTACTTTGTAACTATTCGCAAGTAAGAACAAAACGAAAGCTTTATAAAGGAAATCGGGTTATTCCAACTCCAATGGCAGAACTTGAGGCAATAGCAAAGGAAGTCGAAATCTCAAAAGAGATGAAAGAGAAAGTAGCAAGGAAAGCCAAATACGACGAAATATTCGAAGGAGAAAAAATAAAAATTGATTAAAATGACATACGAAGAAGAATTTGAACTTGAGGATGAATTCGAGCTCGACATAATAAACGGAGAGCGAACCAAGAAGAAAAAGATGGATGTCCTCAACAAGAAAATAGTAAGCAAGCAAGAGTTGGACGAGCTGTTCGCTCCTGTAGATTAAGCTGTTTCTAAACCTTTAAATATAGTATCATATTTCATTTCTATATGAAAGAGATCGCACGAGGAGCAGAGGCTGTTCTTTACGAAGACAAAGGCACTATCATAAAGCATCGTCTGAAGAAAGAATACCGCATAAAAGAGATAGATGAAGCTCTGCGGAAATTCCGCACAAGACGTGAAGCCAAGCTTCTCCAGAAAGTCCCCATTCCAGCCCCAAAGCTCATCTCAACTGATGACAAAGAGACCATTGTGATGTCAAAGATAAACGGCAAGAAAGTCCGCGACATCCTGGACCAGAATCCTAGCATGGCAAAAGAGATTGGTGAGAAACTTGCCAAGCTTCACGACGCAGACATCATCCATGGAGACTTAACAACTTCCAACATGATGCTGGACAAAGAGATTGTCTTCATAGACTTTGGATTGTCATTCCACTCAAACAAGATAGAGGACAAGGCAGTAGACATCCATCTGTTCAGGCAAGCTTTAGAGAGCAAGCACTTCAAGGTCAAAGAGCAAGCTTACAAAGAATTCCTGAAAGGCTACCAGAAAGCAAAATATTATAAGCAGATCATGGAAAGACTGAAGAACGTAGAGATGAGAGGGAGGTATAAGCACAAATGAAAAAAACATTCATATTGTTACTGATCCTTTTCTGCCTGCCCTTAGCAACAGCGCAGGCCTATCACATGACATTATTGACAGTTTCCTCTGACAACAACACCCGGACAGGAGGCACAGCAGACGTCTACCTGGAGATGGAACGAGGCACAGGAAGGATATTCATAGACTCTTTTCCACTGTCCAAGATAGACACCCAGATCGTCACGAGATTCTCAAACGAAGTGGCCTGCGATTTCCTCCAGAGAGACTGCTCAAAGTATGATTATTTCTATACCATACGCGCAAGCTCATCCATTGTGGGAGGACCCAGCGCAGGAGCAGCCATGACCGTGCTCACTGTCGCTGCCCTGGAAGATCTGAATCTTAACGAATCTGTCACCATGACAGGCACCATCAACTCAGGCGGCTTGATAGGTTCTGTGGGTGGCACAGCAGAGAAGATCCAGGCAGCCCAAGACGCAGGATTGAAGAAAGTCCTGATACCCAAATGGGAATTCTTTGAGAATGAGACAAACTCTTCTATAAATATTTCCAGCTACACGATAGAAATAATAGGCATAAGCACCATAGAAGAGGCATTGTTCCATTATACTGGCAAGAATTATTACATGGAAGACCGCGAGATAGAAGTTCCAAAAGAATACTCAGATACCATGAAGTATATTGCTTCCAATCTCTGCAACAGGACAGCAACCTTGAACGCTTCACTGCCAGCTTCATTAAAACAAAAGAATATTTCATTGTACAACACGACACTAGGATACATCAACAACAGCAGGAATGCATTGGAAAAGCAGGATTATTATTCCACAGCAAGCTTCTGCTTCTCAGCCAACCTCAAACTAAGGACATTGGAATACCAGGACAAGACCCATGAAGAGCTCTTTGATATCAAAAAACAGATCCAGAAGGCCATCAACATAACCAATGTAAGACTAGAGAAGAGTTTCCAGCTCCGCACCATAGGAGACCTGGAGACTTTCATGGTGGTGAAAGAAAGGTTGATAGAGGCCCAGGATTTTCTCAACAATCTCAACGAAACCAACCTCTCCTACCAGGATCTTGCGTACGCCCAGGAAAGATATTATTCTGCAGCATCTTGGTCAGAGTTCTACGGAGTCGGCGGAAAAGAGTTCATATTGGATGAAGAAAGACTAAGAGAAGGCTGCGTGAAAAAACTGTCAGAGGCAGAAGAACGGACAAATTATGTATTGTTCTATTTTCCCTCTTATTTCTTGGAAGACACAGAGAAAGAGCTTGACCATGCCTACAAAGACTACAGCAACGGAGAGTACGCACTTTGCATGTTCAAGGCCAGCAAAGCGAAAGCAGAAGCAGATGCCCTGATGACTCTGCTTGCCATAAGGACAGAGGATGCTCTGAAGCAGGTCTTGAAAGAGAAGCTTACCCACATAAAACATGTCATATTAAGAGAGCAGGACAAAGACGTCTTCCCTATTCTCGGTTACAGCTATTATGAGTATTCGAACAACCTCCTGGAAGAGCAGCCTTACACTGCTTTGACATTTACAGAGTATGCTTTGGAGATGAGCAACCTTGACCTTTATTTCCCCAAGAAAAAGACTTTCTCCTGGCCAAGAATCGAAATGTATGTCTATTATATATTTGCAGGCGGGTTGATCATCGGGTTTTCTATAGGTGCACTGATCAAAGGAAAGAAGAAAGCAAAGAAGAACTCCAAACAGAACAAGCCGCAGCGAAAAAAGAAAAAGAAGTGATCAGGCAGTTGCTGCTATTTTCTTGTTTGACTTCACAATCATGAAGACGACTGGTATGCCTACGGCCAATGCAACTATACCTTCTATTATCATGGCATTGGTCAAAGTCAGGGCGTCTGCCAGATAACCAAAGACCGGCGCCAGTATTATCAAGACGATGCTTCTGAAGAAACCCTGGAAAGACAGGACGGTCGCTCTATGGTAAGATTCCACATGCTTGTTTATGTAATCACATATGATAGGCCGTAAAAATCCATAAGTGAATTCTCCCATGAATATAACTGTTATTCCCAGGAAGAACACAAAGGAGCCGTTGATGATAAGGTGTATCCCTAAAAATAAGGGTATGATCATCAAAGACCAGAATTCTCCCAGCTTTGACTCTATCTTATGAGCATAGAAAGATCCGAAAGTGCATATCAACAGCCAGACAAGATAGATGACTCCGAAAAACTTGATGTCGATGCCTGCCAGCTGCATGTATGGCTGGAAAAACCTGTGGCTTATCATCATGACAACCATCATGAAGCCAGAGAAGATGATAAGCCATCTGACACTGGGATGCTTGAAAGAGAAGACAGCTGCCACTTTCATATGCTTAAAGTATGTGGTGTCTTCAGATTTCTTATGGAGCTTAGGCTCTATGAAATAGAGCGATATCCAGACAGCTATTATAGAAGCGACCATAGTCATAATTATTGGGATTTTTAAGGATACTTCTGCTATGAATCCCCCGAAAAAAGAACCGACCCCCATCCCTAGTAATCCAAACCCTATTCCCTTGCCCTCAATCTTCTTGTATTCCTTTTCTCTCTTCAGGTCCTTGAGAGTATCGTATACAAATGCGGAGTTGCTTCCTGAAGAGAAAGCAAGGCTCATCCCAAAGATTGCAGATGCCAAAAGGAAGGGCCAGAAGCTATTTCCCAGGAAAAAGATGAAGATGGAGACAGCGTGCAGGCCTGCAGCCAGGCTCAAGGCGTATTTCCTTCCGAAGAAATCCGCGAACACACCGCTGGGAATCTCGAATATAATCTGGAAAGCTGCCTCAACCACCATCAATATCATGATATGGCTGTAATCCAGGCCGTTGGCAAGGTAATATATGACAAAGATAGGGAGCCAGAAACTAAGCGTCTTGAAGAATTTGTAATAATAATACTTCTTGAAGTTGCTTTCCAAATTCATATGCTTGAAGGTCTTGGAGAATTAATAAAATTATCGATATAAAACCCAAAGAAGACCTCTAGATAGAGGTCTTCCCGGGAAAAAGAGGTGAGTATAAGATGTGAATCAGTAAATCCCTCCTTTTTGATGTTCTGGTGTTGGGATAGTATTAGGCGTATATAAATATTTCGCTTTTTATCCATTCTAAAATGGTAACAAATCCAAAAGCTTAAGATTTATAAAGGATTGAAGCTTCTTCACGTCTATGAAGATAGAAAAGAAGACTTGGCCAGATCTCTTCCAGAAAATCCTGGACAACGAGAAGACCTTTGATGCAAGGCTTGCCGACTGGGAGTGCAAGCCAGGCGATATCCTGGTCCTGAGAGAATATGACCCTAAAACCAAGGAATACACTGGCAGGGAGCTTGAGAAGGAGATATCCTTTGTTCTCAAGACCAAGGACATCAAGTATTGGCCTGAAGAAGACGTAGAGAAATACGGCTTTCAGATCTTTTCGTTCAAATGACCAACACCATCGAAGCCAAGCTGAGAAAGGAACTTAGGATGGGTAAGTATTTCAAGAGTTCTGAGACCGTCTATCTATATAATGACTATTCCAAGGAATACGCTGTCTTGAAATATCTCCTAAATGAGATCTTCAACAAGCGATTAGACATCAAAGAGCTCAAAGCGTTCCCGAGCAAAACCTCAAAAAAGGTTTTGGTAGGCTGGAACATGGACCGAGAGATCAACGAGAAGCTTGACTGCTTCCTCAAAGACAAAGACTTTCCCAAAGAGAAAGGCATACGATTGATGAAGTCAGTCCCCGAAGGGGTTATTGAACGCTTTGCAGTACAAAAAAAGTTAAAGTTCAAGCCAAAGCAAGAAAAAAAGAACAAGATGATCGAAGAGATGCATAAGAGGCATCCTCAGACTAAGTTTTCCCTTCTAAAAAGCTTTGAATACATCGAGAGAGAACTAAAATGACCTACACATCCACCGCAAGCTATTCGGGAAACACGCGAGCACCTTTATATAATATAGAGTATTCTAGCGGTCATGAAAGGACTGCCGCTATTTATTCTCCTTGCATTGATTGTTACAGCATGCACTGTGGAGCAAAGTATTCCTGAAGAGACAGGAAGCCTTGAAGTCTTCTTCTGCCCGCGAGATGACTGCGAGCAGGTCATGATAGACACCATCAGCTCAGCGCAAGATGTAAAGTGCGCTTTCTATGACT
>JBDRIN010000021.1:0-5359 GCA_043815805.1 archaeon | reverse complement strand
TGGATGAGCTAGGGAAAGACACTCATAAGAACTATCAGGTCTTGACGCAGTTTCTAGAGCATGAAGCTTTTGCAATCGCCAAGAAAGTAAAAGAACTTGAGAAACTCATGCTGAAGACCACCAAAGAGCTGGAGAAAGAGAATATCCATGCTGCACAGGCTGTCAAGAAGAAGCTGGACAAGTATGAAGAGGACCTGAAGCATCTTGAATGGCTTGAGAAAGAGACAAAGGATGAGGAAGCGAAGCTTCATGAATTCAAGGCCAAAGAGAACAAGATAAAGAAGAAGATCTCAGAGCTGAAGAAGAGCAAGGACCTTGAGAGGTTCAACAAGGTCAAGGAAGATCAGGAGAAGAAGCTGGAAGAGCTCAAGAAAGAGAAAACCAAGCTGTTTGCCCATTTCTCTGACCTGGAAAGGCCGTTGAAGAAGTATAAGAGAGGCTCTCTTGATGAAGACCTTATCAACAAGTATCTTGTAGACCATGTCGAAGCCTTGAAAGACGATTCTGAATTGAAGATTGCTGAAGTCCTGGGTAAACTAAAGAACAATATCCATACGCTTGACCTGAAGGATAAAAAACAAGGCAAAGTCATCCAGACTGTTGATAAATTAAGCAAGGAATTCCTACAGGAAAGGAAAGCAGAGCTTGAGAGATTGGAGAGCGAGCATAAAGAGTTAAAAAGACAGATGTCAGGCAATGTGATAATGATGCAGCTTATGGAGCAGGAAGCATTTCTTGATAATAACAAGACCTTGATGAACATGCAGCAGAGGAAAGTTGAAGAAGCTGCAGAGAAGATTAAGCATATACAGCCGGAGAGAACACAGAAAGACATACAAGAGATGTTGAAAGACACTGTGAACGTGATATTAGATGAAACTGATGAATGATTTCTTGGAAAAGTTCACTTCAGAGAAGATTTCTGATGTTGTGAAGAAAGGAAGGCTTTATTATTCTGCAGATCCTGGACTTCAGGAGTTGGCAAAAGGCATAGAGAAAGATTATTTCTCCATCGGCGTCCCTCTTGGCGAGGTCAAGAAAGACTTCAGGCCGAGCTTGACTTTGCTTGATTGGATCAGCAAAAGAACTGAAAAGAAAGCGTTCGTCAACAAGAAAGCAGAGTGGATGTTTCTCTGCGGGAGAGACGTGTTCTATAATAATATAGTGAAGAAGAATGTTGAGTCTGGATTGGTTCTTGTGCAGAACGAGAAGGATGAAAATATTGGATTGGGAATTCTAAGTGGTGGTGGAATAAAGAACATCATAGATAGGGGAGATTTTCTCAGGAGAGAAAAATAAGCAGCAAAACCAAAAACCATATAAACTAAAGTTCATTCCTATAAACTAAAATGGGTATGTATAAACTTAAGTTTACTCGATTGCAGAATGAAATATTCAGGCTGTTGTGCATAAAGGCAGGCAGTTCCTTGAACCAAAGGATTATCGCTGAGATGCTGAAGGTTTCGCCCACAGCTGTAGCTAAGGCCATCAAGCCGTTGGAAAAAAACGGCCTTGTAACAATAGAGAAAAGCAAGAGGATGAACCTTAATACTGTCTTATTGAATCGGGAAGAGTCCAAGACCCTAGCTTTCAAGAGGGTTGAAAACCTTAAATTGATTTATGAATCGGGCTTGGTGGATTTTTTAGAGAACAGATTTCCTGGAAGTTTGGTGATATTGTTCGGCAGTTATTCTATAGGAGAGGATACTATAGATTCAGATATTGATATCGCAGTTATCGGCTCAAAAGAGAAAACAACTGATCTGGGCAGGTTTGAGAAGCTCCTTGAAAGGACAATCTATCTCCATCAGTATGCTAGTCTCCGGAAAATTAACGAAAATCTTAGGGGAAACATTATAAACGGCATCACATTAGCAGGATCTGTTGAATTATGAAATCTCTAAGAAACTTCCAAGAATTTCTGAAATCAGGCATTGTGGAGAAAAGGACGCCTGATTTTTTAAGAGCAAAATCTCTTGTTGAAGAGGCAACCAAAAGAAAGAGCTTTATTGAAAAGATGGCCGCCAAACTAGGAGTTTCTGATGAAGATGCAAATTATTTCGTCGAGAATTCTTATGATGTACTCATAGGATTGCTAAGAGCAAAACTTTTGAGTGTCGGTTTTACAGCTTCAGGCAAAGGAGCGCATGAAGCAGAAGTATCTTATATGCGAGAACTAACGTTTTCTGAAGCAGATGTGCGCTTTATGAATTCACTTCGCTATTTTAGGAATGGTATATTGTACTACGGAGAGCGGTTTGATTCTGAATACGCAAAGAAAGTTCTCAATTTCTTAGAAAAGATGTATCCCCTGCTGAAGAAAATGGTTAAGTGAATCAGACCTCTGCATTATTCCAAAGCATCTCAAAAAAGACCTTGTATGTGCTTGCGAAGTTCTTGTCTTTTATCAATAAACCATATGGTTCTCTACCATAGCTTATAAGGAAAAAATATTCATTCAAGACACCATATTCTGTTGGCGTGTTTGTGTTGATGTATTTTACTTCTGTTAGAGGCATGTTTTTCCTTGGCAAACCCCATTTTTCACTGTCTTTGTTGATTAGGATCTTGAGTTTCACTTTGTCTTTTATCCTTTTCTTATGGACTATGTCTAAGAAGAAGCCTTCCATTTTTCTAAAGGATTCTAGAGGCGCCGAAGCTATATAATATTCATCGCCTGTTTTCCATGCGTTCATGATTTCTGTGTAAAGGGATTTGATTCCTCTCAAGCCATGATAATACTTGAAATCTGTAAGGCGTTCAATAGCTGAAGGCATGACCTTCAGTTCAGATATGGATTTCAGTAGCTGCTCTTTCTCTTTTCGCAGTTTTTTCTCTTTTTCATCGAATAGATGTGCTAATGTATCTGGCTGTGCTGCCTTAAAGACTTTGATGTTGTTGATTAATTGGAAGCTTATGAGGCCTTTTTCTAAGAGAGAATTGAGTATGTTGTAGATATGTGAGCTTGGAATTTTTGTTCTTTTGCAGATCTTGCCTGTCTGGCTCTCTCCATATTGTAATAAGTCTATGTAAGTTGCTGATTCCTTCTCAGAGAGGCCCACTGCTTGAAGAGTCTCGACGATGTTCATACTACTACTTAATGTAGTAGGGAATATTTAAATATATAGCAACACTACGAAGTAGTAACATAAAAAGAGGTGAATAAAAATGGAAAAAAACGAAATGTTGGAAAACTTGGTTAACGCAGCACACAGAAAGCGAGGAAGAGACTTTGACATGTTACACGGCCACGAAGGTCAAATTAGTGGCGACGTAGGCATAACTGAAACAGACGACTATTTGGTTATGGGAACAAAAAGAGTTGCTTCAGAGTATTGCATAGAAACCACTGTTTTCACAGGTGATGGACCAGGACACACATTGCCCCAAGGAACATTTGGATGCATCGTGGTGCAATATATAGATAAAAATAAAGAAGAGCCAGAGGTTAGAGAAATAGTTACACCAACAATAGATTTATCATTTGGAAGAGCTGTTTGGACTGAAGAACCCCTCAGAACAGCGGGTGACCAAATGATTGCTGGAGGTGTTCGCGCCGCACAATACGACCACAACAAAATCCTGGTTGAATGGACCACAGAAGGAGACGCACCCAAACCAACCTACCTGATTGATTTAGACCAAGGCACTGTGCAAGCATGGCAAAGCGGATCCTTTGACAGTTACATGGCTAGAAAAGAAGAGCTAGAAAGCCTACAGGAAAGCGCTTAGATACTTTTTTCTTTTTTTCTTTTTCAACCCAAAGCCTTAACAGCAGGCAATTCCTTCCCAGATAGAAGAACAAGCGAAGCGCCACCGCCTGTAGAAACATGGTCAAATTGGTCTTTAAGACCAAGTTTGTCAATTACCACCAGTGTGTCACCGCCGCCTATGATTGTTTTTGCTTTGGAGTCTGCGATGTATTTTGCTATTTCATCGCTGGCTTTTGAGAATTTTTCTATTTCATTGTATCCTAGAGGGCCATTCCAGATGATTGTGCCTGCTTCACCTAATATTTTTTTGAAATTGGTTATGGTCTGTTTGCCAAGATCCAGGCCGATCCAGCCGTCGGGGATCTTGTCTGCGTCTACGGTCTTGCTCTCTGCTTGTTCGCTAATCTCTTCTGCAGCGACGATGTCTTCTGGCAGAACAAGCTTTTCATTGTTCATGATCATCTTGGCGTTCATCAAGTATTCCTGCTCAAACAGGCTTTTCCCTATGGGCCAACCTTTCGCTTTGTAGAATGTGAAGACCATGGCGCCTCCTAGAAGTATCTTGTCGACTTTCAGGAGAAGGTTTTGTATGACAGGAATCTTGGTCTCCAGCTTGGCTCCGCCGATGACAGTGATTATTGGCCTGGGCATGTTTTCAAAGTCAAACTCTTTTAGTTCTTTCTCAACGAGAGGGCCGACATAACTTGGAAGGAATTTCTGGATAGCGACTAAAGAAGCGTAATTCCTGTGCGCCTGGCCAAAGCAATCCATGACATAGACATCGCCGTTGGCTGCTAACGCTTTTGCATAAGACTCATCATTGGTCAATTCTCCAGGATGGAACTGGACATTCTCCAAGAGAATGATCTTATCTTCTGGCAGCTTCTGGTTGATGCAGTCGTTCATCTTCACTAATTTATCTTTTAGGTATCTCTGAAGCTTGATAGCGACGCCATCCAATCTCAACTCAGGAACAACTTTTCCTTTAGGCCTTCCAAGATGGCTCATTATTATTAATTGCTTGCAGGTCTTCAGGAGCTCTTTTATCGTTGGGATAGCGGCCTTGATCCTTGTATCATCGATGACACTACCGTTCTCATCCAAGTCTACATTGAAGTCTACTCTTATGAGAACTCGTTTATTTGAAAAATCCTCGCCCTCTATTGATTTCATAGAGAGAAGTGGGAGAAGAATGTATATAAAGGTTTTGCTTTACTAATGCTGAAAGATTCCCACCCCAGTATGCGGGGTGTAAAAATCAGAATCATAACTGTGTTTAGTGAGGCCGGCGAGACTGACTAGAACAAAATCTGCCAGGTAACTCCTATGATTTACAACCCATTCTTCTCTACTTTTTTCGATATCTCTTGACCATTCAACAAGTCCTGCTTGTTTAGGATTCATGTATTCCACGCCTTTGACACAGTTTAGGGTGACGGGGCCCTCAACACTGTCTTCTAAAGTTACTGTTATGCCTTGTGCAGGCAGCGAAGCAAGTCTCTTCCTGACCTCGTCCATCCCGTTTGGGAATACAGATTCAGCTGCAGGTTCATAAACACCCACAACCCCTGTAGAATTATCATAGAAATAATCGCCTAATCTACGGAGCACTGAAAAATCTCTAAGATTACCTGATTGTCTTGGAG
>JBDRIN010000020.1:0-4987 GCA_043815805.1 archaeon | reverse complement strand
TATTATGATTGGTCTTTGATAGATGTCTACTGAAAATTCAAAATAATTTTTCTTGAGTGATAAAAATAAACAGCAAGGTTTATAAATACTCAGCCATTACCTATTTTTCATGGTGGCGCGAGAGGAATTAGAAAAATCAATGTTTTCTTATACTACATCTTCCAGCGACATGGAAGAAGAGAATAAGCTCTTAAAAGAGACTGTCGATCAATTAAAGACAGAGCTTGACCGCTTCAAGACTCCGGCTTTGATGATGGCAGAAGTAGTTGATCTGCTCAAAGAGAACGCCATTATACAGATACCTAACGGCAACAAATTCTATGTGTCTGTTTCAGGAAGCCTCAACAAGCTTCGGCCAGGAGACTCTGTCCTTGTGGAACAGAAGAACCTTACCGTAGTCGACACTGTGAAAGCATCTAAAAAATATAATGTTGAACGCTTTGTCATCATGGAGAAGCCAGAGCTTCCTTGGGCAGAGATCGGCGGCCTGAGAGACCAGATAGCAGAGATAAAGGAAGTCATAGAGCTTCCTTTGAAGAAGCCGCACCTTTTCAAGAAAGTCGGAATCACGCCTCCGAAAGGCATCCTGCTGCATGGACCTCCAGGAACAGGCAAGACTTTACTGGCAAAAGCTGTCGCTGCTTCTACTCATGCAACTTTCATCGAGATAGTAGCTTCTGAACTAGTGCAGAAATTTATTGGGGAAGGAGCAAAATTAGTGAAAGAGATATTCGACTTGGCAAAGGCCAAATCTCCATCTATTATATTCATCGATGAACTTGATGCTCTTGCGTCCAAAAGGGTAGATGTAGGTACTTCCGGGGAAAGAGAGGTCCAGAGGACTTTCATGCAGCTCTTATCAGAGATAGACGGATTCAAACATCTGGGAGACGTCAAAGTCATAGGCTGCACCAACAGAAAAGACATCTTGGACCCTGCAATAATCAGGCCTGGAAGATTAGACAGGCTGATAGAAGTTCCCTTGCCTTGCCAGGAAGGCATAGCGCAAATCTTCAAGATCCACACCAAAGAGATGACTTTGGACAAGAAGATAAATGTTGCCAAACTAGTGACTAAGATGGACGGTTTCTCAGGCGCAGAGATTAAGGCAGTCTGCACAGAAGCAGGATACTTCGCGATAAGAAAGAACCGGACAAGGGTTCTAGAAGATGATCTCTCAAAAGCAGTAGATAAGGTCAAAGCAGGCGACTTCAAGGACAATAAGGATCATTTACAGATGTTTGGATAATCTAAGAGCACATCATCTTCTGGGTTGAATTCTGGAGAACAGACCAAGAAATATTTGAGTTTTCCTATTATATTGTACGGAGTGTTCTTTGGCACAAAGATCAAGTCGTGCTCTGAAACTTTGTGTTCTTTATCATTCAAGATGAAAATGCCTGTGCCTTCCAAGATGAAATAAATCCTGTCCTCGTTGAGGCACTTCATCTTGCCATGGTCGCCGTCAATCTCTATCAAGGTTCCGCTGAAATCAGGATTTATCTTATACTCTTTGATGATCATTGGCCCGACTTTTTTCACAGGTGCGTCTTTGGCTTTTATTATCATTTTTCTTTTTTATCATAAATACGTGCACTCGCTAGTTACTTCCGTTAATCACAGCCGAAGCTCATTGGGTGTTCACTCGCTCATCATGCACGCAGTCTTCGTAATTATCACGCGTTTATATAGTTTCTCACTATGTTTTTAGGTAATTATTTAAATAGGTGTAAATCTTTCGAGTGTCTAAGGAGGACGAACAATGAGCAAAACAGTATATGCGTTTGAAGAAGGAAAGAAAGAGATGAAAGAGGTACTTGGCGGGAAAGGAGCCAACCTCGCAGAGATGGTCAACATAGGCATACCTGTGCCGCCAGGTTTCACCATCACTACAGAAGTCTGCAAGGTCTTCCATGATAACAACAAGAAGTATCCGGAAGATGTCAAGAAGCAGATAGAGGACAACATCAAGAAGCTTGAGAAGAAGATGGGCGCAGGATTAGGCGACAAAGATAATCCTCTGCTTGTCTCTGTCCGATCCGGAGCAGCACTTAGTATGCCTGGCATGATGGACACTATACTCAACATAGGTCTGAACGACGAAACCGTCGTAGGCCTTGCCAAGAAATTCAACGATGAAAGGATGGCTTGGGATTCCTACAGGAGATTCATACAAATGTTTGGGAACGTAGTCCTTGGCATAGAGATGAAGAATTTCGAGTCTCTTCTGGAAAAAAAGAAGCATACCCAAGGGGTGAAGTATGATACAGACCTGTCTGTTGAAGACCTAAAGAAACTGGTTGCAGAATACAAAGAAGTCTATAAGAAAAACCATAAAGACTTCCCTGTTGATGCTCACAAGCAGCTCCAGAAAGCCATCAACGCAGTATTCCTCTCATGGAACACGCCGAGAGCAATATCTTACAGGAGGATCAACCATATTACAGGCCTTTTGGGAACCGCTGTCAATGTGCAGGCCATGGTCTTCGGCAACTCCGGAGAGAATTCAGGAACAGGAGTCTTCTTCACAAGGAATCCGAGCACAGGAGAGAACGAGTTCTACGGAGAATTCCTCATGAACGCCCAGGGAGAGGACGTTGTTGCAGGGATAAGGACTCCAAGGCACATAAGCGAGCTCAAGAAGATAATGCCGGACATATATCAACAGCTCGTCGAAATATACAAGAAGGTCGAGAAGCATTACAAAGACATGCAAGATATGGAATTCACGATCCAAGACAAGATACTCTACATATTGCAGACAAGAGTCGGCAAGAGGACAGCAGAAGCAGAAGTCAAGATAGCAGTAGACATGTTCAAAGAGAAACTCATCGACCAGAAGACAGCCGTCCTAAGAGTCAACCCAAACAAGCTTGCGCATCTGCTCCATCCTACGCTTGATATGCTGGCAAAAGAGAAAGCAGAACTCATAGCTGTAGGACTGCCTGCTTCTCCAGGCGCAGCGGTCGGACAGGTCGTTTTTAATTCAGAAAATGCCCTAAAATGGGCAGAGTCAGGCAAAGAGGTCATACTCGTCCGTCTAGAGACCTCTCCTGAGGACATAGAAGGCATGAACGCTGCAAAAGGAGTCCTCACATCAAGAGGAGGAATGACATCTCATGCTGCGGTCGTGGCAAGAGGCATGGGAAAAGCATGCATCGTGGGCTGCGAGGACATAGTAATAGATGAATCTGGATTGAGAATAAAGGATTTGCTTATCAAAGAAGGAGATTACATCACGTTGAACGGCTCATCTGGAAAAGTCTATCTGGGCAAGATACCTGTCATAGATCCTGAACTTAGCGGAGACTTTGCCACCATAATGGAATGGGCTGACAAGTACAGGAAACTTGGTGTCAGGACCAATGCAGACACTCCGCATGATTCTGAAGTTGCAAGGAAGTTCGGAGCAGAAGGCATAGGCCTCTGCAGGACAGAGCACATGTTCTTTGAAGGCGACAGGATAAAAGCCATGAGAGAGATGATAATAGCTGACTCAAAAGAGAAAAGAGAGAAAGCCCTTGCTAAGCTGCTTCCGATGCAGCAGAAAGACTTCGAAGGCATATTCAAAGTCATGGAAGGGCTTCCTGTGACCATAAGACTGCTCGATCCTCCCCTCAATGAATTCTTGCCTCATGAAGAGAAAGGCATACGCGCCTTGGCAAAGGAGCTCAAGATAGGCTTTGAAGAATTGAAAGACAAGGTTGAAGCTTTAGAAGAAAATAATCCCATGCTGGGTCATAGGGGCTGCAGGCTTGCAATATCTTATCCGGAAATACTGGAGATGCAGGTCACAGCCATAATCCAGGCAGCATTGAATATGCTCAAGAAGGGAGTCAAGGTAGAGCCTGAGATAATGATACCCTTAGTTAGCCATATCAATGAGTTGAAGCTGTTGAAAGGACTTGCTATCAAGAAGATAAACGAAGTCCTTGGAGATACAAAGCTCAAGTATAAGATAGGCACTATGATAGAGACTCCAAGAGCTGCTTTGACAGCAGACGAGATAGCTAAAGAGGCGGAGTTCTTCTCTTTCGGGACCAACGACCTGACCCAGATGACCTTCGGCTTTTCAAGGGATGATTTCAGCGAGTTTGTTCCGGAATACATAAGAAAGAACATTCTGGAGATTGATCCTTTTGCTGTCCTTGATCAGAATGGTGTTGGACAATTGATTAAGATGGCTGTGGAGAAAGGTAGAAAGGCACGGCCTGACCTGAAGCTTGGAATATGCGGAGAGCACGGCGGTGAACCTTCTTCAGTATTGTTTTCCCATAGTATTGGCTTGGATTATGTCAGCTGCTCGCCTTATAGAGTCCCTGTGGCAAGGCTTGCTGCTGCGCATGCAGCCTTAAAATAGATTTTATTTTGTTTTTTTCAGATCTTCTTCTGAATCTATGTCTAAGGTTCCTTTAGAACTTTTTTCTCCTGGAAAGATAGGATGGATGTCAAAGGGTGGGACATAGCGCAGGGCTTGAGGGTCAACCTTCTTGAAGCAAACATTTTTTTCTCCTTTTATCATCTTGTCATAGCTTCTCCTGTTATTGTACAGGTTGAATAGAGACGGACCCCACCTCCACCATCTTGTGAAGAACACATGATACAGCCTCTTCTTTCCAGAACAGCCGATATTTTCACAGCCTCTTCTTTCCAGAATCTTAATGAGAAGGTTGTCTGTGAGTTTTCTTTTCCGATTGGTTTTCCTCAATGCAAGATAATTCAATAATATCCGTTCATAAGGGAGAAGGCGTTCTATATCCACAAGATGCATAAAGTTGAGCCTGTAGAAATCTTTTTTCATGTTGTTGCCTAGGATCACCGGAGCGCTGTTTTTGTTTTCTAGGAATGCGTTAACTCTTCCAAAAGTCCAATAGACATCTGCTGCATGCCCCTGTTCTCTTAGATCCTCCAGGATGCCTGCGAATTGATATTCCAAGATATCGTTCACCGTCTCTTCTGTGACAAAAGGGACATCAGAACCAGCCAC
>JBDRIN010000019.1:0-3060 GCA_043815805.1 archaeon | reverse complement strand
GAAATTTACAGCATCGCCGAATACCCCTGTCTGGAAATCGCTAGAACTTAATGAGGTCATAGCAGCAGTATGGCCATAACTTGAATTGTCATAGGAATTGCTGTCATCATAATAATCAAAGCTCCAATAGCCTTTCAGGCTGTCATCCCAATCGATGAATGCTGATGTGTTGCTTCCGTCTGTCACGCTCGCATTCAAGAAGACCCAATCGTCTGTTGTATTCGCTCCATCACCTGGTGTCTGCCCTACCCATGATAATGACGGCTTTCGTACGTCTGTGGCAGTCCTGTCGACGTTGATGTATGTTCCCCAGAACCTGTAATCATTATTGGCCACACCCACAGAACCGTCCATCTCAACTGCTCCTGCAAATGCATTGATGCTCTCGTTCCAGTAATCATAAAGCAAGTCAGGGCCTGCATCGGTGAACAGAAGAGTTTCTAGTCCAGTGGTATTTCCATAATCCTTTGGTATGAATAAATAATCGCCGTGCCAGTTACCTGTCGCGACGCTTCCCTCTGATTCCGTGCCAGATATGCCTTCGCTGGTCATGGTCCTGTAAGTAAGAGTTTGGGTCTTGTTGCCGTAGACTATGATTCCAAAATCATTATCACTCTCCCAGATGCAGTCAATGTTCCTTCTTGCGGCAGTAGCTGCCGGATTATCCTCTACCTCTACATTTCCTACCCAGGAATCATCAGATATGTTGTATATGTTGCAGTTCAGGTCCAGGCCCACTGCTGCATCTAGGACGCAGACAGTTAAGATGTCTTTTGTTTGATGGCCGCATATCACTGCGTTTCTGCACTCGTCTCCTGTAGCAGGCATCTGTACTTCTGATGTGAAAATGTTTGTGTCACGGTCGTATCCTCTTATCTCCGCCCCTCCAGAAGTGTCTGCGCCATCGCACCAAACAAACCAGTATTGGTTTGTTGAGGGTACATAAGCTATATCTACATCATCTGCTGTGGCTTCGCAACCAACACTTTCAAGAGTTGTTTTGTTCTTCCATGCTGAGCCGTCCCATCTCATGGCCATGACTTGTGAGCTTTTGACAAGAGCTATGATGTTATCGCCGGGGTTATGATAATCCGGATAAAGCTCTATCCAGTTAGTATCTCCTGCTATGCCATCGCTCTCTACAGTAGCTCCGCTCAATGCGTCTCCTCTAGTCTTTGTCCTGTAGCTAGGATCACCCTCTCCCTCAGTACCATACATCACCAACAGATCTCCGCTGTCCGGCTCGTAAGCAATAGCTGTGTGGCCTCTGTCGTCTTGGCCAGTACTTGAATCTGTAGAAAGGACTGCATCGCCGACCCAGTTCATGCCTGTCAGGTTAAGATAGTCTATCTCTACTGCATCATATGCGGTTGCTGCTTCTTCATTCGCGATCACTGCACATTCATCGCCTTGTGGGTTGCAGGCGACCCGCACATGGCTTGTTATATCTAAGTCTTGTATTCCTGAGCTTATCTCAGTAATCCATGTCCGTGTGCTTGCGTTTCTTAACCTGCATTTAATATATGAAGCTGTTGCGCTGTCATCATAACAGACGATCATATCATATTCTTCAGCTCCTGCGAGGTTATGGGCATTTGCAGTGACTCCGCCGAAATCAAAGTGGATGTCATGTTTTCCAGGAGTCAATACCTTGCTGGTCTCGTAGCCTGTCTGGTTGCATGTGTAATTGGCGATGAACACAGAGCTGTTGGTCCAGGAATCATTGTATGGCTTGATCCAGGTATAATTCAAGGTCTGGTTTCCACAGCCAACAACTTGCAGCATCAAGTCCTCTGTCTCGTTGACATTAGACCAGGTAGTTCCGTTCACTGCCATGATAGTCAAATTCGCTTCGCCTGTAGTGTTGAACTCCACTGTCCATGTGCCTCCGATGCTCGGATAGCTCTGCACATTCAATATGGTAATCGTTATCTCAAAGCTCTCATTAGACAAATGAGGGATGTTCCATTCTATCAAGTCCACCTTTCCGTTGTCGTTGGTATCGTAGAAAGTAAGTTCGTATGTTGGGTCATCTGTCACATCAATCCTTGTCAGTGTTGTGTTTGTGCCATTGCTGGATTCGTTGAACCAATAAAGCCGTATGCCCTCTGCTGAAGCTTCTGGTATTGTCATATAAGACAATATATTTTCGTAGTGGAACTCGCTCGATACCACCATGCGCTTGGTGTAGCTGTTGACATCTTCTTCAACAGCTGTCGGTCCAGGCATCTCGTACTCCAGGATTAATTCTTCCACAGGTTCTTCTGTTATGATGGTCAATGTGATGTTCTCATTGTCTCCCCCTGTTTCGTTTATGGTGAAGTTCTGGATAACAAAGCCTGTCAATGGCTCGCCGCTGAACAGCCATTTGAAGAATCTTGTGAAGAAGTTCCATAATCCTGTCTGGTCAGCCATCTCTTCTGCGATGACATCGCCTGTTATGCCGCCGAGGCCTTCTGGATATTCTTCTATGATAATGACCTGTATATCTTCTTTATCTTTACCCTGGTCTTTCTTTTCTTTTTCTTCCTTGTCTTTTTCTTTTGGGACTTCTTCAGTCTCATTGATATCTTCTTCTGCACTTTCATTGACAATCTCATTGATGTCTTCTGTGATATTGATCTCCGGTTCTTCTTCAACCACATCTGGCTCTTGCTCATCTTCGCCTTGGTCATCATCAACATCATCGATCACCGGCGGAAGGATCTTGGGCCTTGTCAAATTAGTGACGTTGAATTTTGTTGCCCAGCCAGGAACCGTCACTTTTATGTTATTGGCAGGATTGGCGAGCGTGATCTTCCTTGCAATCTTGGCAGGCCCATTTATAGTCACTCTTGTCAAGAATTCCTCTGTGATGTTTGTTATGTTGCCTGTTATGTTGATGGTCAGGTTAAACAGCAGCTCTTCTGTGATATTTATTGTGATATTCTCTGTAAGGTTTATGCTTATGTTTTCTGTTATGTTTATTGTGATGTTTGCTGTGACATTTTTCAGTGATGTTTATTGTGATGTTTTCTGTTATGTTTATGCTTATGTTCTCTGTCAAGTTAAGCGTTTCAT
>JBDRIN010000018.1:0-8933 GCA_043815805.1 archaeon | reverse complement strand
GAAGCCATTTGGAACCTTGATATCCTTAGCTGTCAGATTGGTGTACATCTCACCCAGAGAAGCGTTTTTTCCACCAACTAGGCCAACATCCTCTATTCCAACCTGGTCAAACCAGAGTATGAATGCGTCTTCTTTTCCCATTGATTCACCGATGAATAGGAAGCCCTCAGAAAAAAAGTTTGCTCACCCCTTTTTCCCGAGAACTTATAGAGGAAGATATTAAGAGCGTATAAAAAGGTTTGTGACTATTGGAGAATGGAAACCGCATTATTTAACGATGTTTGCTAATAAAATTTTTCTATAATCCAGTTCCTGATAAAATATCGAATAACTAAGCCATTCCCTGTGCTGAGAAGAGAAAAGAAAAAAGTCTGAATCCGTTATTACTTGGGATATGAAAGATTTTCCAGGAGCATTTAAATAATCAACCATATAAATACCTGAAGATTCACCGTTTATTTTACCCATATAACTTCCATCTTGGGATTCAATCAGAGGAGCAGAATCAAGCAGATTTAAATCATCTGCAGAATCAATCTTTTCCGTAGTAAATGCAACCACACAGTGACCTCCAACTTCATGAGTATTTAGATCATACATATTACCACAAACAATGTTTGGATAGAGGAATCCATCGTAATCTAAAGTTATCTTCTCAACATCGTCTAAATACCAAGTCTGTTTATACGTAACCCAGTACCTGTTTTTTATCTCGTTAGAGGGTTGCCAGGCTTCAATTATCACTTTTTTTCCGCCATCTTCTTCACAATTCTCTAAAAGCGAATTGTATTCAGCCTTATAAAAAAGGGCATAGTCTTCACAATCACCTCCCTTATTTGAAATAAATTCATCTAGAGACTGTAATTTATCTTCTCGTCCGGATAATTCCTCATCCAGAGCATATTCCACATGTAGAAATTCAGAATTAACCAGATAAAAACAGCCGCTTTTAATATAACAATAATCGCCAGCTACTTGTAAACAATTGGACTCCAGAAAACCAACTACCGCACCTCCCCGCATATAGCCTGTTACAATAGAATTGCTTTTATACCACTCCATTGATTCATTTAGTTTTTCTTCATAATAATCTATCTTCCCAAGTGTTTCTTCTACCTTAGCTTCAGCATTTGTGTAAGATACCTCTAGATTTTCATAGGATTCAGTCAATCCAGAATGCTGCTCTTCCAATTGCGACAAAGATGAGTTTAAAGCTTGGTTTTTCTCTTCCAATTCGACAATTGTCTTCTCTAATTCTTTTATTATATGGGCCGCCGTTGATTTGTATTCTGAAAAGTCACTTTGCAAACGGGTCTTTTCTTTGTGTATATTCTGGGTTTGTATACCTAAAAAAACAATTATCAGAACAAGAATTATTAATATCAAATACAAACCTTTGTTAGAAAAAATTTTTCGCATGGATATGAAAAGCCATGTTTCTTTTTAAATTTTCTTAATATATACCGGTCAATCCAGCCCATACTCGCCTATCAGAGGCACGAACATCATCAATTCCTTTCTAACTTCTTCCTCTTTCCTTTCTTTGCCAACCCAAGATAATTCTCTTTAGAAACAATCTTTTTTCCAGTCTTTTCCTCTATCTCCTTCCGCGTGTGCCTTGCAATCGTACCGCCTTCGACTGCAGAATCCTTGCATTCAACAAATCCTTGCGAATCTTTTGAAATAGTAATATCTGTTGTCGCCTTTTCACCCACCATATTGAGTATCAGCTCCCAGTCAGTCATATGATCCCTCAGATTGTGATTTTTTGTTTGTAAACTCTTGAATTTTTTGTATTCATCCACTGTCTTGCCAAATGTAGCTTTTGATATCTCATTCGTAAGAATCGCGAAATCCTTTTTTTCCTGGATATCCCTATTTTTCCATTCTTCAGTCAATTCCTGCCTTATGGCTATGCCCCTCAGCCTCTTGTCAATCCAGTCTTTGGGATAACCCTTCAACTCATAGTATTGTTTCACCCTGTCCTGCCCAAGTTCAGGGTTTTCAATCTCCTGAACCCGTTCATAGCCGACCTGCGCAAGCCATAACTTAAAAGGTTCTGCCTTTTTAGAAGGGATTGACTGGATAATCCTGAACATCGTCTCTGTGTTGGCGCAGTCTGTCAGGTATTTCTTGCCGTCTGAAGATGTCAATTTCAGTTGTACGATTTTAGCGTACAACTCGAATCCTTCCTCTATAAGTCTGGACTTAAGGTCGGACCAGTATCTTCTGGGTATCGAACTAGAAGTTAAAACATCAACGATATCAACCACTGAAAAATACCACTGTTCATCATGCCAGGTTCTTCTTATCTGCTTCCCCTGAAACACAACTAGTGCTTTATTTTGGTCCTTTTTCTCCATAATTCAGCCTCATAAAAAAGAAAGTGTCCTAAGTTTATAAGTCTTATGTACAGATGTCCAGTGCTATAGGCCAAAAGGTTTGTGACTATTGTGGAATGGAAAACAATATAAATGATGGTTTTTTCTTCTCATTCGAGATGGGGGACAATAGAAATCTAGCTAGTTTGATTAGGAATGACAGTTCTATGAAGGAACATAAAAAGAAGGTGGCAGGCCAGATTGAGAAATCTGGCAGTATAGCTTTCAATGTCCACCACACTAAAAAAGGGCGGTGGAGCTTTTATATCAAAGAAAGCGAAGGGGCCGGCGAAGTCGCTTTCGGAGTCTATGAGAGAAAAGACGGCAGAGAGTACAAACCGAGCACTTTCTTCTGCAGGAAATTCGAAGACTGCACTTTAGCTGCAATAGCAGAAGCCATGAATGACACCGCAGGAAGGATGACTGAAAGAGTGCTTGAGCAGCGATTGAAAAACTGGCCGCTAAGAGGCCTGAATGCAGATACTGGGGAAGATTATTTGGCCCATAGAGGCATTGCAGCTGTAATGACTTATATCATAATAGACGGTGGTTTAGGATACGCAAGACAAGTTGGAACTTTCAACCATCTGAAAGACTACACAGACAGTCTGCCAGAACCGATAGGAACTGTGGTGTTAGGGGTTGGCGCTCTTGGTTCTATATTGACCGCGTTCGGAGCGGTATGCTACTTGGCAACAAAAAAAGGCAGACAGATTGGCGAACGCATGGACATGATAAGGAGTAGAGCTCTTCCTAAAGATTACTCCTATGGAAAAGAAGTGGAAACTGCTCTGAGAGGGGAATATTCTACAGAACCTGTTGAATCTTCTGAAGAACCTGACTGGGAGCTCCAGCCGGCATAAGTTTTATAAGCAATTCTTGATTACTTTAGCCAAGGAGGTGGTAAAATGGCATTTGCTATTGACATAGGATTAGGCGGATGGATCGTTGCGATAATATCCATAGTATTTGGTATATTAGTGATGATGTTCCCGAAGTTCCTGAGGTTTGTCATCGGGATATACTTCATACTGATTGGAGTGTTGACTATCATCGCATTATTGCTTTAATCCTTTGCCTTGAAGAGAAGCCAGCTGTTCTCGCCGGCTTTGGCAAACTTCAGAATAGTGTATTTTCCCTTGAGTTTCTTTCCATGCAGGATAAAGACTATCTTTGAATCTTTCCTGTTCTCTAAGTCATAAGTGCCTTTGTCCCAGATCTTGACAGTGCCTTTGCCATATCCTTCTTCTATCTCGCCTTCGAAGTTGCCATATTCCAGAACATGATCCTCAACTTGGATGCATAATCTCTTTGTGCCGACCTCTTTTGGAGGTTCTTTAGGCACAGCCCAACTCTTCAGGACGCCATCCATCTCCAAGCGAAGATCGTAATGGTCATGAGAAGCTCTATGGAACTGGATGACGTATTTCAAGCCTTGGGTGCCTTCTGGTGTCTTTGGGCCGGATGGTTTGGAGTGCATGGTGCAAGTATGTCAAGAAGGTTTATATTTGTTTTCATTGGATTAGAAAGGTTTATATACCCAAATCACCAATATTTAGGGTTTCAACATAGAGGTCGAGAATATGAAAGATTTAAGGAAAGACGTGAAAAAACCAGTACAACAGCCACAGAAAGAGACATACATGTGCACAAGATGCAACTACAAGTTCAAGTTCAACCCTAAAAGCAACCATGTGCTCATGTGCCCCTACTGCAGCAAATCAGACAAAGTAATCAAGCCAAAGACGCAGACAGCAGACAGGCTCTTGAAGAACTCTGACGACTCGGAGAGGTTCTATGCTTAGCGACAAAGAGATACGGGTGCCTTGCAAAAGATGCGGGAAGCTTGCGTCCGCTAACAACTATGTCCTTGACCCAGACTATAAGCTAATGGTCTGCCCACAGTGCGTAAAGGAGAAGAAAGAAAAGGAAAGAGTCAGGACAGAGCTTGCGAAACAGAAAGAAGAAAAAGGGAAAGAAAAAATAAAAGACAAACCAGCAGGCTGGGACATAGAAGACGAATATCTTGAGAAGCTTTATAAGAAAAGGGATGAGATAAAGGTTGACATCAAGAAGATCGATGCTGACAAGGTGAGATATACCTGCCCAAAATGCAAGTACGTCTTTGTCTACAACAAAGCCACCAATTTCCCAAGCCTTTGCCCCTACTGCAAGACAAGGATATTCACTTTCAAATTAAAATGAATTCTAGATTTGATTATATGCTGGCGCCGATGGAAGACATCACGAGCAATGCATTCAGGACTGTCTGCCACAAATACGGAGCTGACCTGACCTTCACAGAGTTCGCAAGAGTGGAAGCGTTGGCCAGGAAAAACAAGAGCACATGGTCCAGGCTTGACTTTAAGGACGAAACTCCCATAGTGATACAGCTGTTGGGAGCCAAGGAATACTATTTCAAAAAATTCCTCAGCATGTTCGAGCCGCACAAAGGTTTCCAAGGCTTCAACCTGAATTGCGGATGCCCCAGCCCCGATGTCATTAAGCTGGGCCAGGGCTGCGCATTGGTGCGGAGGATAAGCAAGACAAGGAAGATCGTCTCGATATTCAAGGATCGCGGCTTTAAGATATCTGTGAAGATGCGCCTCGGTCTCAACCAGAGAGACAAAGAGAACAAGGTCTATCTTAACCTTATCGATGCTGTAGACGCAGATTTCTTTGTCGTGCACGCGCGGTACGGGATGCAGAGATATGATGAGCCGGCAGATTTCAAGGTGTATGAAGAATGCGTCAGGAAAGGCAAAGACATCGTCGCTAACGGAGGCATAACAACAAAAGAGCACATCGAATATCTGAAAAGTGTCGGAGTCAAAGGAGCCATGATAGGAAGAGCAGCAGTTAATGATCCTGTGATTTTCAGCAGGCTGAAAGGGCTAGCTTACCCAGACATCGAAGACATAAAAAAAGAATATCTTGGACTGGCAGAAAAATATTCTGAACCTTTCAGGTACAGGAAGAACGTGCTGAAGCATATTGGAAAAAACAGTTTCAAGATTGAGTAACTGTGACTAGGCCTTTCTTCAAAGAGCTCGTTATGACAAGATTTCTGGCTTTAAGTTCTGTCATTATCTTCTCATTAAGATAGTGCGAAGACTCCGCGTTATTCATCAGCAGATCTTGCTCATTTAGGCACTTGTTGATCAGGTTCAGGGTGACATCCCTCTTCCAATCTATCTTGCTCTCGTTCAATAAGGATATGAGCTCGTTGAGCTTTTCAAAAGAGCTGAATATGCTATTTATTATGAGCTCTGTGTTGACAGCGTCTATGCTCTTAGTGAAGCCCTTCTTCTTTCCGTTCTTGGCTATCATGCCAAGGGTCTGGGCCAATACATCCTCTAAAGAGGATATATAGATATACAATTCGCTTATCTCTCTCTTCTTGATGGTGTTCTCCTCTATCTTCACCATTATCCTGCTGAGGTTCTGCCTGAACAAGAGCAAAGAAGACCTTAACCTGTTGATTCTCTCGTTCAAAGAGATATCATAGAGCTCTCCCAGGATGGCATCTTGTTTTATAGATACAAGCTTTGAAGTTACTAGGGCAAGCAATAGAAGCACGCCTATGACCTCGAACATAGCCAACAGCTTGAAAATGCCTATGGGAAGTATGTCACCAAAGCCTGTTGTAGTGGCTGTGACAAAGCTGAAATAGATGGTGTCCAGGAGGCTGTTGACTGGCAGTTTAGTGGATGTGTCCAGGAGATGCATTGTCGGGCTGGAAAAGTAATAATAGATGACACCGAAGCCGGCTATGACAATAACCCAGATGAACAAGATGTGCCAGAAAGAGAACCTATCCAGCCAGCTGGAGAACCCTCTTTTCCTCACGTATTTCATCATGTCATTAAGGTTTATCGCTTCTTTCATCCCTTCACCCCGAAGGATTTATCTGAATAATTTATCTATTAAATCTATGTTCTGATTAACAGGGAGTATATGCCTCTGGCTGCAAAGGTTCTGTAATCATCTTTTCTGGAACGCTTATCGTATCTGGAGTGTCAACAGGTGTAATTTTTACATAATGCTGGGGGATTGCTTGCGAATGCTCTTCCGGATGGGTAGAAAAGATTATTCCTCCCCACCTTAATCTTCTTGTCACTCCGGTCTCTTCTCCCAAAGTATACACAACCACTCCTGGCAATTGATAAGATGCAGCTATTGAAGAGTATTGCCTTGTGTTCGCCACGCCTTTGAATCCACATAGGTCTTTACAGCTAACCCCTTCTGGAAGTGCACCATCATACCTGTCCAGAAATATCTCCATAGGATTTACATTGACCAACTGAACATTGGTGCCGAGTATAGCGCCGTCTTTCCCGACAAGTATCGCACCGTCCTGATATGCAATCTTCTCAAGCTCTTTTGCTATCTTCGGATCTCCCACCTTCTTTCCTATGCATGCACCTTCATATCTTCCGTTCAAAAGGTGAGCTCTGTGCTCAGGATCATCAGGATTAACACCCAACACGACAATATATGCCGGCCTATGAGCAACACGATCTTTCCAGGTCAGGACATCATCCATCAATTCATCTGTGATGCTGAGTGTGCCATCTCGTTTGTGGTTAGAGAGAGTGCTACGCAGGTCTTGACGGACCTGTCGGTCATAGTTCGTTTTTGTTCTCTGGAAAAGATTATAGATTGCGATTTCGCTTTCTGCATATTCTGAGCCTTCGGCTTTGAGAATTTGTTCTAATTCCCTTCTTCCTGTACTCACATCTGAGCGTAGAAAAGAAACATTACTTCTTATAAAATCACCTATAGTTGAAAATAAGTCTGAAACATAATTTCCAATCCCTGGTCGGGTTGCTGAACCCGCACCCCCAAAAGAGTCTCCTGCCTGGATAGACCCATCTAGTGTTGACATAGTAAACCTTTATACAAATACCTATATTTATATCTATCCACGAACAAATTTTTACTTTCTTGCACAATAATGACAAATTTTATAAATAAATCAAAACAATATCAAGAAACATGGTTAAAATAAAACGAGATTTGGCATTCATGTACAGCGAAAACGCAAGGATAAAGATAAAGGTTATTGCAGGCCTGCTCAGGACCAGCTCCCAGCGCATAAAATACCTTCTCAAGACGCTGGAAAAGGACAGCTTTGTCTATAATCCCCACTGCATCATTGATTATTCTTACTTTGGCCTGCTCCTTTTCAGAGTATATTTCAAAGGAGCATATATCAGCGAGAAGCACAAGTCAGAGATCATAAAAAAGCTCGCAGAGAATGAATACGTTGTAGCCATATACGAACTGAGCGGAGAATATGACCTTGTAGTTGAGATACAAGCTCCCAATCCTTCAAGATTCAACAAGGAATTGAGGGAAATAACAAGCAACCCCCAAACCCTAAGGCATTACAAGACAGCCTTGAACATAGTGACATACCTATATCCAAGGTATTATCTCACAAAAGACGAAGAGCTGCAGACCCATGTATCGCCGCAGATAATAATCGGAGGGGACAGGAAGATACGGCAATTTGATGAAAATGAAACCAAGGTAATAATGAACATAATGGAAAACCCAAAGATACGGATGGCAAGCCTCGCAAGAAAATCCGGGCTGAACGTAAGAACAGCCAACAATATCCTTTCAGAGCTGAAAAAAAAGAAGATAATCAAAGGATTCAAGCAATTGATCAACACAGACAAGCTAGAAGTGTACGCTTTTAGATTATACCTGAAACTGCACAACATCAGCAAGGCTAGTGAAGAAGAACTTATGCAATACTTGCTGAAGACCAGAGAGATCGTGCAGGTGAACAAGACAGTCGGAGACTGGGACATGGAGATAGACATAGAAGCCCTGAACAAGACAAGGATACGTCAATTGACCATCGAGATAAGAGACCATTTCAAAGATATCATAGAGACCTTCAACATGATGGAGTTCTATGATTATTATATGAGAAGTTATCTGCCGAAGTATCTGTTTGCATTACCACAAACAATATAAACTCTGAACTCTATTGATTCTAACATGAAAAAGATATTGGTATTGTTGGCAATCATGCTGCTTTTACTTACTGCATGCGAGACAGAGCAAGGACCCTACCGGCCGCCAACAAGAGAAAGCAGATTAACTGGAAACATGACCAAGGTTGATCCTGCAGATGATCCTTACCCGCCGATAATGAACTCTACAGGATGGCAAAAACCAATCCCTGTGAGCTATTTGATCAACACTCCTGGCGCAGAAGACTCTGCCTTCGTGACACCGGATGGAAAGGAATTGTATTTCTTTTTCACGCCAGACCCAAATATCTCTCCAGAGAAACAGCTGCTTGATGAAGTGACAGGGATCTATGTCTCGAAGAAAGTCAACGGAGAATGGAGCTATCCGACAAGAGTCATGCTGCAGAAGCAAGGAAAGCTCGCTTTGGACGGCTGTGAATTCGTGCAAGGAGACAGGATGTGGTTCTGCTCTGCAAGGGAAGGATATACAGGAGTGAACTTCTTCATAGCACAGAGGATAAACAATGAATGGAAGAACCCTGTTTATGCAGGAGACAAATTG
>JBDRIN010000017.1:0-10820 GCA_043815805.1 archaeon | reverse complement strand
TCTTCTGTTCCGATGTTCTTTACTTTCACTAATGCTGTGAAAGCTCTTCCGGAAACAACTTCGTATGAAGGGCTTAATGAATAATCATATATCATTATTGCGTCTTCAGTTTCTACACCAATAATGTGAAGCTGGTAGTCTTTATCCATGACTGTGCCGTCTTCATCTGCAACTCTTATCCTCAACTTTGCGTATTTTTGATCTATCTTTGTTGGGACTTTTAAGTGCAAGGTGATGTAGTCTGTATCATTTTCGCTTAAGTCAAACAATCTTGACACATCAGAAATAAGGTCTTCTTCGTATGTTGAATATCTGTATCCGAAAATCATTGCGTCTGCTTGCAAGTCTTCAACATCACCATCATAGGCCTTAACCTTCATCTTTATATCGACTGTTTCGCCTCTGTTTAATACAAGACTTTCTGAGTGGCCTGTATCTGGGCTAACTTCTTCGCCGTTGATCTTCAGGTACTCAATATTTACATATCCTGAAGCACTCACTGTTCCAGCTATAAAAATTGCTAGAACCAAAACCATAAAAACTTTCCATATTGCTTTCATTTTTCATTACCCCCTAACATTCAATTTGAAGATTTATAGTCAATAAACCGTTCTTATATATAAAGCTTTCGATATTTTATTCATTTGACAGTGGGTACTGTTTTTAGTTATCTCTGAGTTGTCTATTTTTCGAAAGCTTCAATCTTCAATTATCAAATATCTGTGTTTTGTTCTCCGTATATCATCGTTGCCTACTTGTATTTTTGCATAGTAAAGACCGGGTGTTGCATCTGCAGGGATGTAAGCTAACACTGTTTTTGTTATCTCATCATCTTCGTCCAAGTCAAATCTATCGCTGTTTGCAGAGATACCTAGGTCAGGTATCATAAAGTTCACTTTTAAATCTTCCAAGTCATCGTCTGCACTATTATGTAAGTCCAAAGTTAATCGGACATATTGACCTGGGCGAGCATATTGCCAGTCGTAACCAGATATCCTGATTCTTCCAATGTACAAGCCTGATTCTATGCCATCAGGCAAGTTGTATTCGCTGTCATCACTTGGGCTTTCACACCCAGGATCGTCCATATCCACATATCCGTCGTTGTCATTGTCTAATCCGTCGCTACATTGTGGTATGAAATCAGGAGTATCTTTTGTTATATATAATGTGATTGACTCTGAATCTGATGCTCCGTCAGAATCAACACCTATCAATGTTATTATGTGTGTGCCTTCAGACAAAGTTGTTGTGAAGCTCTCTCCGTAGCCTATAAAGCCATCTATGCTTGAGCTCCAAGTCAAATTTGTGCCTGTCAAAACTCCGTCTTCAGGATCGTTGCCTTCGCCAACAAAAGTTATGCTGTCATCATCGTAAAAGCCTGCGCCATTACCTGGTGAAAGTATGTTTACTGTTGGAGCTTGGTTAGATAAACTTAACACTGTAAACGTTGCAGAGTCGCTGTCAGACATACCTTCGGGGTCTGTGGCTGTGAATGAAACCGTCTCTGAACCAGTCCATCCAAAGTAAAAAGATAAGGTTACCTTGCTGTTATTGAACAAGTGAACTCCTATGTTGTTGTTTCCGCTGAAAGTCCATTCAATATCTTCGATTGGCGTATCTTGGTCTGTCACATAATCATTCAAGAAGAAAGTTGCAAAGACTTCGCCTTCATAAATAGTCTGGTCTGGAATGTTTGAAACAACAGGTGGCTCATATACTGGAATGTCCTCGCCAACCCTCACAGTCAAAGAAGCACTAATATAATCACCATCTGCATCGACTGCCTCACAAAGAGCAGTATAATTACCAGGATCCATAAAAGTATAAGTCAAACTCTGACCAAAAAAAGGACCAAAAGTCGGAATAAACAACCTATACTCAACAGGACTGTCTCCACCATAAGCCTGACAGTTAAAAGTAACTGTTAAAGGCGCTTTTCCTGACATCGGATCGGCTGTGAAATCAATGCCTGTAAAGTCGTTGTCTTCTTCTTCAAGCACAGTGAATGTTGCGCTGTCAGAATCATGTTCTCCTTCAGGATCCTCTGCAATGAAATAAATCATGCCAAACCCAGTCCAACCGACCGGATAACTGACTGTTGCAACATGAGAGACTTCATCAATCTCAATGCTTAATACTGTGCTGCTAAGAGAAGCATAAGACCAAGTCAACTCATCGTCATCATTATCAGGGTCAAAGACATAATCATCAAGGTCAAACTGACTAAATGATTCTCCTTCATAGATTGTCTGGTCAGGAATATTGCTTACAACTGGTGGCTCATTAACAGGAATGTCTTCACCAACCCTCACAGTCAAAGAAGCATTAATATAATCGCCGTCTGCATCGACTGCCTCACAAAGAGCAGTATAATTACCAGGATCCATAAAAGTATAAGTCAAACTCTGACCAAAAAAAGGACCAAAAGTCGGAATAAACAACCTGTACTCAACAGGGCTGTTGCCTCCGTAAGCTTGGCAGTTAAACTCAACTTCCAAAGGAGCAATTCCTGATATTGGATCTGCGGTGAAATCAACGTCATAGAAATCAACATCTTCTTCTACAAAAACATTTATAGAGTCTGCGTCATACAATCCTTCTGAATCAAAACCAACAAGTTTTATAACATGATTTCCTGGTGATAAAACAGCATTTGTCTCCACATCATAACCCAAAAATCCGTCAATGTTTGATTTCCAAGTCAAAGAATCTCCAGTCAATAATCCGTCTTCAAGGTCGAAACCATATCCAACAAAATTTATGCTATCTCCTTCGAAGAATTCAGAGCCATCTTCAGGCTGTAATATTTCTACGTCTGGAGCTGTGTTTTCAGGAATGACTTCTAAAACAGTGACATGAACAGTTTGAGAATCCTTATCGTTGTCAAGATCATATAATTCGATCAACATCTCTGATTCACAAGCCATGGAAGGTATGATTACCAAGGAATCATCAAGGATGTCTGCGGTGAAACAATTACTCGTGGTTAAAGCAACCATCCAAGACAAGTCAGCACCCGAATCTTCAAGGTCAAACTTGTTGCCTGAAAGCTCACGCATTAATATTTCGTTCTCATAGAACACGATGTCAGATATCTCAGGAGTTATCTCCGGAGGATTATTTAAAATTGTAAGCGGGGCTTGTGCCTGACCACCAGAATGATTTGGGATGTCAAATGCAAAAGCAAAAACAAAGCTTTCGCCTATGAAATCGTGGGTCAAAGGAATCATATCAAGCTCGTAATAATACTCGCAGCATCTGTCATCGAAGTCTATCTCTGAAAGCTCGACCCTGCCGCCAGCTTGGTTGCTGATAAGCTCTGTAGCAGTTACAATATTTTCACAAACATACTCGCCTGTTGCCAAATCAATTATTTGGAATTTTACATACAAGCTTTCTCCTCTGTAAAAAACATCATCAGGATTTTGAAATTCTATATCATTATATATAGCTAAGTTTGCGATGTCGTATTCGTGATCCCAAACTTCATAATTAAATCTTGGATAAGTATCCACATCTTCTATGTAACCTGATAATTCTGCAGTTGCATAAACAGTGAAGTTACCAGTTGATTCTTGAATATCCTGAGCTATGCATCCGCCAGAAATACTGTCAGTTGTGCAACTTCCAAAATAAGAACCATCTATATAATATATATCAACGTTTGCTCCGCCAAGTGCTTCACCATCTGCTTCCACAAAAACCGTGCAAGCTTGATTGCCGTCAACAATGACAGTGTCAAAACAATCAATGCTTGTGATGTTAATCACAGGAGGCACGTAAGGTTCAACAACTTCAACAGAAACATTTCCTGTTATGAAATCATTATCAGAATCAAAAGCAGTACAAGTTGCAGTGTAATTACCTACTTCTTCATAAGTGTAAGTTGGGTTTTGCACATTAGTAACAATGTCATCTCCAAAATTCCAATCATAAGTTAAAGGCCGGTTACCGCCTTGTGCATTACAATTAAATTGAACTTCCAAAGGTGCTTCGCCATAATCTGGCGTTGCAGTAACAGTTATACCTGTAAAAGGTTCTTCATCAACATCACAGACTCCGTCGTTATCTGCGTCTAGGCAAGTGATTTGAACTTCTTCAGAATAATCATTCGCAACAGGTATTGGTATATATGGTGGGAATGGATTTGGAACATAAACTTCACATTTCCAAAAATCACCTACATCTGTGTGTGCACTAGTTACTGTTTCAGCTCCAAAACCAGTCAAGCTTTCTTGTCTCACATCATTTTCAAACCAGACGTATAAAAAACTGTTTGGGTTATAGCTTTCAGCATTTCCAATAAAACAATTAAGATTGTCTGCCTCTGTTGGGTTTTCTGGATTGATATCTACATATGCTTCTGCAGTGACTGCGCTCGCCATAAAAACAAGCACAAACACAAAGATTATTGGTATGATTAGTTTTTTCATTTTGCACCCCTGTTTATTCTCCACCGATTCCGAACATTATTCTTCCAGCGATGTTGCTTTGCTTTGCTGCCTCAGCTGCGTCGCCATTCTGACCTTGGAGGGCTATCTCTACTATGGCCGGACCGATGTCTTTAGCTAAGTGAACGCCATAAGTGACGCCGCCAACCTCAAGCTCTCCGATCTCCCAATTTCTGCTGCTGTGGCCCACATTGGCGCCCAGCTCAAAACCATTGGCTTGGATTGTTCCTTCGATACTTAGGTCGCTTCCTTTAACATCCTGTTGTATTGCTGCCTCACCATTTCCTGCTTTTTGACTGCCTTTGATGACCCCACCATATCCAAATTTTAGCTGGCCTTCCAAAGTTTGTCTGTTGTCAGGAATTAATCTGAATCCTTCGCTTTGAAGTCCTACATCACCAAAGTATCCAATCTCGCTGCTTTGGTTTGTTGCATCATCGAATAATGGCTCTTCATAATCAAAAGTTCCGCGTGAAAATTGGCCTGTTCCGCCGACGCCAACAAAGAAAGGTCCTGCGTGTGCTCTTAGTCCACCGGTAGCTTCAAAGAGTGAGCTTGCTTCGTATTGGCCAATTTGTTTGCCGTCAACACCATACATGTTGCCTCTTGGCAAAGAAACTCCAACGTCTAGGAATGCTGCCACCCTGTTTCTTCGTGAATCGTTTAGCCTGTGTTCTAGCTGGTATTGCAAGAAAGGCATAATGCCTTCAACAGTAGGTCCGTTGTCATACTCTGCATTTGTAACTGCTGCACCTGCGCCGAAAACTGCCTGAGTCTGTGGAACTTCAGGGCTTGTTTTTCCTGGGGATCTGTATGTTGATTTGATTCTACCCCTGCTTGACTCTTCTTTGTCTGTTTTTGTTGGTGTTCCTGTAGCGTCAGGTGCATGCCATACGGTTAGTTTAGAACTTGGAGCCACAGGTTCTGCTTCTTCAACAACAGGCCCAAACTTAGCTTGTGCTGCTTCTGCAGTTTCTTTATATCCTTCTACGATTTCTCTTTCTGCCTCTGCCTGTGCAATCGCTGTCGAATCAACAGGTGCTGCAAGTCTTTGATCTACGATGTAGACTTCTCCGACTGTGCTGACGCAAATGTTTAGATCCTCTGTTTCAGGGTCTTCACACAGTGCATATGCTTGAAAGTGTACTGTGTCGCCTGGGGCGAAATCATAGTCTGCTGGATCGAATATCTGTACTGCGTTACCTACAGAATCTACGAGTGCAGGTAAGATGTAAGGTACCCCTCCTGACTTCACTATGAATTTACCTTCTATACCATCCATACTTGGATGTTTGCTTTCTGTTACTGGAACTCTAAAAACCATTACTTCATCAGCATCAAGTGCTCCTGACCAATGCTCTTTTACTTTTAGTGAATAATCTTCTGATCCGTTAGGTCCATTTTGTATTGTTAACTTGTGCTCTGGAAATGTTGTTACCGGCCAAATATGTCCTGGTTCGGTTTGTGCAACATCACAAATCTCTATAGGTATGTATGCTGCTATGCCGCTTGACTGTTCGCCAAACATTTCTTCGAAAATTCTGGTTCCCCACGCATAAAGTGGTCTGGCTGTTTTTGCTGTCTCATGCAATGAGAAGTTTCCTTCGTCATCTTGGAAAAGTCTTGAGAATCTTGTTCCCATACCAATTCTTTCTGTCTCTTTGACAGTCTCTTCAAGGGTCTGGGTTGAATCCGTAGTATCATCAATAGTGGTTTTGGCAGAAGCTTCTTGTACAGGTTGCTTGGCGACGTAGGCTATCTGCGTATCCGCTGCTAATGAATCAGAACGGTTGAACAACTCAACTCTTGATATTGGGGTGAACGCCAAGTTTGTGTCTGCATCCTCATTTGTGAGCGCAGCTAACATCGCTTTTCTTGTCCCTTTAAAATACTTCTCTGACACAGGCGTGGTTGGTGCTGCTTCTTTTGGAACGGGATCTTGCTTTGCATAAGAACCTATGTCTTCAGGTGAAACAGGCACGACGCCTTCGCCGATCACAGGTATGTTTAATTCTGGGTCTTCATTGATTCCTATAAAGATTGGCAAGCAGTCTATACCATAAGTTCTTGCTCTTCTTACGCTTTCTTTCTCAGCTGCACCGACTAAGTCCTGTAGGGGTATTCTGATTGTTAGTGCATCACTGGATGCTGTGGCATTTTCTCCAGTTTGATCGGGATTTATCCCTAATATTTCGTGCACTTCATCCATTAAAGGATCTGGATATGTTCTATTAAGAGTTATTGGATCTGTGCGAGGATCATATGTAGGATTATCTGCATCCGCAGGATCTATACTGGTTATTTGAGTATCACTTATTGTTGAATTATGTTGTGTTTGTGGTGTGTAAGGAACAGCCGCCAACTCTGAGTTCATAGGACGCCTTCCCATCAGACATTCGTAAACAGACAAATCCTCTTCTAAGATTCTTTGTAATACTGTATCTTCAGGAATATCTGTCTGTACATATATGTCTCTAACAACTTTTTGTAATATTTGGTCTGTAGGTACCTTAAGATCTCGCCATCCTTTCTTTACAGTATAAGGAATAAAAACAGAATCAGGAAGTGCAGGTTCTGGTCCTGTGCCTAAACTGTCGCCAACAAGTGCTGCGGGTTCTCTGCCTGTGCTTTCTTGGGCTTTTGCAGTATCATATTGTGAAAACGCCGGCGCTATTGTTGACAGAATAACTGTTGCTAACGTAACTCCTAAAGTAGTTCCTAATGTGGTTCTTGCTCTTCTTGATAAGTCTCTTAACGTAGGATTAAGTCCAGCAACTATATAGTCGTATAATCTTTCAGTAGAAATTATTGATTTATGAGGCGTTTCTGTGCCCTCAATTAATCTTGAAAAGTTCATTTTCTATTACCCCCAACGAATAAATATTGAATTTAACTATTTGGGAGTAGTATAAAGGGTATATAAATGTTTCGTTTTCGTAGAAATCGGAAACTCCGAACGTTTAGCGAGGTTGGTTTCGGTTATTTAAGCACAAAACAAACCTTCAGAAAAACAAATCGTACTGCCGCAACAAATTGGATTCTAGCATCTCGTAAACCGCGTCAATGACGGCAACAAGAGCTTTTGTACAACGTGTGGGCGTCTCATGAGGGTCCAAGACCACTTCGTAACCTTCACAGAAATATCTATTTGAACTACCGTGTTTAGAAGCAGACCCAAATCTTTTCACAGTATTGAAAGGAAGTTCTCCACTAATAACAGACATCTCCACAGGAAAAATCTCCAAAACTTCTTTAGAACTATCTTGTAATTTTGCAGAGACGGAAACAAGATATGCTCTTTCAGGACGCACATTTTGCTTTTCTATTCTGATATTAAAAACATCTGAGAGTCCCAAAGACAAATCATAAGTCACAAGATTAGGAATAAATCTTCCCGCACCACCAAAGTCAGAAAATCCAACCAAATCATCAAACCCTCTTTTTCTTAACTCTACATCAACAGCACCCAAAATCTCCGCGTCAACAATATCTTCCACTTCCTGAACTTCCTGTTCTAACATAAGCAATGGAAAAAACCAACACAATATAAATATTTGGTTTATTTTCATTAAGCAGTAAATACAAAGCAGAAGTTTTAAAAAAACAGAAAGAATTCTTTTTAGATATGGATATAGACCAACTCATAGAAGACCCTTCTTTTTTCACAAAATCAGGTCATTTCACAGAAAAAGACCAACGCATAAAAAACCTGGTCGATAGGAACTTTAAAGGTATAGAAGATGACCGCGCAAAATTATCTGCCATAAGCGAATATGTTGCATCAATAAAATACCAAGACAACCCAAAAAAATTCAGAAAACTAAATGCTTCTGATATCAAGAAACACGTGACAGGAAATGCAGACAGAGCGATATTGTTCTGCACACTTGCAAGAGAAGCGGGCATTGCTGCAAGATACGTGGAAACCGTAGAGACTGCACAAGAAACAGAGTATGCTTCAACGCCAAAAGTCATAGAAGACTTCAGAGAATCCAGCAGTTATGCAAGAAGCCTTGGAGAAAGACTTGAAAATGCCACGATTGATGTTGAATACGCAACACAAGAAATATGGGGTGTGTGGAAACTATACATAGAAAAAAAAGACGATGCTACAGTTTCCAAAGATTTCTGCCCGGAAAAACTAATGCGCATCTTGTTTCCCGACGCCATAAATTGTCACGCCTTCGTAGACGTATTCATAGATGGAAAATGGCAGACTTATGATCCCATAACAGGATTCACGCAGGGACAATACGAAACAGGCGGATTAAGTTTCGAAGTCATAGGCAAAGGTCTTGACTTCGGCGCAGTCCACATCATAAAAAGAGGAAGATATTCTGAAGAACCAACCGACTTATCAGACCCTAAAAAAGGCATAGAAATATACCGAAAGCATAAAGACTAAAATGGCAAAGATAAAAATACCAGAATTATACTGGGCACAGTCTAACGGAAGAAAAACAAACAACCCTTTTGATGGTACACTGCCAGATGTATTGACAGACGAACATTTTGTTTGCGTCGTATGGGGAAGACCTGTCCCTAAAAGAAAACAAAAAGAAGAGCCGGAAAGAACTTCTTCAGATACTGGCTTGAGATTGCCCGAGCCTGAAGAAACAGACGGAAGAATAATGCGTTTCACACACCCTAATGGTTACGGAACAAAACCTATAACGGATTCTTACGGCAGCACACAATACGCAACCACAGGCAGGGGTGCGGCAGCAACAACCTTGGTGGCAGAGCCGGAAATCGAAGTAATGCCTCAATGGAGAGTCAGAGAGGAAGGTATAGCTGAGAGAATCATTGCAATAAATGTGGGAAAAACAGACTGTCCGGGCATACGATTCAGAAAGATGGCTCATATCGTCGGACAACCCCGTCCTCACTACGTTCTTTTCAACTCAGACGAACCACACCCGTTATGTTTTAGAAGAAGATTAGGAACAATAGTCTAATCTGACCACGGATTGGTGGAATGCCTTGAGGCCTTGCGACTCCACAGCGGAACAAAACACTTATTCTACATGTTTGACCCAGACCCCGATAGAATAGTGACAAGTATATGTAATAAAACAGAATATGTGCTCTGCGAGGAAGAACATGATTTGTTTGCGGAGCTGTTAGGATGATAATAACAAACGATTGGAGTGTATGCGCAAATAAGGCATCATTAGTCTTTGATAGCATAAGAGAAAACGTCTATAAGATAGAAGCTTCAGGTTATTTTCACCCCTTCGTAAAACCTGAAGAGAAACTCCCATCTGAAATAGGAGATATATCTAGAAGAGTTGAGGACATCCTGAGAGCAAGCTTTCCAGAGGTGCAGATTGCAGGACTGGAAAGCCCTCCTGAAAGAAACCCGGATCAACCGGAAACAAGATATGCCTCCACAGTATATGGAACAAAAAGTTCGGACATAATTCTAATGTTCTGTATGGAAATCACACATTCTACAAGAGTCAATGTTCGTGCAGAAACAGAAACACTCAAAGATGCTCCTTTTAAGTTTAACTTTTTTCTTCCGCAAAGAGAATACATAGAACAGACAGCACAAACTGTCACAAAAATGTGGCCTTTAATAAGGGGATTTGAATACGCAGAACACGGATTGTCACAACAATTTAATCCCCGTCTATTTCAACCAGGATCGATAAGGCTTCAACAAGTAGTATATGTGGCGACCGGCTTAGCAGCGTTCAGGCAAGCAAGAATAATCGTTCCACCCAAATCTATCCACTTGAAAGATGGATATGATATGACGAACTGAAAAATCAATCTAAAGCTTCATCCTTTGTCCTGACGCTCGCCTTCTGCGAAAAAACTGTGAATCCCCAAGCAGCGATTATTATAACAGTTATAGTTATTCCTAATGTCAAGTCTGCCAGCCAACCACTGCCAAAAAACATAAATTCACCGTTCCAAATATGATCAACCACGCCAAAAAGCGCTCCGCCAGCTAATAATAAGTTTAACCAAAGATGTTTCTCACTATTCTTCCAAGAAGGAATCTTTTTCCTCATAAAAAAACATATTATTGCGGCTGTTGCCGGCACTACATAACAAGTCATATCAAACACCTCTCAATACTTAATCCACCATCTTTCTCTTTATTAGCTTTCCTGCTATTTTCACGCCGTCTCGAAAGCCTTGGCCTTTTCTGACAGCATAATCTGTGTATTTTATTGTAACAGGAACTTCTTTGAACTTTAAATTTTTCCTATGTATTTCTTCAACAATCTCAGAGGCGTGCTCCATTCTGTCAGAGTTTATCTCTATTTTAGACGCTGCTTTTCTTGAAAACGCTCTGAAACCATTATGTGCATCAGTCAATCTTATGCCATACATTAACTGCATAAAAAAGAT
>JBDRIN010000016.1:0-15591 GCA_043815805.1 archaeon | reverse complement strand
GAAAAAATGAACAAGAAAGGACAAGCAGCAATGGAGTTCTTAATGACTTATGGATGGGCCATCCTAGTAGTATTGGCGGCTATTGCAGCCCTAGCATACTTTGGAGTGTTGAGCCCTGCAAAGATGTTGCCAGAGAGATGCATCGGTCCGTCAGGATTGGATTGCACAGAGAAAGCAAGTTTAAGCAATGGTATGGTAACTTGGGCAACAAAAAACAACTTAGGATATGATATAACTATTACAGGAATAAGCAATGGTGTAGGACCTGATAATGCTTGCTCTGGCATAACTATGGCTGGAGTTGGAGTAAATGGTACATCACCGGCAGCTGGTAATTTCCCTGCGGGTGCTAATAATGGGAACTTTATATCCTTTACCGGCAACTGTACGGGTATAGTTGGTGATGAGCGGGCACATATCGAGTTTGTTGTTGCGTATAAGAGCGTGGACTCTGGAGCTACAGCTTCAGCTCTATATGCTATAGACGCACGACAAGGATAGACCCTGTTTTTTATTTTTTCTTTTTTTCTTTAATTTTCTGGAGTAATTTCCTGAGTAAGAAAACTACAGTTAATATCAGATTGTCAGTACTCCTGCAGGGTGAAACTAAAAAAACAATACCTTTATAAATTAAATTCATTTGTTATACAGCATGGACAAGAAAGCCCAGGCAGCTATGGAATTCTTGATGACTTATGGATGGGCTATACTTGTTGTTATAGCGGCTATTGCAGCTCTTTCATTTTTTGGAGTGTTGAACACATCGAGGTTATTGCCAGAAAGATGTATTGGGCCTACAGGTCTGGATTGTGTTGAGAAAGCTAGTATGTCAAGTAATGCTATTTCATGGGTTGTGAAAAATAATCTAGGATATGAACTTGAAATCACCGGTTTTGTCAATGGAGGATTATCTAAGAACGATTGCACTTCTTTAGAGAACGGCAGCTGGAATATAAACAATGGGGGTTATGTAAGTACTAATGCCCTGCTGCCAGACAGAGGCACTGCAGCCCTCAAAGTGGATTGTGCGAACTCTGAGGAAGATAGGGTGCATGCAGAGATATATCTGAATTATACTAGTCCTGCATCTGGGCTAGGGAATAAGATTCTTTACTCCATAGACGTACGTAAGTAAAAACCAATAATTTTATATAGTTCTCATTTATTAAAAACATAAAAGAGGTGCATAGCTTGTTTAAGATACAGAAGGTTACAGCAAGGCAGGTTTTGGATTCTAAGGGAACCCCCACGATTGAGGCCAATGTGTTCACACAATGGGCTGTCGGCTCTGCCATGGTCCCCAGCGGCGCCTCTACAGGCAGATACGAGGCAGTAGAGCTCAGGGATCACAAAAAGACATATTATCATGGCAAGTCTGTCCTAAACGCTGTGAATCACGTCAATACGCTCATAAGCAAAGAGCTGCAAGGAGTTGACGTAACCAAACAGAAAGACATTGACAGGCACATGATCCTTCTGGATGGTACCCCTAATAAATCAAGGTTAGGGGCCAACGCCATACTTGCTGTCAGCTTGGCCACAAGCAGGACAGCTGCACAGTGCGTAAACGCCTATCTCTTCGATTACATCGCTGATAAATTTGGGAATAAAAGACTTACTCTCCCTGTCCCATTTGCCCTTATGGTCGAAGGCGGGGAACATGCAGGCAATGCTTTAGACTTCCAGGAGTTCATGATAGCTCCTATAAAAGCCAAGTCATTCGCCCAGGCAACAGAGATTGTGGCTGAGACCTATCAAGTTCTGAAAAAGGTCATAGAGAAAAAATACGGCCAGACAGCTACTAATGTGGGTTTTGAGGGCGGTTTTGCGCCACCTTTACATACAGCAGAACAGGCTCTTGACTTGATCACAGAGGCTTTGGAAATATCAGGGCATAAAAGAAAAGCCAAGATAGCCATAGATTCTGCGGCTTCAGAGTTTTACCATAAGGGACATTATATGGGCAAGACAAGGGAATGGCTATTGGATTATTACAAAAAACTCGTCAAGACTTATCCTATCATCTCCCTGGAGGACCCTTTTGAACAAAATGACTTCCACATGTTCACCCAAATAACAAAAGAACTGGGAAAAAAGATACAGATTGTCGCAGATGATATAACTGTCACGAATGTTGATAGGATAACCAAGGCAATCCAGTTGAAATCTGCAAATACCTTGCTGCTCAAGGTCAACCAGATAGGCACCTTGACAGAAGCAATGGATGCTGCAAAGCTTGCTATGAAAAGCAAGTGGAAAATCATGGTGAGCCATAGGGGCGGAGACACAGAAGATCCCTACATAGCTGACTTGGCAGTAGGCCTTGGAGTCGGCCAGTTGAAGATCGGCGCTCCCTGCAGGTCAGACAGGACCTGCAAGTACAACCAGCTCTTACGCATAGAAGAGCTTTTTGGAAAGAGAATAAAGTATGCTGGGTGGGAATGATGAAAAAGACGCCAGTAATCCTCATAATAATGGACGGTGTAGGAGTCTCTAAGATAAAGAAAGGCAATGCAGTCTTGAACGCAGACACACCGAACATAGACCATTTTTTCACAAAATATCCTTATACTACACTCAAGGCCTCTGGAGAGGATGTGGGTGTGCCAAAAGGTTTCATGGGATCATCAGAAGTGGGCCATTCCAATCTTGGTGCAGGAAGGAAAGTTCTCCAGGAAGAAGTCAGGATCGACCGTGCAATAAGAAATAGGCAGTTCTTCAAGGACAAGGCTTTTCTCGCAGCTATAAAGAACGTGAAGCAGCACAATTCCAGGATGCACATAATGGGCCTTCTCCAGGACAAAGGAGTGCATGCCCTTAATGAACACCTATTTGCCCTGATGAAGCTCTGCCATCAAAACAAAATCAAGCCGTATCTGCATATATTCACCGACGGCAGGGATTCCTTGCCGACATCAGCAATCAGTTACTTCAGACAGCTGGAAAAAGTCATGAAAAAATATCCTGCTGAGATAAAGACCATAACCGGAAGATACTTCGCCATGGACAGAGACAACAGATGGAAAAGAACCAAGCTTGCCTATGAAGCCATAGACAAAGGCGAAGGATTCCCTGTAGACAGCTACCGAGAGGCCTTATCCACAGCTTACCGCCATGGCGAAACAGACGAATTCATAAAACCCAAGATCATCGGAGAATACAAAGGCCTTGAGACCCATGATTCCCTGATATTCTTCAACTACAGATCAGACCGTGGGAGGCAATTAACCCAAGCCCTACTAGAACCTAAGTTTGCAAGGTTCAAACGCCAAAGAAAGAGCTTGTTCTTTGTGGGAATGACGCGTTATTATCTAGGGATGCCTGGCTTGGCTGCGTTTGAAAAACCGCATCTAGCCAACATAATGGGAGAGTTCTGTGAAAAACATGGCTTGAAGCAATTGAGGATAGCAGAGACAGAAAAATATGCCCATGTGACTTATTTCTTCAACAACGAAAATCCAGAACCTTTCATAGGAGAAAAAAGGATCCTTATCCCCAGCCCCAAAGTAGCCACCTATGACCTGCAGCCAGAGATGAGCGCTTATAAGATATGCCAAGCAGTCTGCAAAGAAATCGCCAAGAAAAAATATGACTTCATCGTCCTGAACTATGCCAACGGTGACATGGTTGGCCATACAGGAGTATATAAAGCTGCAATAAAAGCAGTTGAAGTGGTGGATGAATGCGTGAAAAGAGTAGTCGACAAGATGTCCTCTATCGGAGGGATCTCCATAATCACAGCAGACCATGGCAATGCAGAGAAGATGCTCGACTCTGAAGGCCAAGTGGTTACGAGCCATACTACTAATCCTGTTCCTTTCTGCATTGTTGGTTATGACTGCGACCTCAAGAGCAGCGGAAAGCTGGGCGATGTGGCGCCAACAATACTTGAGATGTGGAACGAAGATCAACCAAAAGAGATGGATGGGAACAGCTTGATTAGGTGAATGGGAAATTATATAAATTCTTTCTGAATCTCAGGATGCATGAAAGTGATAAAGATACCGCTCAATGCAGGAGCCATGACTAAAAAAAAAGGCATAGAATTGGCTCCTGAGAAGATTCTCACTCTAAAAGATGATTTCTTCATGGCAGAGAATAATCATCTGCCGGTCTTTGACGTCGATGAAGTGAAGATAGACAATTCCAACCTTGAAGACTCGCATAAAGCAATTTACGACAAAGTTAAAGGGCTGGATAGCTTCACAGTCCTGCTTGGAGGAGACCATTCCTTGACTTATCCTGCTTTCAAGGCATTCGCTGAGACACATGAAAACGCAGGCATTATAGCCTTTGACGCCCATCCAGACCTGGAGAACAACTTTGAACCCCCGACCCATGAAGACTATCTACGAGTGTTAATCGAGAAAGGTATTGTCAAGAAAGAGAACGTAATCCTTGTGGGAACAAGAAACATGCATGCTAATGAGTCAGGATTCATAAAAAAGAACAAGCTCAAAGTCTTCTCTATGAAGGAGATTTCATTCGAGGGCGTAAGAGATGTCTGTGATGCTGTCATGAGCGTTGCGAAGGAATTCGGAGCATTATACCTCTCATTAGATATAGATAGTCTAGATCCTGCCTTTGCTCCAGGCATAGGCCATACAGAGCCCGGCGGACTGACTACAAGAGAGCTGCTCTATTTTGTCCACAGAATAAAGAAGCTCAAGAACCTCAAGATGGCAGATATAGTCGAGATAAACCCTAAGAAAGACCTCAACGACATGACTTCTAAGGTGGCTGCAAAGCTGCTTGTGGAGCTTTCTTAATTTTATATTTAATAATAGTAATAGATACAAATTATTATAAACTTCGGTGCCTTCCCTTAATTTATGAGTGAACATATACATATCCCCACATTTGATGAAATTAGAAAAGTTCTAGAAGGAACTGAGTGGGAGCATATAGAACCATTGCCTGCTTGGCTGGCAAGACATGGAAAGATAAGCGGAGATGATTATTCATATAGTGAGGTTCATTTTTTTACTGGTTATGCTAAACTCTTGAACAGAGAATTTCATCCAGGGATTGATTATCTCTGGAACGAACAATTAATACCTTGGGACTGGTATGTGGGAATATCTCAGTTACCAGAAGATCCTCAAATACTAGTTGGACTAGAACAAGATACTGAACTCCAGAGCCAATATGTGTGGCTGCAATATGCAGATGAATATGGAGTTTGGTCAGGTCGTTTTCCAGAGGCTAGACGAAGAGAACTTACAGACAGATTTTTCGAAATAACAAGGAAACTAGTTGCTCCCACTCCACAGAAACCAAACATAGTTCAACCGCATGGTGATTTAACTGCTGAAGATTTGGTGACTATTTACTCTGAAGACCAAGGTGTAATGTTAACTTCAATTCTTCCACAAACTCCTAGTTAACCATAATCTTTATAAACACCCACCTATTCTTGCCTTTTAGTGATATCATGGGAAGAATAAAGACTCAGCGAATAAAAGCAAAAACGCAGGAAATGATGGAATTGCACGGTGAACAATTCACTACAGACTACAACAAGAACAAAACCATCGTAGAAGGCCTAGCACTTATCAGATCAAAGAAGATAAGGAATGTGATAGCCGGTTACGCAACAAGACTTAAGAAAAGCCAAGCGATATAGGAGGTGGTTTAAGTGCCAGAAGACAAAGCACCAGAGAGAGACGGTGACGACAACTCTATCTTTATAGGCGGAAAGCCATTCATGAGCTATGTGACTGGGGTGGTGATGCAGTTCACTACCAAGAACGCGAAAGAAGTCATAGTGAAAGCCAGAGGAAAATTCATCAGCAGAGCAGTTGATGTGGCAGAAGTGGCGATGAAGAGATTCCTGAAGGACCAGTTGAAGCTCAAGGATATAAAGATAGACTCGGAAGAATTCACAAACAAGGAAGGAAGAGAAGTGCGGGTTTCAACAATCGAAATCGTACTGCTAAAAACTAAGTGATTTTCTTGATTTTTGATTAATTTTATAAAGGGATAGTTATAACTCTGTTCTTAAGGGCCCGTAGTCTAGCCTGGCAACTCAAGTTGGGCAGATAGGACAGCTGGCTTCGGACCAGCAAACTGGGGTTCGAATAGTTGATGCTTGCGGCAACGACCGAGAAGCGCAGCTTCGAAAGTCCTCACGGGCTCATCTTTTAGGCTAAGATTTATAAATGAAAGCAGTTTACATCGAGGAGAAAAATGGTTGTTGAATTATCCGTAATAATGCCTGTATACAACGAGCAGAGAAACCTCGAACCCCTGCACAAAGAGATAACCTCAGTCATGAAACAGATGAAGATTTCTTATGAGATGGTCTTTGTCGATGACGGCAGCAAGGACAAGAGCCTATTGGTGCTAAGAAAGCTGCATGCTGCAGACCCTGAACACGTAAAGATCTTGCAGTTCGCGAAGAATGCAGGCCAGACAGCAGCATGGGACGCAGCCATAAAATACGCCCAGGGCAAGTATTTCGTGATGCTGGACAGCGACTTGCAAAACGACCCTAAAGACATACCTATGATGCTCGAGAAGCTCAAAAAGAACAACCTTGATGTGGTTTCTGGCTGGAGATACGACAGGCGCGACAAGAGAGGAAAGAAAAATTTTTCCAGGATGGCAAATAACCTAAGGCAGAACATCACCAAAGAGAACATACATGATGCTGGCTGCTCCTTGAAGATCTACAGAAGAGAATGCTTTGACAACGTCGACCTATACGGTGAAAATCACCGCTTCATAACGTCTATAATGGCATTGAACGGCTGCAAGATAGGCGAGGCCAAAGTACATCACAGAGCAAGAAAGTTTGAAGAAACAAAATACGGTGCAGGCAGGATGAGCAGAGGCTTTTTAGATTTCATAATGATGCTTTTCCTGAGCAAATATGGTTCAAGACCAATCCATGTTTTCGGAAACATGGGCTTGGTATCCTTCATAATAGGATTCTTTCTTGCCTTGTACTTGGCAGTCATGAGGATCTTCTTTGCTGTTCCTCTGGCAGACAGGCCGATGTTATTGCTCGCTATACTGCTCATAATCATAGGCATACAGTTCATAATATTCGGCATTCTGGCCGAGATACTGATGAGAGTGTACTTCAAGACCCACAATATGAGGCCATATACTATCAAGAGAATATATGAATGAACCTTTCTATTTTTTGGGGCCGTAGTCCAGTTTGGTAAGATTCCGGGTTCGGGGCCTGGCGACCGGGGTTCAAATCCTCGCGGTCCCAGTCTTTCCTCTCAAGAAAACATAATCTTTTTAAATGAACAGCGTGTTTCTCTGCTTATCGGGGTGATATTCATGGATAAAAGCACGGTTAAGACTTTTGGCGCTTTGGCGCACATCGCCGGCGTAGGCTGGGCAACTGTAATAGGAGTTGTATTTTCTATAATATTGATCGTAAAAGCAGAGAAAGACAGAGAAGCTAAACTGCTAGGTTGGCAGGGATTGTTCTGGTGCATAGCAGTACTTGTCATAATTGCAATAACATCCATTTTCTTGCTCATACCTATCGCAGGATGGATAATCTGGTGGATCATACAGATCGCTATATTAGTCTTATCTATCCTCTGGGCTATGAAAATATACAACGGCAAGAAAGTCAAGATTCCGTTTATATCTGACTGGGCCGGAAAGATGGCAAAGTAAAGGTAACAAAATGGCAGAAAAAAACAAAACCTTTTCGATAGTTGCCCTAGTTTGTGGGATCCTGTTCTGGATCCCGGTAGTTGGGTTTGTCTTGGCTATTCTTGGAATCATTTTTGGAGTTTTGGCTTTGAACAGGATAAAGAGTCAACCTGCAAAATATGATGGAAGAGGAATGGCTTTGGCTGGATTGATACTGGGAATAGTTGGCCTTATCTTATTGATAGTGGCAACAATAATTTTAGGAGTACTATTCGCTAATAATATAACAACTCTCGGCAATCTCATAACATAATTTTTTCTTTTTTATTTGAATTCTATTTTTCCGTCTAGATAGACCCCTTTATCCAGGCGTACAGGCCGCCAGTTGTCTATGATTAGCTTTGCATCTAGCCATTTGGCCAGCTCAGCTGGATTGCCTATTGTGGCGCTCAAAGCAACTAACTGGAGCTTTGGCAGAATTTTTCTAAGTATCGTGATAAGGACTTCCAGCGTTGGCCCTCTTGATGCGTCATTCAAAAGATGTATTTCGTCTATAATCACGACTTTTACATCGCTGAGCCAGGGAGTCTTATGCCTTATGAGGGAATCGAATTTCTCGCTCGTAGTTATGATAAGGTCATACTTCTGAAGATAAAAATCTGATGAATCCAGGTCGCCAGTGCTTTTGGCTATATTGAAATCATAGTGCTTCTTGAACTCCTTGAATTTTTCGCTGGCAAGAGCTCTTAAAGGAACAATATAGACTGCTTTGCCTTTGTCATGGTAAATAGCATTGAGGATTGCGAGCTCAGCGACCAAGGTCTTCCCAGAAGCAGTCGGCGTACATACAAGCAGATTCTTGTCGTCAAACAATCCATTATTGATGGATTTTACCTGGCAGGGCCTTAATTCTTTGAATCCTCTCTTTTTGAGTTCAGAATAGATCTTCTTTGGAATCTTCTCTTTAAATTTGTCAAGTTTCATCTTACATGGCTTCCGGAGCATCTATGGCCAACAAGGCTAGGCCGTTCTTGAGAACTTGTTTGACTGCAATGATCAATGCAAGTCTTGCTGTCTTGGTCCCTTGTTTTTCTTGTAATATCGGACATGAATGGTAGAACTCGTTGAAGGCCTGCGCCAAGTCAATAAGCAGTCTGCATATCAATGAAGGCTTGAGCTGTTCCTGAGCAGTCTTTGCGACGCTTGGAAACTCTGCTAAAAGCTTGATGATGTTCTGCTCTTGCTCTGTCTTGAGCAAGGAATAGTCTGGTTTCCCTACTTTCTCTTTGCCCAGCTTTTTCATTATTGAGCATATTCTAGCATGGGCATATTGTACATATGGTCCTGTCTCTCCTTCAAAAGACAGGGATTCTTCTGTGTTGAAAAATATGTCTTTGAACGGGTCTGTCTTCAACAAGTAGAATCTTAGAGCTCCTAATGCGATAGTCTTGGCTCTCTTGTCAATCTCTTTCTTAGAGAGCTTCTTGTCACGCTTCTTGACTTCTTTCTCAGCGAGTTTGATCATACCCTCGACAAGATCATCTATATCGACCACTTTTCCTTCTCTGGACTTCATCTTTCCAGAAGGAAGATAAACCATGCCATAGGCCATGTGGTGGCAATTTTCGGCAAACTTCATGCCGAGCTTCTTCAACACGCTAAACAAGACCTTGAAATGATAAATCTGCTCTGAACCAACAATATAAATCATGCGGTCCATCTTGAAGTCTTCATAACGCTTCTTCGCAAGGTATAGGTCTTGGGTTATGTAAACAGAAGTTCCATCAGACCTCATCAAGACTTTCTCTCCAAGCCCTTCTTTTTTCAAGTCAACAAGCACAGCTCCTGTCTTGTCTTTGTAGAATACTCCCTTTTTTAGGCCATCCATGACAATCTCTTTGCCTTTTTTATAGGTCTGGCTCTCAAAATAAGGCTTGGTCTTGAAGTCAAGCGAAGCATATGTCTGGTTAATGCCGTCAAGAGCCCATTTACTCATCTTCGTCCAGAGATTGATTATCTCTGGCTTACCTTGCTCCCATTCAAGGAGCATCTTCTGGGCTTCATGCTCGAGTTCTGGATGCTCCTTGACCTTTTGATTGTACAAGACATAGAAATCCCCGACAAAATGGTCGGATTTCTTATTTGGTGTTCTGTTTCTTCCATATTTTTTATAAGCAAGCATAGACTTGTTGATATGTATGCCCCGGTCATTGATTATATCCACGAGAAGCGCTTTATAACCAGCATTGTTGAATAGCTTATGCAGAGATGCTCCCAAGCATATGTTCCTCAGATGGCCGAGATGCAAAGGCTTGTTGAGATTGGGCCCGGGGGATTCGATAAGCACAGTTTTGTTGTTTTTCTTTCCTGTTCCATATCTATCTTTTTCTTTTTGGATCACACTTAGTGTGTCCTCTGCAGCAACATCCTTGTTGACAAAGAAATTGATATATGGGCCTGTAGCCTGTATCCTCACGACCATACTGTTCGTCTTGATTTTCTTGGCAATATCTTCTGCGATAGAGTTTGGTGCTTTCTTCAATTGCTTGCTCAAGGCAAAGCAGGGGAAAGCAAAGTCACCCATCTGAGGATCCGGAGGGACTTCTATAAAATTATCTAAGTCTATCAGCTTGACTTCTTTCTTAAGAAGCTTGATTACCTCGTCTTTAAACCCCATAAGGGAAAATAAAAAGAATTAGTATATAAAGCTTTTTACTTCTTGTCTGCAGGCTTTTCGGCTTTAGGCGCTTCTTTAGGCTTTTCAGCAGGTTTCTCTTCTTTCTTAGGATCTTCCTTTTTCCCTTCTGTTGGCTTTTCTTCTTTCTTCTCTGCTTTCGCTTCTTTCTTTTCAGGAGCCTTCTCTTCTGCTTTGCCTTCTGCTGCCTCTGGCTTTGCCTCTTCACCAAGCTTCTCTTTGCCGTACTTCAATATCTTAAGATTGATCTGGCTGGTCTTGGCAAAAACTGTGTTGCCTGCAACTGTCTTTCGGACTCTTCTGCCTGCTCTTTTCTGCCTGATGCCAACGCCTTTAACTATAAGGATCCTCTTTCTGGCTGTTCCAACAACATCTCTTCGCATAGGGAATCCGCAGTAGTCACTGCCGCCCATAATCTCAAACTCATAGCCAGCTAGACCGCATTGGTCTCCAGAAACCTTGTCACCAATCTTCTTATTCAAGAAAACCTTGGCGTCGTCGTCCTTGACGTCTCTCTTTGATGTTTTCCCTGTCTTGGGATCATTTATGTTCAGTTTGAATTCTGCCATTTTTACCTCCCGAGGTCTGTCTTAGCAGCCTCAGTATTGCTTTGAAAATGGGAAGTATTTAAAAAGGTTACTGATTTTCAGGCAATATGAACTTTCAAGACCTCAAGAATGTCGAGACCAGCCAGTTTTACCTAGATGTGGCTTTCAACAAGGCCAGCAAGAAGGCGTCTTTGATGAGAAGTAAGAAGATTAATAATATGCTTACCAAGAGCAGGCGTATCGAAGAAGCACGGATAAGCAGCGTCAGAGACACTATAATAACTGCTTTGAATAGGATCATCACGAGTTTTCCTAATCTTGACAACCTGCCAGAATTCTACGAGGAGCTCGTCAAAGTGACTCTGGATTATGAGAAAGTCAAAAAAGCGCTTGCAAGCATCAATTGGGCCAGAACCAAGGTGAATGAGCTATCAGGAGTATACTTTAGGAAAATGAGGACAGTGAAGGAGAGATCTGATGCTTCGGCTGTAAGGATGCAGTATTACGGAAGGATAAGCTCGGTCTTAGCCCGTATAGACAAGCATCTGAAATTGCTTGAAGGGGCAAGAAAGGCTATGAAAGACTATCCTGCAATCAAGACAAGCCTTTTTACAGTTGCGATTGCTGGGTTTCCAAACGTAGGCAAGAGCACGTTGTTGAGTAAGTTGACGACTTCAACGCCTGAGATAAAGAATTATGCGTTCACCACTAAAAAGCTTAATGTTGGGTATTTGGTTGATGGCGCGGTTAAGGTGCAGTTCGTCGATACTCCTGGAACCTTGAATCGCTTTGACAAGATGAACCAGATTGAGAAACAAGCGTTTCTTGCTATGAAATATGTTGCGGATATGGTTGTCTTTGTGTTTGATCTGACTGAGACCTATCCTGTAGACAACCAGGAGAAACTTCTTGAGAGATTGAAGGAGTTTGACAAGGAAATAATTCTTTATTTGAGCAAGACAGATCTTTTAGATGACAAGACAATAAAAGAATTTAAAGTAAAATACAAAGTCGCAGCAAGCATTGAAGGGCTAAAGGAAAACATAATCAAGAAATCAAAGGTTTAAACTTCTCTCTCTTCTATTTTGAAGCCACAAGGAAATTTCTTAGAAGCTCTCTGCAAAGCCAACTTAGCTGTCTTCAAGCCGTTCTTGTCGACGAAAACATCAATGACAGATTGACCCTTATCGACCTGTGCAGCGAGGCCTACACTCTTGCCAAAACTTGCTTTCATACCGGTACTCATACGGTCAGCTCCTGCACCTGCTGCTAGAGGATTGTTTCTTAAAACATGATGTGGGTACACACGGATCTTAAGCCTGTAGCCGACTTTTCCAAGCTTAGATTCTAAGGCCTTATTGCTTGTCTTTCTGGCAGATTCAAGGGCATTATGTCTCAGCTGTACATCAGCTTTAGACTTCAGAGTAAGCACGTACTTAAAGTCCTTCCTTAGGTTGCCCATGTCATACTTGACTATCTTGTTTGCAGGGACGGCTCTCACAAATGACTTCTTCCTGAACTTGCTCTTTCTGGTAAAAGGCCGTTCATGCCTTCTCCAAGCCACAGCTCTGATTAATTTTGCCATAAAGCGCCGAAAAAGTGATATATTTATAAACATTGTGGTTTTCACATAGCGAATGGGAAAAGCACAATGCTCCGAACGTTAGTGAGGCTGCATTGACGTTTTTTCTCATAAAAATAGCCCCGTAGTGTAGTGGTCAAACAATCGGACCAATCATGTCAGGCCCTGGACCTGGCGACCTCGGTTCAAATCCGGGCGGGGCTACTCATCATTCTATTTATATACATCTCCGAGATTGTATTACACTGATTACATGGTAACACCTCCTCTCGGGTAAAGTATAGCCCCGTCGGGACTACTACTTCCTCTGTTGTTCTTGTTCTTCAAGTATCTTTTCGAGCTTCTCAGTGACCTCCTGGATCGTCTCACAGTCGTATTTCTGCAATAAACGCTGTTTCTGCTCTTCCAGCCACTCCTCAGGGTCAAAATCCATAACGACACCTCCAGAAGCCACACAGATTTGCATAGTTTATAAAAAGAGCTGTGAACGAAAGGATATTTCCCAGTGGACAAGTCAGTTTTAGGCAGCATACAAAGGGTAAGGTTGCCATGACTAATAAGAGTGTGTCGGAGAATGTGATACACTCAGAAATAAGTCACTAATTGCTCTATTTCTACACACAAGACGTTATAGTCTAGTGTGTTTAAGTTCTAATGAATACTCGAACAAAATAGAAGTGATATTCGCATAATGTTATAATGGACTACCCAATCCTTAAAAAGTGGATGTTTGAAAAAGGGCGTATTTGAATTTCTGGCTTCGAGAAAAGTCAAAAAATATGTCTAAAAAGCGAAAAGCTTAAAAAGATAAGCTAATTGCCACTATTATTATTACGGAGGAATCTACAATGGAATCAAAAAACGATGAAAATCAAAATGCTGTTGAACAGGCGAAAAAAAAGACAAGAAAGTCGAGAAAGACTACAAAACCACTTCCCGATCCTAGAATGAATGTGAAAGTGCAGGTAAAGATTCTGAAAGCGATATGTGCTGCGAGTGATAAAGGAAGCAAATTTGTTACATCTCAGGAAGTAGCTCCACTTGCCAGTGTGCACAACACTCAAGCAGGGGGTGTTTGTAGTTTCTTTTTTAAAATTGGAATGCTTCAAAAAGAAAACTATTCTTATAAACCTAAAGAAGCCATAGTTACTTTCTGTAATGACCTTGAATGGGCACCAGACACTGCAAGCAATGCTTTGAAAGAAGATTTTACTAATAGTTGGTTTGGAAAATCAATAATTGATTATTTTAAGGTGAATAAAGAAGCTACAAAAGATAGTCTAATTAAAAATTTAGGACGTGTTGCTTCAGCAGATAGCTATCATAAACGTGCTTTGTCTACTTTGGTTGATTTTCTTAAGTATGCCAATATTATCAGTTACGATAAAAGTTCAAAAAAATATTTGATTATGAAGGGGATATCATCTCAACAGAGTTCAGTTTCCGAACCAAAAGAGACTCTGGGAAATGTAAAAAAAGAGTCAGAAAAACCACTAGAACCTCTTTTGAAAAATGATACTCCAAAACCGCAGCAATCAAATAATGTCGGGGCAACAGTAGTCATTAATCTTGATGTGAAGTTTTCTGATGATACAGATCCAAAAACGTTGGCTGCGAAAATTAATAAATTTAAAGAGTTGATTAAATGACTGAGTATACAATTCCAGAAATAACCGCGAAAGCAGTTTGTGCATGTTTGGAAGCATTGGGAAAAAAAGAGGGCGATTTGAAATATTTATCAAATTATATTAACAAAACAGAGACGTATACTCGTAGGGCTATATTGATTGGTTCTCAGATAAATTTAATTAAAGCTAATAATAGCTTCTTTCAATTGACAACATTTGCTTCTGTACTTATTAAACGAACTGAGGGAAATTTAGAGATAGTTTTTCAAGAAGCTTTATTCAGTTACAAACCATACATCCAGTTTATTGAGTACATTTCAAAGGGAGAAAGCAAGGAAGATGCTGTAAGGAAACTAATTGTGGTATATAATATTCAAAATGATGCAAAAATTGTTGCAAAAACCTTGAGCAATTTTTCTAAATTCCTGAAGATTGAGTTGGTGCCTGAAAAACTCGCTGATTTGTTTCAAGAAAAAAAGGATTATGACAGAGTAAACAAGATACTTGTAACGGTCAAAAATAAATTTCAGGCACAATTAGTAATATCTGAAAAATTAGGGCAGAATTGCTTCAATTATATTACGGACGCTGAAAGAACTCTTCTTGTAGATGCAATTCTTAAAGCACATTCTAATCCTCGTAATGCAATAGAGGATGCTACAGGATCATATGAATCATTCCTTAGACGTATAGGTAAAAAAGAAGGGGTTGATCTTTCAAATGCCAACGGAATTGATGAAATTGGTCAGGTGTTAGGATCAAGAAGGAATAAAGTTATTTTATTAGAACATGGAAAAATGTGTGCATTCATTTCTGCGTTTAGGAATCCTTCAACGCATAAAGTGAACAAGATATCGCTTGAACATTGGGAAATAAACCAAGATACAGGAATAGAAATAATACTCTTAATTTTGACATCAATAAGAAGCATATATGCCTACATCTTGAATAAGCAACTTCTACTGTAGTTTTGTGGGGACATATAATGGGCTCATTCTAGCCGATATTCTTCCAAAGATTTATTAATATGAAACAAATACTATAACAAACATGAATAAAAAAACCACGTTTAATAAGATATTTAGAGTAGTTTTTATAGTAGTTCCTTTGACTATATTTGGGCTTTCTCTTTTCTGGATATTATTTGATCTAATTAATTCTACAGATAATAAACTGTCTTTTAATGTTGTTCAAACGATAATCGTTATTTCTGTCTCATTATCTATATTGAGTTTTAATTACGCATCTGCTTTAAGAAAGCAAAATAAGAAACATGAAATTGCAGTATACTGCGGTGAAAGATTTTTACAAGCCACAATTTTTTCAATTATTGGCTGGGTTTTGTTTTATTTTGGTAACCTGATTATTGCCTCTTGGGGAACAAACATAAATTATCAATGGTACAAAACTATTATTGAAATATTAGGTCAAATTATTCGATATTTGGGCTTGCCGTTTATATTTTGGGGAATTGTTGAAATAGATTTTTCATTGAAAAAACTTTGGAAAATTGCA
>JBDRIN010000015.1:0-4226 GCA_043815805.1 archaeon | reverse complement strand
TGAATCTGTTTCCTTTAAGATCTCCTAGGGAGATTGGCTTATCGCTGTAGCCTTTGAAAGTGAGTTCTATGTCTTTCAGTTTCAATCTCTCGATTTTTTCCTTGTTGATCTTAAATAGCGAGATGTATTGAGAAGTAACTGCCATTTTATCCTTGGAACCTGCATAGCCGACTTTCTTTCTAGGAATATGTAGGGATTCGCATATTCTTTGGATTGCCCTTTCTGTCGTGTAATTCGTCTTCTTGAGCTCGAAGACTATGTAATCTCCTCTCTCTTGCAGCTCTATGTCAGAGACCTCGTCTACTATGAAATCCTCTGGTTTTTGCTTGATTTTGTACATAAAACCAGCAAAATGGATAAACATTTATAAATGTTCACAGATTTTCATGGGTTATGGACCTGTAGCCTAGTCTGGATAAGGCACCAGCCTCCTATTTCAAGCTGAAGGCTTGCAATCCTTCAAATCCTTCGGCTTAGAAGTAAGCTGGGGATCGTGAGTTCGAATCTCATCAGGTCCGTTTCTTCCATTAACTTTAAATACTATAACCTAACATAATAGAATCTATGTTTGGAGATAAGCTGAGCAAGAGCCAGAGAATACTCATATGGTCTTTGATAATAGGAGTCATCGTGCTCGCTTTGATACTGGCCAAGATCCCATTCAAGGAAGCATTGGGTTTCTTCCTTAATGCACGAATAGAGTATGTTATTGCTTTCTTTGCTGTATCATTTGCCATCATGGCATTGAACGGCCTGAGATGGTGGATTATCCTGAAGTCCCAAGGCCATAAGCTGCCTTATTGGACTGTCCTGGCCTACAAATACGCAGGCTTCGGAGTCAACTTTATAACACCTGGGCCCCGAGTGGGCGGAGAGCCTGTCAGGGCCGGCCTATTAGCAAAACACGGCATCGAGTTCCATAAAGGGTTCGCTTCTGTGGTGATAGACAAGACCGTAGAGCTATCTATGTGGGCAGTCTTCTTCATAATCGGAGTTGTCACGGTCCTTGCCAACTTTGCCCTGCCAGAGAACTTCAAGCTTATCGTCATCGGCGTGGCAATCCTGTTCATAATAGGTGTCTTCTATTTCTTCAAGGCCATTCTTACCGGGGAAGAGGTCTTCCTGAAGCTCCTCCTGTTCTTCAGGATTAACAAGATGAAGAAGTTCAAATCATACAAGAGGAAGATACTTGTGTTCGAGGAGCGCATAAGGAAGTTCTACAAGGAGGACAGGAAAGAATTCATCTATGCAGTCATCATTTCAGCCATCGCCTGGTTGCTCATGTTTTTAGAATACAAATATGCCTTGTTGATGCTTGGCCTGGATGTGCCGTTCATGCAGATATTCTTCATCTTCACTTTTGTAGGGATAGCCTATATGCTGCCAGTGCCTCTGGCTCTGGGAGTGATGGAAGCAGGACAGATATCAATCTTTAAGATATTCAACAGGGAAGGCGCAGCTGGTGTCGCACTCTCTCTGCTCATCAGAGGCAGGGATTTCATCTGGGCCCTGATTGGTTTTTTCGTGTTGAGCTACTATGGCTTCAGCTACAGCAGCGAAAAAGAGAAAAATGGAAAAAATAATAATTCTAAATGAAGGTTTTCGCATGCTTTTCCGGAGATGGACAGTAGCTGATGGTGGAGTGAAGAGGTATAAAGGGAACGCTGCAGAGATCTGCAGGCAATGCCTTGAAGACAGTTGGAATGATGAGAAAGGATACCAGATGGTGAGTGCTGGACATTTCAAGGTCTTCTACATGCGGGACTTCGGCTGGATCTGCGAGTCAATGTTGAAGCTTGGGCATAAGGAAAGAGTTAAGCAGACCCTTGAATATGCCCTTGAGCATTATAAGAAAAAAGGAAATATCACTACGAGTATAAATCCGCATGGTTTTTGTTTTGATTTCCCTACGTACAGCCCTGATTCTCTCGCTTACATGCTAAGATGCCTGTTTCTGTTGAAAGACAAGAAGCTGGTCGAAAAGTACAAGATTTTCCTGGAGAAAGAAGCAAAAAGATACTTCGAAGTCGCCATCGACAAAGAGACCGGCTTGATAAAGAAAAAGAAATTTTCCTCAATGAAAGATCTTGCGGTAAGACAAAGCTCCTGCTATAACAACTGCATGAGCTTTGCAGTAAGCGCTTACCTGGATAAGCTGAAGCTTAAGAATCCCCTGAAAAAGTATGACTTCAAAAAAATCATCAAGAAGCATTTCTGGACTGGAGAATATTTTTTGGATGATTTGTCAGGCTCTAAAGAGATAACAGGCGACAGCAACGTGTTTCCGTTTTGGTTGGGAGTGTTTGATGATAAAGCAATGCTGAAGAAAGCGATTGCTAGCATTAGGAAAGTTAAGCTTGATGTTCCTTTTCCTCTTAAGTATTGCAGAAATGATCTTAAGGAACAGGAGATGCTGGGAACAGAAACCATGGCGAAAGACTACGAAAGAGACGCTGTCTGGATGCACATGGGACCATTGTATATTGAGATTGTCAAAAGAGTCGATAATAAGCTGGCAAAGAAATACATCGGCCAGTATACTCGTGTCATAGAAAAGCACAAGAACTTCCTGGAAGTCTTCGGACCGAAAGGAGAAGTCTACAAGACTCCGTTCTATTACACAGACGAATCTATGAGCTGGGCTGCTAATTATTTGACGCTGGTTTAGTTATAATAATCATACCAGTAATCTTCGTCATCATCCCACCATTCTTCTCCTTTATATCTTTTGTTTCTCATCTTCCTTACCCTCCAAAGATTTTTTAGAAAAAAAAGAAAAAATCACTTCAAACAAACCTTTCTCTCCCATCAGTTATATCACTGACTTTAATCAAGACTTCATCTCCCTGCACTTCATGAGGCAGATAGCTCGGCCAGCATCCATAACCTTTGTTCTTGGTCCCTAGTCCGTCTATGCTGAAGACTCTGCCGCATTTGTCGCAGGTTATGTCGTTTCCGTTCTGAGTATAACCAAGATGGCCTCCGCAAACATCGCAGGCGTCAAAAGCAGTCCTTACTTCTCCATCAGTGCCTAAGACTGCAAAATAGTTTATATTAACGCTGCCAGCTGCATAAGAATAGAACTTGACCTCGTCAGTTACTTCTGACAAAGGGATTTTTACATATTCTTCAGCATCCGCTTCAGTATCTACAACAGCATTTCCTGTCACAGCGCATCCACTGATGAACAAAATTGCTAAGATTGCTATTCCGATCATTCCAAACATGATTGTTCTTTTCATTTTATCGTCCTCCATTCACAACTTCTTTGCTTTCAACAATAATGAGTTTGATACGACGCTGACTGAGCTCAATGCCATGGCAGCTCCTGCTATCATCGGGTTCAATAACCATCCTGTGAAAGAGTACAGGACCCCTGCTGCTATCGGAATGCCCAGTGAGTTGTAGAACAAGGCCCAGAACATGTTCTGCCTTATCTTTGCCATGGTCATCCTGCTCAATTTGATCGCTTTAGGAACATCTCTGAGATCATTCTTCATCAAGATTATGTTCCCTGTCTCCATGGCGACGTCTGTGCCAGAGCCCATCGCTATGCCGATATCAGCCTGTGCAAGGGCTGGAGCATCGTTTATGCCGTCGCCGACCATAGCCACCTTTCCTTTCTGTTGAAGCTTCTTGACATAGTCTGCTTTATCTTCAGGCAAGACCTCTGCGAATACATGATTGATGCCTGCCTGCTTGGCGATGGCTTTTGCTGTCCTTTGATTGTCCCCTGTGATCATGAAGACCATTATCTTCATATCCTGCAATGCCTTGACAGCAGACTTTGAAGTTTCCTTCATGGTATCTGCTACAGCTACTAAACCCTTGACTTTTCCACCGCTAGCAAGGATCATGACTGTCTTTCCCTGCTCTTCTAATTCATGCACCTGTTTCAAGACAGAAGAAGCGACCTTTACCTTGAAATCCTTCATCAATTTTGCATTGCCGAAATGATATTTATCATTGCCAATCTTTGCACTGACTCCGTGGCCAGGTATGGCTTTGAAGCCAGAAGTTTTTTTCAGCTTTATCTTTTTTTCCTTGGCTTCATTCACTATTGACTCTGCCAAGGGATGCTCTGATTGATTCTCGATAGATGCTGCGACTTGCAACAATTTCTCTTTTGAGCCAGAGTTCAATGAGATAAGGTCTGTGACAGAAGGCGTGCCTTTGGTTATGGTTCCTGTCTTGTCGAATATGATATATTTTAATTTATGAGCAGT
>JBDRIN010000014.1:0-5186 GCA_043815805.1 archaeon | reverse complement strand
AAATCAGATAGATCACCGTGTATCAGGCCTTTCTTGTAGAGCTTCTTCATGTTCCTGACAACCAGGTCAAAGAATTTCTTTGGATCCTTGGGAACATCGTCCTTCAGCTTCTGCGCCGGCTCTTTGTCGCCGATGTATTCCATCAATAGGATGTTGTCTTTTATAGCAATCGGTGTCGGAACCTTGATGACTTCTCTCGCAATAAGAAGATTCCTGTATTCCCGCTGGGTCCAGGAAAAAACTACCTGTCTTTTCTGTTTTTTCATGTTCTGGTATCGCATATCTGCTCTTATGTAATCATACATCTTGTTGAAGTTGCAGTTTTCGAGGCGATAAATCTTGATTATGATGCGTTTTCCATCGCGCCTGACAGCGGTGAAGATATTCGCTTCTTTACCAATACTAACAGGACTCTGCAGTTCTTCGAAATGTCCTTGGCTGGAAAGCTTGAAAAGATTCCTTAAGCTGAATTCAGAAAAAATATTCTTGTAGACCTTCCATTCTTCTTTGTTCTTGGGCATGTTAAAAAAAGAAAAAAGAAAAAGAGTATATAAATCTATTGTACATTATCGCTTGTCAATATTTGTACCTGGGATGCTGACTTGACTTTGGTGTCCATACCGACTAGGTATGCCACATTGGCTCTTTCTGCCACTAGAACCAAGTCTTTATCTACGACGCCGTCAAACACAACAGCATATATCCCTGTGTTCAAGCTCTTTACAGTGCTCTGCAGTTCTGTAACAGGAACTTTTCCAAGAATATTTAGCTTTTCATCCAGGACATACGCACCTCTTGTGCCGATAAGGTCTTCAAGCATGCTGCTGAAGGTCTCTTTCTCTTTTTGGCTCAAAGGTTTTCTCTTAGGCGGAGGTCCAGATGAAGGTTTCCTCTCTCTTTCCGGGACTCCTCTGCTTCTTGTATCCCTTGTATCTCTCGTATCTCTTGTATCTCTCCTGTCAGGCCTTCGTGGATCTCTTTGTTGATAAGATGGTTTTGCACTCCTATTGTTGTTCCTTTCAGGGGATGCTTTCATCTCCATCTTGGCCTGTTCTGCAGTTATTCTTGCTCTCAAAGCCTTGTGGATCTCTTTCTTGGTGAGCTCTTCGACCTCTTTGCCGTCAGGTGCTTTGGTCACAAAATCGATCTCTCCGACGTTGAAGAGTTCCTGAAGTATCAGGTTGCCTCCTCTGTCGCCGTCGACAAAAGCAGTTATCACTTTCTGCTTGCTCAGCTCGATTATGGTCTGGGGCACTGAGGTTCCATTCATGGATATTACGTTCTTGAAGCCGTGCTTCAACATGTTCAGTACGTCTGCTCTTCCTTCTACAAGGATCAGTTCATCAGACTCATCTACCGATGGCCCTGCAGGCAGCCTTTCTTTGCCAAATTCCTGGATTTCCATGACCCTAACAGAATATGCTACTTCGTCTGCCAATTCCTGGGAATCAGGCATGACTGAGTCAATAAGTTCTTTCAAGAGCTCTTTTGCCCTCTCTATGACAAACTGTCTCTTTGAGACTCGGACATCTTCAATCTTGCCTACGTGGATCTTGGCGTTGCAGGGTCCTATCCTCTGTATGATTTCAAGTGCCGCTCCGATTATTGCGGTCTCGGCCTTGTCCAAAGAACTCGGTACGATTATGCTTCCCTGGGTCTTTCCACCCTTGGTCTCTGTGTTGACTTCTATTCTTCCTATTCTTCCTGATTTTTGCAGCTCTCTGAGCTCTAAATCAGAACCTAGCAAGCCTTCTGTCTGGCCGAATACTGCTCCTATGACGTCTGGCCGGTCTACCACGCCGTCAATCTGTATTGAAGCGTGAACTATATATTTTGCTGATACTGGGCTTATTTTTGCCATATTTATCATTCCTCCTTGTTATTATTCTTCTAGCCCTTACATTCGAGAAAAAGTATGTTTTCTATCAAAACGCTTTCTTGTTGTTTGATTGTGAGTTGTGATCATGATAACATACCTTTTCTGTTTATATTCCCCTTAGAACAAGCTTTTGCTTTTTTCCTTCCTAAGCAAACTTTCAAAGTGAAATGAATGAAGTGATGAGCTTGTCCTAAATGATTTATTGATCATAAGGGTTTGTCGCCCGATACACTAACTCTCTTGCTCATTGCTGGACACGAATGTCTGAGCTCGCGAGAGCAACTCTCGTGTCGGGCTGTTGCGTGTGAGAGTGTCTTTTTCTCATGTTTGAACAAATGTTCTCCTCAAAAAAGGACCCATTCACACGACAATAAAAGGGAAGCTATGACCCTTTATAAGTTTTATGATTTCTCTCGTCGATGTCCCTATATGCCTAAATTCAACACTTTGAGAGGCTCTTGAGCCTATCCAGGTCTTTTAGGCCCACTACTTGTATACCACTCATAAGCCATATAGGATAATCATCACCTATGCCTGTGCATTCGTCAGGAGTCGCTTCGCAGTCAACAAAGGTCAAATATTGCTCTGCTTCACCAAATAAGGCCTTTTGTGCCTCTGTATTGTCCCCAGAGTCTCCATATAGGTTTATCCCCTTATTGGTTAAGCATTTGGCCAACACCTCTTCTTCTGAAGGCCCTAGGGGCACTTCTGGTTCAGGCTCTATAACTGGCTCTTCCCCAACAACAGGCTCTTCTTCCTCTGGAGGTGGAAGCTCACTGACTCCTTGATCGCCTACTGGTTCCTCGACAGGCTCATCCACTGGCTCGTCGTCAAGACTCACATCTGGCTGCTCAAGCTCCTGGTCTTCTGGCTCTTCCTCAACCGCTGTTCCTGTAGCATAGACTATCTCTGCCTCTGCTCTTAGCTTCTCTACAAGCGTAGAATAGAAGCTCCTGCTCACTTCCTGAGAAAGCACTGCTTTTATATCCTCTTTGACGTCTTCAAAGGGAATGTTCTGCTCGGCTTGCTTATCAGTCACATAGATGATATGATAGCCGAAAGATGTCTTCACAGGTCCAACAATGTCCCCTACACCTGCGTCAAAGGCCGCTTGTTCGAACTCAGGCACCATCATGCCACTTCCGAAGAAGCCAAGGTCTCCTCCCTGGGCTGCTGAGCCTAGGTCTGTGGAATGCTCTAGGGCGTATTCTGCAAAATTGGCTTCGTCTGCCATGCCTTTGATCTCTTCAGCAAGGGAAAACGCTTCTTCGTCAGTCCTGTTTGACTCACAGAACTGGTCTTCTATGCTGCAGATGAGGATGTGGCTTGCCCTTACCTGCTCTGCGCTGGTGAAGAAGGCATCCTTGTTCTCTTCATAATAGGCCATTGCCTCTTCATCTGACACAGTGAAGTTCTCTCCGAAAGTGGTGTTGAAAAGCTGATTTATAGTGACTTGTTTCTTATAGAGTTCCTTAAAATCCTCCATGGTCATGCCCTGGTCTTCCAGTCTTGCTGTGAGGTTATCCAAGGTTATGTTATTGGCTTCCAGAAGTTGATCTATGAAATCATCCACTTCAGCATCTGTCACAACAACTCCTTTCTTCTTTGCTTCCTGCAGCAAGAGCATCTCGTCTATCATCTGCTCCAGCAAGACCTCTTTGGTGAAGAGCTGCTGGTACTGCTCTGGCAGCAAGTTGTATTGCCTATCCACGTCTGACTGATAGATCGGTTCTCCATTGACGGTTGCGACTGTTTCCTGCTCTGGCTGTACCTTTCTCATCGCCAGGATCACCAAGACGATTGCTATCACTATGAGTATTATGACAACAGGGAGTATCCATCCCGCGGTCTTTTTCTTTTTCTTCGCAGGCCTTACTTTTACGATCCTCACTTTCTTCTTGATTGGTTTTTTCGGCTCTGGCTTTTTTTCTGTTTTTTTATTCTCGACCAGTTTTTTCTGCACGGGCTTGTGAGGCTTTGGTTTATGCTTAGGTTTTGTGACTACGACCGGAGCCACCTTAGGCTCATGCTTTTTCTCTTCAACCTTCAGCTCTGGCTTAGGCTCGGGTTTAGGTTCCGGCTTAGGCCTATGGTCCTCTTTCGGAGCTTCTTCAATCTTTACTTCTCCAGAATCATCAGAGAGCTTCCTTGCCTCTAAGCTGAAAGAGATTGAGGGAGACTCAGCTTCCTGTTTCAGCTCTGCCTCTTTGATCTCTATCTGTTCTTCAGAAATCTTCTTTTCTTTTTTTTCTTTTTCTTCCAAAATAATCACCCTCCCTTAAGGATTATTGAAAATAATTACCTCTGAAGAATAGAAAAAACAAGGTTTTTTATAAAACTTTTGGTTCTAATCAATAAATTTTTATACTAAGAGAACGAGAGGTTAATTTATGAATGAAATAGTCATCGGAAGGGACTTGCCGGACAAGAAGGCCTATGGCACAAAAGGTACCATTTTGCTGGGAAAACATTACATCCAAATGGGCCAGACCACCTCCCTGAGCAACCCTGTCTTCCTGGATGTTGTGCGTTCTCATGTAATTTTTGTGTGCGGCAAGAGAGGATCTGGAAAAAGTTATACTATGGGCGTGATTGCGGAAGGCATAAGCGACCTGCCCCGGGAGATAAGACAGAACATGTCTGTGATCCTGTTGGATACCATGGGAATCTATTGGACTATGAAGTATCCTAACCGGAAGGATGAAGAATTGATGAAGAAATGGGATATGGAACCTAAGGGTTTGGATGTCAAGATATATACTCCTACTGGCTATTACAAGCAGTACAAGAAAAAAGGCATCCCCACAGATTCTCCGTTCGCGATAAAGCCGTCTGAGCTTGCTCCTGCAGATTGGTGCATGGTTTTAGGGGTGGAGAGAGAAGGCTCCATTGGAGTCATGATAGAGAGGATCATACATGAACTGAAGGAATCTGATAAGGATTATGATCTTAGAGATATCATAAATGTCATAAAAGAGGACAAGGAAGCCGATAAGGTCACTATCAATGGGGCAAAGAACCGCTTTCTTAATGCGAAGAACTGGGGAGTCTTTGACAAGAAAGGCACCCCTATCGAAGACCTCGCTAAAGCAGGCCAGGTCACTGTCCTTGATGTCTCTTGTTATGCTACCGCAGAGGGCGGCTGGAACGTCAAAAGTTTAGTCATTGGTCTTATTGCTGAGAAACTTTTCAATGAAAGGATGGTCTCCAGGAAAACTGAAGAGTATAATGCAGTGCATAAGTCAGTCAATGTCTTTGGCGATGACGAAGAAGGCAAGAAGGATAAGCCTATGGTCTGGTTGGTCAT
>JBDRIN010000013.1:0-8635 GCA_043815805.1 archaeon | reverse complement strand
GCAAAAGCAACACTGATAGCTATCCATGCTTTTAACAGGTCAAATACCTCGCGTTTGTTCACCTTCATAGAAAAAGAGAATGAAAGAGATTATATAAAGGTTTGCTTAGCCTAGAACCCAGCCAAAGTCTTTTGGTTCTTCTTGTGGCGTTCAAGCCTCTTGGGAGGTTCCACTTCTTTGAACTTGTACTTGTATTTTTTGAGCATTCCCAGGGCATTCGGGCTTATCTGTGGGGCAGCGATGATGCCTTTTACCTTGTCTGTTCCTTTTAATTCCTTGATTTTCTCAACATAACGTCGAAGTTGATCGACAGCATCAAGTCCAGCAACATAACGCTTGCATTCCACGATGACCAAGGTTCCGTTCTTGTCATGGCCGAATACATCTATGAAGCCGAATTTTCCATGCTCTTCCCTGCTCAAGGGCTTGAAGTCATTGCTTATGAGCTTTGGATTGTCTTTTATCATGTCGCTCATGTCTTTTTCAGTGCCGACAAGCTCGAGTTTCTGACCATCTTCCAGCGTATGACATATGCAGTCATATACCCTATATATCAGTATTTCCATGAACTCCTTGAGCTTAGTGTGCCTCGCCAATAAGACAAGGTGCTTTTTCTCCTTGGCGAGCTCGTAGGTAGTCTCTTGTTTCATATAATTTACAGGACTAGAGTTCTTAGGCTGATGCACAAGAAGAGTGTTGTCTGCTTTTATTACAATCAAGCGATCCCCTCTACCCAGCTCTGATTCTGCACGTCCAGAATACTTTATCTCGCAGTTGGCGAAGAAACTGATTACCTGATTCTTTTTTATAGATTCTTCAAAAAGACCCTTGAATTCACCCAGCTCCATGGAGAGAAGAAACATCCGGCACATTATATATTTTTCTATCCGGAAATGAAATCCCCAAGTTTGCTCTGTGTCTTGATCGTATTCAACATCACGCTCTGTTTTAAGATATTGCTTATGTCATAATTATATCTTTTCTTGACTAATTTCTCCGCATATTTCAGCATCAACTCTTTGCTGGCAAAAGAAATAGGTTTTGAGCGCATAGTATGACGGACTGCTTCGCGTACAACCCAAACTCCAAGCGGCGCCCAGTATTCGTCGGTGATGAAGCGCAATAACAGAACACTTCCTTGCCTCTTCATGCTCTTCAGTTTCTCGAGAACAGATAATCTTGCAGCATAATAACCACCTGCACAGTTCTGTGCATAGGTCTTCCTTCCAGTGTAAGGCTCGTAGTCTGTCATGGCCTCTACTTCTTTCTTCACATTCCAAAGAGACTTAGGCATGTACATCTCGAACAGTTCATAAGACCACACCTCTGGAAAGAATAGTGCGAGATAATAGTTGCCCATAAACCCGCCAAAAAAGGCGGTAAAGTCTGCTTGGTTATACCCCTTTACATCATTTATCATGTTCTTTGCAAGAGTATCATCCACTGCAGTGATTGACCAGCGTGTAGGAACTAATTTCCTGTTCTTTCCGATCCCAAGGTTGCCGACACTCAACAATTTCGTAAGATAATGTTCGTCATAGCCTTTCTTGAACAAGCTATTTACTGCCTCACCTGCTTTTAGGTCTGTATCAGACACTGCTTTGTCGACGTGAACAGGGATCTTCGGATTTTCTGTGATTCTAGCCTTTTCGACCTTAACAGAAGGACCGTGAGGAGTCACTTCCTGCGTAAAGCTCAGCTTGAAGTTCGGCTTCTTGTTCAGATGGACCTCTACATCAACTGGTTTCTTGGCCATAGAGACTTCCTGGCTCATCTCCATCAGCTTATCCTTGAATGATTTGATGTTGGTCTTGAAGTTAGAGTTGATCAAGGAAGTCCTGAAATCAACAACCTGCCCTATAGAATAATTATCTTTGGACCACAAAAGCGGATTATCATACTCCTCTGTGACGTCTTCATTTGATAATATCCCGACGTTGATGTTTGGATACCCATACCTGCCGACAAAGACATTGGGTGATGCACCGAAGAAATCCTGCTTTGCCTTGATATTGACTTTCCTCTGACTCTGAATCTTCGCTAAGATAGGGCAGAAGTCTTTTCCACAGAGCTCTGGATACCTCCCTTTACACCACGCGCAAGAATGTCTCATGGTGAGAGGTAAACTGGTTAATCTTTAAAATATTATGTAATTAGAATATATAGTAAGATTTATATAGGATTACTTCTATGGAAGTATTCTATGAGATATGATGTTCAGATTGCATTCAAGGAAATTGGAGAAAAAGGCCAAGAAGCGTTAAAAAAGAAGATAGTCAGCATCGTCGGTGTTGGGGGTTTAGGAAGTGTTATTGCAGACATGCTGACTAGGGCAGGAGTAAGCCTTAGATTGGTTGATATGGGGCGCATAGAGCTCCCTGAGCTCCAGAGACAGGCCCTGTACAAGGAAGAGCATGACACCAAGTTCAAGGCCAAGGAGATCAAGAAAGAGCTCGAGAAGATCAATTCTCAGATCAAGATAAGGACCTTCCACGAGGAGCTCATAGATCGGAACCTCTTCCTATTGGACTCTGACCTGGTCATAGATGCCTCTAGCAGCTATGATACTGGCTTGTTGATAGTGGAACACTGCTATAAGAAGCGGCCTGTGATAAGCTGCAGGCTCTCTGGCAGCATGGGCAAGTTCTTTATAACAGACAAGAAGGCCTGTTTTGGCTGCCTGGGCAAAGAGATGCAGCTAGGAGACCACAACGAGCAAGGCCTCATCAATCCCACTGTGCATTTTGCAGCGGCTCTGGTCGTCACAGAGGCCCTCAAGATACTTCTGAAGAAACCTTTTGAAAAGAACCTCATAACTTTCGACGTCTGGAAAAGAAGCATTAGAAGCAAAGCAGTAAAAAAAGACAGAAAGTGTGAAGCTTGTAAATGATTACTGATAGTCCTTAACGTTAACTGGTTCTAGCTCTTTACTTGCCCAGTCAAATCTATAATTGGCTTTTTCACCCTCAGTGGCTGGTCTCAAAAGCACTACAACGTCTCCGGGATGTATTAAGCTTCCATCATTAGCATCAGTAGTGGCACGTACAACACTTTGGCTTGGATAGCCTCCGGTTTCTAAATACTCATCAACCAATCTAGTTATAGAGTCCCCTTTTTCCACTCTTTCAGTTGGTGATCCATCTGAATCAAGAACATATATCGCACCTGTTTGAGTATCAAGCACGAAAGTGTCTGGATTTCCCTCTATTTGAGCAGTTAGATATTGTGGACCTTGCCCCATATTCGACACGAAGTCTCCAAGATGTTGAAGAATATTCTTTCCAGTATAATCTTGTGTTACCAAGTTTGCTAGTGTAAAACCTACAGCAACACTTACTACGCCTATAGTTTGTCCTTTTGTTACCATTTTACCTATCTAGAACACTCTTCATTTATAAATGTTTCGGTTTTGTTGCCTCTTTTGAGTAGTGAAAATATTCCTTGACACTTGTCTTGGGTCTGGTAAGTATCATAACAAGACGGACACAAATCTACATGTCCTGCAAATATATTCAAGCATTTCCTGCATTTTCTCAGTCTCATATCGCACGTCCTTTCCATTTTCTCATGGAAAACGCATCGACGACAACTGATCAGAAATCCGCACCGGCAGAGGATAGAGCTCTCTCGTCCAGCAAAGGGGAACCGAAGGGAAAGAAACGCCACTGAACGCACCGGTTAGGAAATCATCTAATCAGAAATCGCTTGTGCCAAAATTTATAACCGGTGGCTGCGTTAATCATTGTAGTAGTAACATGTTTTTATATTTAAATCTTTTTATTATAACTTAGTAAATCCTTCAACTATAAAAATTTTTTGGCTTTCATATAGTGATAGGTTATACTCTTCTCTATCCTGTCTTTTTGCTTCACACCCAACCTATCAAGAAGTCCAATCAGATAAGCCTTATGCTTCTCGACATCTTCACCAGCAACAATCTCCAACTCGACAGCAGGCCTATAATCCTTTATGTCCTCGATATTGATCAGACATTTCTCAAACTTATACACATTCCTTTTCTTATCCATGATTGAAAAGATTTTGAAACCACACTTCAGCAATATCTGCTTTGTCTGCCCAAAATCACTCACAGCTGTCTCGTACTCATGGAAAGCATTATGATCATCCAACTTCTCCAAGACCTTACTGTTGAGCTCACAGACAACTCCAGAATCAGTCTCTAGTGTCCGGATCCTAAGAGAATAATCACCCGGATGCTTCTGCAGCACCTCATCGAAAGATTTCTTGTCTTCTCTGCAGAACCAATGATCAACTATGTGTTTCTCCTCGACAAACGTGGCGCCTATCTTCTCCAACCTAGCCTTGAACTCTTCTATATCTTCGATAAACGCTCTTATCTCGATCTCCAATTTTCACCTCGAAATATAAAAAAGGAAAAGAAAAAATCACATCAAAGAGTATGCCAAAAACACAGGCACAAACACCAGAGCCACTATGGACATCAGCTTTATCAAGATGTTAAGCGAAGGTCCTGAAGTGTCCTTGAAAGGATCTCCCACAGTGTCTCCGACCACAGCTGCCTTGTGGTTATCACTTCCTTTCCCTCCGAAATGGCCCATCTCGATGTATTTCTTGGCATTGTCCCATGCTCCGCCAGAGTTAGCCATGGTAATAGCAAGCAACACACCAACAACAACAGTGCCCGCTAACATACCTCCAAGAGCCTCTATGCCAAGGAACAATCCAACAACAACAGGCATCACTACTGCCAATATTCCTGGCAGCAGCATCTCTTTCAGAGCACCGGCAGTGCTGATATCCACACATTTAGCATAGTCTGGCTTTCCAGTCCCTTCTAATATGCCTTTGATCTCTTTGAACTGTCTCCTGACCTCTTTGATCATCTGGAAAGCAGACCTGCCGACAGCTTTTATGGTCAAGCTGGAGAACACAAAAGGCAATAATCCTCCTATGAAAAGACCTATTATGACAAGAGGATTCAACACATTTATGCTTTGAAGGTTTGCACTCTGGGCAAAGGTGCTAAACAACGCTAATGCTGTAAGTGCAGCTGAGCCGATGGCAAAGCCTTTTCCGATGGCCGCAGTTGTGTTTCCTGCGCTGTCCAAAGCATCTGTCCTCTTCCTTACAGCAGGAGGCAGCTTGGCCATCTCTGCTATTCCGCCAGCATTGTCTGCCACAGGACCATAAGCGTCCACAGCTAAAGATATTCCAAGCGTAGACAACATACCTACTGCAGCGACTGCAATGCCGTAAAGCCCAGCGAAATGATAAGACACAAATATAGCTGCAGCGATGAAGATTATGGGCCAGGCAGTGCTCATCAAACCAGCGGCAAAGCCCTCGATTATAACGGTAGCAGGCCCTGTCTGGCTTGCCTTTGCAATCTGCTTCACAGGCTTGTGATTATAGGATGTGAAGTACTCAGTCACCAATCCGATGGCTATGCCAGCGACCAATCCAGCCATCGTAGCATAGAACACATTAAGGTTTCCGAAGATTGCCTTTGACAGGAAGAATGATGCTACTGCGACTAAGATACTGGCTGCGAACAATCCGTTCCGGAGTGCAGAGCCGAGATGCTTGTCTGTCTTGGCTTTCACAAAGAAGGTGCCTATGATGCTGGCGATGATGCCTGCTCCTGCCAAATACAAAGGGTAAGCCACTCCCTGAAGCTTGAAAGCGACGACTCCTAAGATCATGGCTGCTATGATGCTGCCCACATAGCTTTCATAAAGGTCAGCTCCCATTCCAGCTACGTCTCCGACATTGTCTCCCACATTGTCAGCGATGGTCGCCGGATTCCTTGGATCATCTTCTGGAATGCCTGCTTCCACCTTACCTACTAGGTCTGCTCCGATGTCTGCTGCTTTGGTATATATTCCACCGCCGACTCTTGCAAACAAAGCGATACTTGAGGCTCCAAAGCCGAAGCCAACTATGATATTAGGATCCTGGAAGATCCAGTAAAGGACCGATAATCCTAGAAGACCAAGTCCTACGACGCTGAGGCCCATGACTGCTCCTGAGCTGAAAGCCACTCTCAAACCATCGTTCATGCTTGTCCTGGCTGCCTGGGTAGTCCTTGCATTGGCTTTGGTAGCTGTCCTCATGCCGATATAACCTGCCACTGCAGAAAGTATAGCACCGCAGATAAAGGAAACTGCTGTCTGCCATGTGATGAAGATCCCCAACACTACAGCCACGACAACTCCAAATATGAGAAGAATCCTATATTCTCTTTTTAAGAAAGCCATCGCCCCTTCCTGGATGGCCTTGGAGATGTCCTGCATGGCCTTGTTGCCCGGATCCTTGCTGTTGATCACCTTAGTGAGAATGAATGTTGTTATCAAACCGATCACTGCTGCTATTATTGCCAGCAATGGAATAAACCAAAAATCTAATGCCATCATATCACCCCGATAGTTGTTTTCTGGAGAGATAAACAAGGTATATTTAAAAGTTTTGCTTCAGAACTTACTTTCTCATCAAGATTGTGTGAAAACGATAATCATTGATTTCATCTTCCAGCACGTTTTCCCGTTCATCCACCAGTTTCAGACCGGGGAATAGTCCTACTAATTTATCAACAGTATATCCTCTGGAATAATGTCCATTTACAACTTTATATCTTTTATTTTTGAAAAGTCCCGGAAGTGAATCAGTAAAAGCAGTTAAAAATAAATGTCCCTTTTTTGATATTGCATCATAGATATTAGCTATATAAGCTGGTAAGTATTCAGACCTGACATGGTCTAGAACGCTCCAATCGATAACAACATCAAACTGGCCTAATTCAGATAAACTTCCTCTTTGAGTCAAATCTAAAACATGAAAATTAGCATCTCTGCCTTCAAATCTCAAAGTACATATTTCAACCGCTTCTTCACAGAAATCAACACCTACCACTTGATAGCCTAAGCTAAGAAAATGTTCAGAATGACGTCCATCACCACAACCCAGATCCAACACCCTCTTATTTTGAGTGTCTCCATCTAAACCGTTTGTTTCAGCTAATTCTACAACTGTTCTGCTTGGATTTTGCATCCAAGAGTATTTTCTTTCCCGTCTCGTTCTATTATCAGAAAATGCATCTTTATAAAATGCTAATTCTGATGATAAATGTTGTGGTTTCATGATAAATATGGGAATCAAAGTTCATATATAAAGATGACGTCGTATAGACCTATTTTCCGGATTTTGTCTCTAAAATTCAACAAATAAAAAGTGTTAAGGCATAGCCGCCATCATCACAAAATTTATAAATTACCTCACTTCTCTTTCATAATTCATATTTTTTTATGGGACGTTAAGATGGCACTGACAAAAAAAGAAATAAGCGAAATCCGGAAGGAACTTGAGACTTCCACAAGACCCTTATTCTTCTTTGATGCTGACCCTGATGGATTATGTTCATTCCTGTTGTTCTATCGCTTTGTAAAGGATGGACGAGGCATCATCATAAAGAGCAAACCTATCCTTGAAGAGATATACGCAAACAAGGTGGATGAATTCTGCCCAGACAAAGTCTTTATCCTGGACAAACCATTGGTAAGCCAGGAATTCCTGAATAAGGTGAGCCAGAAAAAGATATGGCTCGACCATCATGAGCCACAGAATAAAAAGAAAGTGGTTTATTATAATCCTCGAATCCATGATGACAAAGACAACAGGCCGACGTCTTACTGGTGCTACCAAGTTGTCAAGCAAGACCTGTGGATTGCTATGGTCGGCACAGTAGGAGACTGGCATCTGCCTGACTTTAAGGATGAGTTCATAAAAGACTACCCTGACTTGCTGCCAAAAGATGTCAAGACTCCTGAAACAGCATTGTTCGAGACCAAGCTTGGCCATTTGATAAGGGTCTTCTCTTTCAACCTCAAGGGAAAGACAGAAGATGTCAAGAAATCCTTCAAGATCATGACCCGGCTGAAGGATCCTTACGAAGTCCTAAATCAGACGACAGCCCAGGGCAGGTTCGTCTATAAACGGTTTGAAAGGATAAACGAGAAATACGAAGAGCTGAAGAAAACAGTCAAGGTGACCAAAGACCCGATCATAGTCTTTACTTACAAGGATGTCAAGTATTCTTTCACAGGCGACCTGAGCAACGAGCTCTTATACCGGTATCCTGACAAAGTTATCTTGATTGCAAGAGAGAAATCCGGAGAGTTCAAATGCTCAATCAGGAGCGCTAAAAAGAATCTCCCACCTATACTCAAGAAAGCATTGGAAGGAGTCAAAGGTTATGGCGGCGGCCATGAGCATGCCTGCGGAGCATGTGTTGACGTTGATGATTTCGAAAGGTTTGTTGAGAATTTGAAGACGGGACTGAAATAATCATTTCTTAGGATTCATCAATTCATCCAAGGCCTTCTTTATCTTTTCAGCTGTGACATCCCATTTGAAGTGTTCGCTGACAGCCCTTCTCGCATTCTTGCCGAGCTCTTTCCTGTATTCTTCATGATCTATAAGACCAGACAGCCGAATAGCCAGTTCCGTAGAATCTTGTTTTTCAAAGAAAAGCCCATTCAACCCTTCCCTTATGTAATCCTTGACAAACCCTACTTTGGTGGCGACTACAGGAAGTTCGCACGCCATGGCTTCCAAGGTTGTCAGAGAAGTGGTCTCTGTCAAAGAGCTTAGGACATAG
>JBDRIN010000012.1:0-11470 GCA_043815805.1 archaeon | reverse complement strand
GCATATGCGAACTATGCGGAAAGTTCTCTTCAGAGATAAAAGATGTCAAGGGTTCTAAGGTCTGTCCCGAATGTTTAGCCTCGTTGTGAGTTATTTCTCTGAGAAGACTTCTGCCTGGAACTTGAATATCTGGTTCTTCAGATCTTTCCATGCATCAAATGACAGGCCTGCTTTCTGGCTCAGAGCATTCAAGAATTGTGATATTGTCATGTGATGCTCTGTAGCTACCTGCGGCAGCAGCAATCCAGAGCCGTAGATGCTGCGCAGGATAAGGCCGTCCTCGCCTATCTTTATCTCTTTCATGTAATCCTCTGCTTTCTCAACTTGGATAAGCTCTGGCACAGACAAAACAGAGATTTCTATCTTGATATTCGAAAGCTCATCCTTGGTCACTACAGGGAACCGGGAATCGTCGAAAGCGGCACTTCTCGCAGCCTCGATAACTGCGTTGTACAAGGGCATAACAGCCTGTGGAAATCCTATGCAGCCCCGAAGCTCTCCTAGCTTGGTCAATGTGACAAAAACACCTTGCTTCTCATCGAGATGCTTGACGTCGCTGACATCCGGCTCGTCCTCTGAGAAATAGGTCTTTATGGATTCCCTTGCAACCACCAAAAGCGCTTGTTTATCTATATCCTGCATAAATAAGGGTAAGTATTCAGAAGTATATAAAGTTTGTTTATTTGCTTACTGTCCGCTTGAACTTGGTCAGGAACTCTTTGTTTCTCTTCTCTAGCCTGTCACAGGCTGCTTCCAAAGCTTTGTCTGGAGTCTTGCTGCCATCGGTTTCCACTATGAACTTAGGTATCCCGACCAACGGGTGGTCTATATTGTAAGCTGACACAGTGACTGCCTTATCATTCCAGAGTTCTTTCTTCAGAGCGTTGCAGAAAGTGTGGTCAGCTCCTTTTATCTCCACTATCACTTTTTTCTTGCTTTTTTCTAATACGTTTAGTTCCATGTTAGCTTTGAAATAGAACGGTTATTTATAAATCTTTCTTTTGTCCTTGACAAATCGCCAGCAGCCTACTTCTATGAACTTGACTTTCTTCTTATGCTGTTTCATAGAAGCCTTTAGAGGGAACTTGAAGGCCCAGAAATGAGTGGGAGTAAAACCTCTGTCCTTGGCAAAATCCTGGATAAAATCCTTTGTCTCTAGCTTGTGGAAAGAATAGATGATAGGAGCTATTTTAGCGGCTTTCTCTAGGAATTCCCTGTCTGCATACCTGTCTTTTGTGCCGAAAGGTGGGTTCATCAACACAACGTCTACATCCTCCCTGAAGTACATGATGTCCTGGTTCAGAGAGACAACCTCTCCAGAGAATTTGACCCTGCCTAAGTTGTCCCTGGCCACATCCAAGGCAGCATCATCTTTTTCAACAAGAAAAACCATCTTTGCACCTAATAGAAGTGCTCCTATGCCAAGAAGGCCTGTCCCTGCTCCAAGATCAGCCACGCGTTTACCGTCTATATCTCCCTGCATATGGGCAAACCAGAGGATCTCTGCAGCTATCTCAGGGTCAGTCAGGTATTGTTCCAGAGATACTTTTGCGTCGTTAAACCCCTTTAATTTTGACAGCTGTACTGCCAAGCTTGATTTAGTCATGTTCTTATGACAAATAGCATCTATTTATATTTTCCTATATAGCAAGGTTTAAATATTCCCCTGCATTTCTGATTCTTGGGGGGGGGTATAAGTGATGTTCAATAACAACAAAGGTATTTCTAGGGAAGAGCTCGAGAAAAGAGAGAAAGACATCAAGGGAGCTTTCAAATCAGTAAAGTCCGAGTTAGACACCCATCTTGACTCGATAAACCAGAACACCACTGAAATACAGAGCATATTTGAGTATCTTGGCGAGATTGACGAGAAGATCGAGAAGCTCACCGAGAGATTGGATGAATTACAGCTCCATCTGAACCCTGAATTGAGCCCGGACAAGTTCAAAGTCAAGTTGACCCTCAGAGAACAAGAAGTCTTTATGGTGCTTTACGCGGTCCAAAAGAAGGTCACACTCAAAGATATCGCCCGAAGACTGGGCTTGACTGAGGAAATGGCAAACAATTACGTCTTCAACTTGATCTCAAAGGGCATACCCATACTGAAGCAGTTCCATCAAGGTAAGATGTACCTTTATCTCGACCTGAAATTCAAAGATTTACAAGCGAGAAAAAATGTTTTGGATATAAGTCAATCGGTCTCTGAACAATTAATGGGTGACAAAGCCATCTAAAAAAAGTAGTTTTTGCCAAAAAGTTTTAGAAACAATTCTTTCCTAATAACTATTGTTTAACCAATATATAGTTAATCCAATATATTGTGTGACCAATATGTTGTAAGACCAACAAGTAAAACCAAAAGATTTATTAATCCCAAGGTTTCAGGAGGTTTTAGACGATGAAAGAGTCTGAATATTTCGAGCTGAAAGGTTTTCTGAGCTTTTTGATACTCCATGAGCTGAAATTGAAGGCCATGTGTGGAGAGGATCTCGCTAAGAGGATAGGTCAGCGTAAAGGCGGAACCTTGACTCCCGGTACGATATATCCTGCTTTGAAAAGATTAAGGGCAAAAAAGCTGGTCCAATATAAGAGGTTTGGCAGAAAAAAGATGTATACTTTGACTCCTGAGGGCGAAAAGGAGATAAATAACCTTTATAAGCTCTTCAGCAGGTACTTCTATGGCTTGAAGGCCCATATTCGGCGGGATTATATCTGGCCTAAGAAGAAAGCCAAGAAAACAGTAAAAAAGGCTGGTTCTACGAAGAAAAAAGCACCCAAAAAACGAAAATAGAAATTCTGTTCTTTGATTAAAAGTTTTAGAAGCAATGTTTTTTGATTTTTTGGAGATTTTAGAAGATCTTTTGGCAAGACCTGAACCTTTTATGGAATATTGCTAAAAAATAAGGTTCTGTGCGGCGCGGCGCTACGCGCCAAATAAAGCTTCCGCGTAAAACCAATTTTCTTTGGTTTACAAAAAAGGCGCACGCCGAGTACACTTTATAAGGATTAAACACAAGCTTTATATAATAGTTCGTACAAGGTACATTGAACGAAGCTTTTGAGTACAGAGGCACAAAACATGCTTAAAGATCTAGAAATTGAGCTAAAAATACGAGGTTTTTCGCCAAGAACCATCCTTAATTACCTATATTATAATAAGCAGTTTCTTAGGTATATCACCAAAGAACCCAACCTTATCGATGAAAACGACATAAAAGAGTACATAGCCTGGCTTATTTCTGAGAAAAAGGCCTCTCCAAGTACAATTGCTTTGGCAAAGGCAGCATTGAAGTATTATTATGATGAAGTCTTAAAGAAAGGAATTGTAAACCTCAAGACCCCTAAAATAGCCAAAAAACTGCCGATTGTGCTTACTCAAGATGAAGTTAAGCTTTTGCTCAAACATGCAGGATCTAAGAAGTCAAAGATTATGCTCAAGATGTTGTATTCTTCAGGGATTAGGGTTTCTGAGCTGGTTTCCCTTAATACTAGAGATTTAGAGCTAGATAATCAGACGGCATGGGTGCGCAGAGGCAAAGGGGCAAAAGACAGGATGGTTATTCTATCGGAGGCAGTTGTCAAGGATCTACGTAAATACTTGGAAAATCACCCCTCCGGGCCCCTATTTTTGGGCAAAAAGGGCGGCCTTACTACTAGAAATATACAGAAGATCGTCAAGGGTGCTGCTGAAAGAGCGGGGATTAGTAAAAAAGTGACTCCGCACACTCTTAGGCATAGCTTTGCAACCCACCTTCTGGAAGCTGGCACTGACATTAGGATTATACAGGAATTGCTGGGCCATTCTAACCTGCAGACTACCCAAATCTATACGCATGTAAGTGATGAAGAAAAAAGGAAGGTAAAAAGTCCTTTGGATAATCTTTGATTTTTGCTTAAAACTTCTAGTTTGTATTTTTTGAAAATTAACATATTGGTTAAGCAATATATTGGAAATACAATATATAAAACATTATGGCAAAAACTAAAAGTTTTAGAAAAGGATTTATTTAGAATTTTTTTGAGGATACCTAGACTTTATAGAAAACTATTTAAATAAGAACATACAAAAATGTAGAATATGGAAACACGTTCAAAGTGGAAGTATCTAGTTTTCTTAGTAGTAGGTTTATTTTTTAGTTTACCCTCTGTTTTTGCAGCAGAGAATCCCTGGATGAATTGGGACTTGGTGGATATATTCGAGAGGCTATTTAGAGGATTATTTAATGTTTTCCAGAACGATTACATCATGTATGGCATCCTGGTCATAATGATGTTCATGCTCTTATATGCTGTGTTTAGAGCAACATTATCACGTCTAAAGGCTTTCTCAGGCCAGGATAGGCAAGTTAAAATAATGGCTTTCTCCATGTCCGCAATCTGCTGTATGGGCTTCTTTTGGTATGCTGTCGCAAAAGGCGGCGTAAAAGAAGTCTTGACGCGCTTCTTGACCACGTTTGGATTATTTGGTGGCATAGTTGTAGGTGCAGTTGTATTCATGGTAGTCTACTTTGGTTTAGGTGACAGCGATAATAAGCGCTGGAACTGGGCCATGATGGCTGCAGGCCTAGGCATGCTTCTTGTTGGTTCATTGATATCCTGGCCATCAATCTTTGGCCTAGGATGGGCCTTAGTCTTGATTGGCGCTCTTTTCATGCTGTTCCGTATGGGCGGTGGCGACGGTGATGGCTCACTTGGTGGAGGCGGCTCTGGCGGTAGAGGCGGAGGCGGTTCTGGTGATGGAGGGCGCAGCAGTGGCGGTTCTGGTGATGGAGGAGGAAGTGGCAGTGGATCCGATGGTGGCTATGCTGATGGACGCAGCGGCTCGGATGGAAGCACTAAAAGACCCCTCTGGAGGTCTGGTGTCAGCCCTACAGCCACTGTTAGGTTCAAGGTGGAAGATGAACGAGGTAATGGTCTTGAAGGCGCCAAGATCCAAATGGTGAGTCAGAACTTCAAATGGAAATCACCTATTTGGGCTACTGATGAAGATGGTTATTATCCTTCAGAGAAGCACGATCCTGCGACAGTGCCCGCGGGTGCTATGAAGATAACAGTTAAGAAGACCGATTTCCATTGGCAGTTCTCATTCCTAGACAGGCAAAAAGTCAAGAGCCAAGGAGACTGGGTTCTCCCTGCAGGCAAATTCACTCCGATTGTAATCCAGATGAGTATACGTGAAGCTAAAGCCTTCAAAGTGCATATTTTTCCTCCAGAAGAAAAACCTGATCATTGGGTTGTAGAGGCGATCATAAGATAAAATGGCTGAAGTCATAGGTGCGGAAACAAGAAGATTCAAGGATTGGCCTAAGTTAAGTGAGGTATTCATTGAGTGGTTGGAGCGCAACCCGGCCTACATAAAACCAAAATCTAATTGGGCACGAATCAATGCAGCCTTCTTTAAGGAGTATAAAGAGAATAGTTATAAAACTGCTGACCACCATGATAAACCGTTCAAGTCAGTGTTTGGTTATAAAGAACTACGGAATCAAAATCTTACAGAGAAAGATGTACAATTGTTCGTTGAAGCAACATATAGGACATATAAAGCCTTGTTTTATAGGGTATATCAAGAATATTTTGCTCCTCAAGCCGAGTCCCTAAGAGCATCTGATTTATCAAAGAAGGATTTTGTGAAGGCAATCAATGATTGGTATGTCAAATTCAAAGCCAGCTATGATCTTATTGATCTCATGAAGAGTGAGTATTATGAAAAGTTATCCTCTAGAATAATGCTTAAGGTTTCTTCTGGCCAAATACCCTCTGAATTTGCTAGAATTGAAAGTTTGACTATTGATGAAACCTGGCATGAGGCATGGTTTATCTTCATCAAGAAGCTTGTCTATGACGAAAGACACGGCAAAAAGCCCACAGGACATCAATTATGGAAAAAATTCGAGGAATTGATGGACAACTTCTTAGAATGGTTACCTCATGCGCAGCCGACGCATACCGTCCCATCATATGGCGAATTAACTGAACTTTTCTTGGATTATTTGGTAGAACATGATTCTTCTATAGCTGGCAGAACTACTGTTTTCTGCGAAGCCTTGATAGCCCTCGAACCAAAAGCTCTCCAAGAGAGCGCCCGGATGAGGAAAGATGAGCTTCGAACAGAAGTGACCCGCCTTATGGCAGAATTTATCGCAGGAACAAAAGCTGTTGTGGAAGAAGAAATGAAGAAATATGTTGGCGAGGAGAAACCTAAGAAACAAGAGACAGAGTGGCAGTTCCTGCTAAGAAAAATTAAAGAGTTCTGGGTTCGATGGAAACCTAAGTTAATCCGTTTAGGTGATTTCTTCAATCCGAACCTAATAGCAAAAATTAGAGAATGGTTAAAGAAGAGACGAGAAAGGATTATTTCAGGTACCTCCAGCATAAACTTTATTGATTGGAGAGAGAAGACTATCATTGATATTTTTGAACAAAGCATAGTTGAGATTGCCAAAGAGTACAACATAACCGTCAATGTAACAATAAACAAAGAAGGCGATATAACCATAGTCAATCAAGGAGGCGGTGATGGAGATAGAAGACCCGAACCAGACCAACCCGACACTCCAGACACACCTGAACCTGATGAAGCCCAGTTCGGGAACTTATGGCGGGAGATTAGGCTAGGAAACGTCTTTATCTATGTTTGGTTGAGAACAGATGAAGATGAGGCACGTGATTTGAAGAACTCCAGGCAGACCAATGTCAAGAAATACATAAATGGCGGCCAGTTCTTGGGTTCCATAGGCATAGCTCCCAAAGACAAAAATATCAACTTTATTGATGGCTATATGGGAAGACATATTCCTGGTATCCTAAAAGGTAGCATGATTAAGCCAGGTGACTTTGTGTGCTTTGGAGCTGCAAGGATAACACCAGAGATAATCTCTAAATTAAGAGAATGGGCAAGAGTTGGCTGGATAAACCTTGGTTGGCTTGCCCGTGCAATAGCATACAAAGGAATATTCCAAATCAACGAGAAAATCATGAGGGATATAGATTATGACAAGCTGGACACCTGGGTCTGGGACTATTGGGCAGTACCTGCACCTGGAGAGACCGGAGCGGGTTTACATAGTGTGTCTCCATACCTCTTGTTGTTGCCAGCAATAGGCGCAGCAAACCACAAGCACCCGCTATCAGGGCCTTTTGGCATCACAAGTGATGCGCTTGAAGAAAGATTTAGGGTACAGTCAGCATCGAAAGGGGTTGTTTTTAGGTTCAAACTAAACCTTGAGCATGATTTTGAGTTTGATAAAGAGCATGCTCCCGGATTCATCTGTGCAGAACTATTGGAAAAGAAAGGCACTAACTGGGAGCATCAGGTGAAGTTAGCCAAGAAGTTTAGGTTTGTTGAAGTTAGTAAAGGGGGCACTACAAGAGGAAAAGAGAACCTCCCAATAACAGATTTTGGTTTGAAGAAAGAAAACACCTTAGAAGTTGAATTCGATGCCCCTGCAGTGAGGCAAGAGACCACGTATCGCATGCGTGTCTTTGTTAAGAAAGCTGATATGGATATTGATCAGCAATTGACTAAAGCTATAGAGGCGGCAAATGTAAATCCTAACAATCCCAAACTGTGGGACTATAACTACATTGACTTCAAGGTTGTTACTGAAAAGGCTACATATACGCTCGAGGAGCACCTCCCTAAGGAAGAAGAGAACACTTTGAGCGAGCTTGAGCATGTCAAGAAGATAATAAATGAGAAGATCATACCGCACCTCCAGAAGGAGGCAGAACCTCTTGTGTGGAATGAGCCTCATAGGACCAAGGATCTAAAGCTCTTGAGGAAGATTCTGCTTGAGGAAGAAGAAGCCGAGAAAAGGCTGAATAGTGAAGACATGCGCATGACCTCCTTTTTTAAGGATGTTACACAGGATATAGGCGCATTGAAAGAGGTATTGGGAGTAATTCTTGGTTGCTATGCTAAAAAAGGCATAACTCGGGCTCAAGTGGAAGGAGAACTTGGAGGATTATCACAAGATCTAGTGAAAAAATATCCTAAAATGGGAAGCATAACCGTTGATTTCATCATCGACATCCTGGAGAAAATCGTCAACACCATCGACAATGAAATCACTGTCGCCCGCACATAAACGTTTTCTGTTCTGAAATTTCGAAAGGTTTATAAATTCCGTGTCTAATAATATATTCCAAGATAGTTAAAAGGAGATATTATGACTAATGCATTTGTTGCAGATTGGAGTTTTTGGCACTTTCGTTCTAATATTGGTTTAGCTAATCATGTCAAGAGGCTAGCCAATGTAGTCATACGACTCGAGAAAAAAATAAATATTGCTGAGGGTCTATTTTCAAAAGAATGGAAAGGAATCCAGGTCGTGCTTATTTCTAAAGCTTTTGACAGGTTGCTTAGAGATTTTCTTGAGGAAAGCAAAAAGCTTGATACCATGGATGCTGAAAATCTGAAGATCGAGAAATCCGAAGAGGACTTCATGGAAAAATTAGACAGAGAAATGGCTGCTATGAAAGCAGAGATTGAGAAGAACTTTAATCATAACGCAGCACTTTTGGCATCTGTTGAAGGATTCCTAAGGAAGTTATCAAGAGCAATACATCTTGCATTAGTAGAAACCAGGGATGAGCGCCATGAAATGAAGAATCTATTCCAAGAGATCCACCAACATTCGATAATGTTTGACCAAGGTGCTAAACCTATCGACTGGATACTCAAAATTGACGTAAGAAGAGGTGCAAGAAAGGTTAGGAGGCTCATAAGAAGAGAAAAAAAGGCGGGTGATGCAATAAGGTCTATTGAAAACAATCTTGAGAAATTGGAGAAAAGAGCTGCAATCGGGGGAGGTCCGAGCGGAAAGGTTCATGATCGCATAGACAAAATAAGAAATAGTAAAGGGGCTGATGCAGAGAAACTTGCTAAATCTCTAGATAAGGAAGGGACTCTGATAACTAACTTATTCAAAGCTGAGTTGAAAATCATTTTTAGATTGATACATGACATTTCTATAGTTCACGTGCATCTTTTGCGCCATATCAACCAGACCATCCCAACAATCCTCAAGGAGGTCACCACAGACGATTTTCCAGAAAAAGAGCAATTCTTAAAGGATTTCCACGAACTTGGTTTTGAAATCCATAAAAGATTCCTTAAGTTATACAGGATGGCCAATTTCACATACAGAGCAACTAAGCATATTGAAGCACATTAAGCGTGTTCTCTTTCCATTAACTTTATAAACTTAAAGTTCTAGGATTAGGTTTATGTTTAGTTGGAAGACTGTCCTAGTTGGATTTGTACTTAGTTTGCCGTTTGTCAGTGCAATGCAGAATCCCTGGGAAAATTTCAATATACAGGACTCTTTTGAATACATCTATGACTTCTTAGGACCCCTATTTGCTGATCCTAAGTCCCGGACCATTATTGTGGGCATCTTTATCTTGATAATACTCAACAAGACCATAAATATTGCCTTGGCCAGGACCCCTATCGGAGGAAGCAAAAAGATCTCCTTCCCTTTAGCTTTTGTCTCTACTCTGGCTTTGATGTTCAGTCCCAAGACAGGAGACTTCATGATGAACAACTCCATGACTATCCTATGGCTCTTTGCAGTATTCATAATCATAATGGCCATAGAGAAGTTCTTTGGGGGCTTCAATCTGGGAGGCTCTTATGGTAAGGTAAGACGAGTTGATAGGGCAAGGGAGAAGATTGCTGCACGGGCCCATGATGATGAAAAAAAGGAAGAGAAAGAAGAGGATAATGCCTTGGAGAATGTGCGTGACGAAGAGCATGAAGAAATGGGCGAACTTAGAGGTGCTAAGCATGCAATGAAGGTTTTGAAGAAGCTGAAAAAACTTGTTCTTGAGATGATTGAAGCCTTTGAGAAGCATGAGGATATCAAATCAAAGGAACATATTGCTAAGGAGATAGAAAAAAAATGGCCTCTTCTTGTTAAGTATTGCGCAAAAATTATCAAAAAGCTGCAGAACGAGAGACAAGATCTTGAAAGGGAACTTCTAGATGTTAAACTTGAAGAGGTTCTTGATGAGGATGAAGAACGCTTGAAAGAAAAGGACCAGAAGCTCGAAGAAGAAGCAGCCCATTATAGTGAACTGGTTGGACATTTTCAAAGCCAAGAAGAAGAACGTATTAAAGATGCTGAGACTAAGTTGGAATCTAAAGAGCATTATGATGAACGGTTTGCCAGAATAACAGAGGAAGATAAAAAACTCCTTGTCTACCTCGGTAGGATGGCTTATGAGTTCCTAAAGATTATTGTAGAGATGGGAGATATAGCGAAACAGGCTGAAAGGCAGCTTATTCCCGGATATTACAAAAAACTGCTTGAAGGCATAGATCACTTAATGCCTATGCTTGAGAAGGAAGAAAGGATCATCAAGCGAAGAAAGCACATGAACCAGATAAAAGAAAACTTGATGATACTCATAGAGAAAGCCACAGAGAGTGTGAAAAAGGACACTCGCTCAGAAGACGACATGGTACTAAAAGACGAGGAGGAAGCCAAGAAAGCCAAAAAAGCTGATAAAGAAGCGAAAGAGGCTGGGGAAAGTGGACACTGAGCTGTCGCATAAGCAAAAGCTTTATAAAGTTGATATTCCAACATCTGATATAATCAAAAAAACGAGGTGATATTCAATGTTTCATGGCTGGGAAGGAGGAAGAAGCTTTCTGAGCTTGATTCTGGGATTGATTGTTTTGGCACTTGGCCTGATACCCTTCTTGAATGCAATGGGTGTTATCGGCTTTGGTTTGCCAGCTTTCTTGACGAACGCGATTGCACAGTCGGGTATTTATGTATTGGCAGGAGTAGGTTTCTATCTGCTGATAGACGGATTCATGGAAGAGGGACCTGTACAAGTAGGAAGCATTATTGTGGCGTTAGCCATAGTTGCCATAGGGATTGTGAACATCTTTCTAGGTTACAAGATATCATTCCTAGGTCCTATGGTCTATAATGTCATCTTTTCCGTAGTAGGAATCCTATTGATTATAGGAGCCTGGCATATGCGTTAAGAATTTTTTAATTCTTTTTACTTTTTATTCTATCTTAACTTTCATAGAAATAGCTTGGCCTGGCATGCCGGTCTCGAAGATCGCTCGGATAGCCCCGCTGTTGCCATGAGCAGAAGCGACTTTTCCAGCAATATCTTTCTTCCCAGTATTATAGATGACTTTCTTGCCTACTAGCTTCTCTGCTTTCTCTTTAGAGTCAACACCTTCTACTGAGATAATCATATGATTGCCTTTTGTAACGTGCATACTCTTCCTAAAATTGACTATTGTTCCATTCATGATGCTTGAAAATTAGCGTCTGTTTATAAATGTTTCCTTGGGATTGGCTCTGTCCTAAAAGTCTTTTAAATAATCGGAAAATGTTATGACAAACTAACTTTCCGTACACTTCTGTGCGGATTGTCCGCACAGTTTTGGAGCTTACACAAGCTCCAAACTTTCTTTTTATGCTTCCGAATCCTGACT
>JBDRIN010000011.1:0-2146 GCA_043815805.1 archaeon | reverse complement strand
GGCAAGGGCAATAAGATACCTCCAAAAGGCCAAGCAGATAGAGGCTTCCTCAGGAAAGGGGCCGACTGGCGTGGCAGCTGCAGCATTGTATATTGCAGCTGTGCTGGAAGGCGAGAAGAGGACTCAAAGAGAAATAGCCGATGCTATTGGCGTGACAGAGGTTACCATAAGGAACAGGTTCAAGGAACTTGTGGAAAAGCTCGGTCTGGAAGAAGAAGTTGAGAAAAAGGTCAGGGAAGAAAGCACGGAAAGAATAGAAAGAAAGGCCAAGAGACTAGCCAAGAAAAAGAAATAGTCAATACCTTTTCATTTTTTCTTCTATTAGCTTTAGCCTAGTGTCTATTGTGTCCAGCTTTTGCAGCACAAGCTCCATCTTGTCGCCTCTGAACTCTTCCCTCGGCATGTCCAAAGGCTTGTCGTAAAAGTCTGATCTTGACTCTTCTGGCTGAGGCAGCCTGAATTTCTCCAAGTCGCTCGGTAGGCTTGTGGGCAGGTCAGGAGCTATCCTTACCTCTTCCTTTCTTCTTTTGAATCTATCTAGCATACTCATTTAACCACCATTTTATCCAACTCTTTTTTCAGTTCGTTTTCCAGCTCTTCCAGCCTCATTTTAGCTTCTGCTAAATACTTTCTTCTTTGCTCTGAATAAAACAAGCGTGAGTAAAGCAAAACAAGCCCCTTGCCCATCAGGTTAGAATATTTGAATTCTGTCTGAAGCGTACCTGTTACCTCTATCTCGATGCTGCCCATCTTGTCCTTGTTCTGCGATCCGAATACTTTGACTTTCGCCCATACAGATGTTCTTTCATCTTTGGGGTCGTTTCCTCTCCACTCGCCGTAGAAGTCCGTGTTCTCTGTCGAGACATCCCACTTTATCTTGTCCTCGTAGAACTTTGAGCCTCCAAGCTTAAAGATACTTTTCATCAAGTCAGGAACTATTTTCAAGAATCTCGAAGGATGTTGACCGGTGAACTTTAATTTTTTCGCGTGCTCCGGCGCCAGCACATCAGCCTTGAGCTTTAGGCTAGCCATGTTGGACACTTGATAGAACTCTTAATTCGTTGATAAAGCTTGAAAGAAGATATCTGCCGTTTCTCATAAACTCGTCTCTCTTTGATGAATAGAACGATGAATGCCATAACATCCTCATGAACTCGTACAGCAGGCTCTTCTGCCATGCGGTGTCCTGGGGATACTCTGTTCTGAGAGCGCCCTCTACGACTATCTTGGCGCTTCCGGTCGATTTCGATACTTCGCCTTCAAGCGAAACCTCGATCCAGTAATATGAGAACTTGTCCAGGTCCTTTTGCAACTCCCACTTTATCTTGAACTTTTCAGGGTTTCCCTTTGACCAGTGAAACTCCTTTTCCTGTACAGAATGCTCATGAACTCGGAAGTTGGCTATAAGCAGGTTGTATATCTCCTTGTAGAACTTTCTTGAATCCACCCCGTCGAATTTCATAGTCATCTTAGGGACAGGCCTTAGCAAATCGTCGTGTATCATCAGTTTTGTTCTTGCCCAGACCATTTTTATCTAAGCTAATATTAGATAAACGTTTTTATAAACTTTAACTCGGGACGAAAACGTTTACGCGTGAATAAGGCAACTTAGGAGGATGATATAATATGATAAACGTTGGGTCCGAGGTAAAGGAGAGAGAAATAGAAAGAATGTTGTGCAATACGTCTATGCTGGAAAAGGACAAGATTACGAGAAAAGATACCAAAATAATGCCTGAGCATTTGGGTGTTCTTAGGGAGTTTGACAAATACAACATACTGCGTAACATGGCCGTTGGTACGAGAAGGACATATCTTCATTATATGAGGAGTTTTTGTCTGTCGGTAAAAAAGCCGTTCAAGGATGTTACAAGAGAAAATATTGAGACTTATCTTATAAGCATAAAGGACAGACCTGAACAGTCGAAAAGCATCATAAAGTCTGTTCTGAAACTGTTCTTCAAGTGGTTCTACAAGACCGGAGACAAGAAATATCCCGAAATAGTTGACTGGATAACCACTACTGTCAAGAGCACCAGGAAGAAGCTTCCGGAGGAACTCCTAACTCCCAAAGAAGTGTTGAAAATGGCCAATGCAACGGATAACCTCAAGGATAAGGCTCTGATAATGGTCCTGTACGAGAGTG
>JBDRIN010000010.1:0-2746 GCA_043815805.1 archaeon | reverse complement strand
TAAAGTTTCCTTAATTGGTTTCCATCCTTTATTTTACGTTCATCCCTCAAATATTGAGTAAATCAGGTGACATTGTTAAAAAGGTAAAAATATGCTTGGCAAAGCTGGTAACTAAACTAACTGTTAATCTTTTTAACAAAGTCTCTTTCCTTTTCCTTCCCCCTGGTCTATAAATATTTTATTTGTAGAGATGAAAAAATCCATGTTGGATTGCCAGGTCACGAAGAGCCATCGCTCCATACTTATTTCCATATCTTTCTGCGAGAATTCCATACCTCTGAAATTTCGGCAATAAGGTGTCTTTTGTGTAACGTTCAAGTTCAGTGGCTTTTCTCTGCAAATCATGTGAGAGTGTTCGGTAATTCAATTCATACTTCATTTGATCGTAAACGGCTCTTGCAGCTATGTATTCTTTTGCAGCCTCGATAAGATTCTGTTCTAATTCTGCCTCTGCTTTTTCTTTTTCCTTAGCCATTTTTTCGTTGCGTCTTGCCTCTTCTTGTCTGTAAAGATCGGCATTGTATTCTGTTGCAGCCTCGATAAGTTTCTGCTCTAATTCTGCTTCTGCCTCCTTAAACCTTGTCTCTTTTTGAGCATCATCTTCTTTCATCATTGCAGCTTTGATAAGATTCTGCTCTAATTCTGCTTCTTCTTTCTTTTGAGAAATCATGGAAAGTATTTTGTGTAAGTCCTGATTGTTCGGATCAAGCTCAATTGCTTTTTTAGCTTCCTGGATAGCTTTTTCATACTTTCCAAATTTAATATATGACCAACTGAATATCTTGTGTGTCTCAGCACTATCCCCTACCTTTTTACCATGTTTCTCAAGAGCTTCTCTATATCGGTATAATAATTTGATTTCCTCGTCTTCAATAAAGTATCCCCCACTTCCACTATTATCGACAATAATTCTATGTTCCAAATGGTTATAAGCATCTATGGCTACATTGCTTTCCGGGAATTTCTCTAATATCTTCTGAAATTGTGCAGCAGCTTCAAAGACTTTATCTTCTTCTTCATATTTTAACCCTTGCTGATACCACTGTGCTGATTTCTCCTTGCCACAACTACTAAAAAACGAAATGGCTGCTAAAATCAGAAGTAGAGAAACTGCTTGAATTCTTCTCATAACAGAATACCTCGTATTTTATCACCTCAATAGAATAGCAACCATAGAAGGCTTAACCCTTTTAACAAGTCTTGTCAATCCTCTTCAATAAGCAGTAGAGAAACAACCACAACACAGATCTGTGCTCTCCTGCAAAACAATAATTTCCTTTCTGGCCGTTCGCCACATATTTTCCTGCTTGCTTAAGTCCTTCTTTATCTTATGTAAATCAAATCAAATAGCTGGTTAGCCAAATTCTTATCGAGGTCTTTGAGAATCCTATACTCATTTAAGGCAGAACTTTGATCTCCAAGCAGCGAATAAACCCCTCCTAAAATAAGGTGTGCCTCAGCAAAATCAGGCTTGATATGGATTGCCTGCTTGCAGGCTTGAATCGCTTCTTGGTAGCGTTTAAAGCTGAGATAGGCCACGCCCAGGGCAAAGTGCGCCTTAGCATAATCAGGCTTGATGCGGATTGCCTGCTTGTAGGCCTCTATTTCTTCCTGGTAGTGCCCAAGTTCGCCATAAGTCGCGCCCAGCATAAAGTGTGCCTCAGCATATCTTGGATTTATCTCAATAGCCTTGTTAAATTCTGAAATAGCTTGGTCGTATTGCCCTTTCCCTATATAATCACATCCCCGATCATAGTGGAATGTGGCAGATTCTATCCCTATTTTTGTCTTATCCTGATCATTTGTCTTCTCCTGACCACATGACACTAAAATCAAGGTAGCACTAAGAATGAAAGGTATAATAATTTTCTTCACCATTGTTGACCCCTTTTTTATTTTATCGCCTCATTAGACTTACTTTCTCACCTTCTCCTCCAACCGATTATCCACAAGATCCTTCTTAAGCCTAAACTGTCTTCCTATCTTAGGAATCGGCAGATCCTCTTCTTTTATCAACTTATAGATCAACCACTTGGTATAACCTAAGCACTTAGCTAACTTCTCTAAGTTTATAATCTTTTTAACTTCTTTTTGGCATCTCTATATCCTAACAAACCTGCTTGCTAAGGCCTTTTTTATATGCCATTTTAATCTTTTTAAAGAATGCTTATCTAATGGTCTTCGACCAGTTAATATTGATGAAAAGAAAATGGGAATTTCTTTTTCCCCTTCGAAACAAATTGTGCCAAATCCACAATTGTTGTCAAACTTAATTGCATAGTTAAATTTCTCTTTTACTTCTTCTTTGTTTAACAGATCAGATGCAAAAGCATTTGCCACTACAGTAATTTTAGGATTTGCTAATTTAATAAGTTCTAAAGATAATTCTAATTGCTTCTTGGCAAAATCGCTTAACTTCTCATCCTTTTCATAAATTACCTCTTTGCACTCTTTTTGTTTGCTCGTTCTGTTAAAAAATAAATCTATGTGTTCCCAGTGTTCGCCTGCTTCATCTGCTATCTCTTTGAATCTCTTAAAATAGGGGTAACCTTCTTTTGCAACAAGAGGTTCTTCCAGAAGTTTTTCAATATCAATTTGTTCTCTGTTCTTCCAGATAAGATTTATGCCTAATTCCTCAGGGATCTTTTTGTTATCTGAAGGATTTAGACCAACAAACAAGAGGCAGTTTTGTTTTAGTTTATTATACAATATTGGTATGTATTGATTAGGATATTTACTCCATAGA
>JBDRIN010000009.1:0-2517 GCA_043815805.1 archaeon | reverse complement strand
TGCAAGAGCCTTTGGTCACAGACCAAAGGATTGATGTTCACAAAGAGAATAAAAGACACATCATTGGTGTTTGATTTCAAGAAGATAAGGCATGTGAGCCTGCACATGTGGTTTGTTTTTTATCCGATCGATGTGCTTTTCCTGGACAAAGACAGGAAAGTAGTGGACTTGAAAAAGCAGTTCAGGCCGTTTGGCTTTTACACTTCAGAGAAAGAGGTAAAATATGTGGTGGAACTCCCTTCAGGTTTTATCGTAAAGAACAGATTAAAAATCGGCTCTGAAGTCGATTTTTAATAGAAAAGTATATAAATGGACGAGGATAAATTTTACAGAAGAATAAAAAAGAGCTGATTGATCAATGGCAAAAATCCAGACTGGTGTAGATAAATTAGTGGAGTTGGTGAATGACAGGAAGCGGATTGCATTAGATAAAGCTGCAAAGGAGCTCGGTGTCAGCACAGTCGTAGTCCAGGAATGGGCAGATTTTCTCGAGGAAGAGGGTATCATCAGCATTGAATACAGCCTTTCTAAGGTCTATCTGGTGGAGAAAAAACTCACCAAGAAAGAGGTCCAGAAAAAAGCCAAAGAGTACAGCACCAAAAAAGATGTATTTGTCCGTAAGGTAGAATCCTCTCTGAGGGCGCTTGACAGGGATACTGCTTATTTTGACAATGTGAAGAAAGAGTTTGAGACAGTCAAGAGCACCATAGGCTCTGAGATAAATGCAGTCAAGGGCGAACTTGAAGAGCTTAGGCATTATGAGCAGTTGAAGAATGATATAGACAAGAACATCAGCAAGCAGAAGCAGGAATTCCAGAAGACCCTTGATGATGCATATGACCAGATAAGGGAAGAGGAGAAGAAATATTCCGAGATAATAACTGCTCTTGATAAGGAGAAAGATAAGCTGACCAAAGAAAAAGATGGCTTCAAAAAGCTTATGGTAGACGAGGACAGCATAAAAGAGAAACTTGGAGCTCTTAAAGAGATAATCCGGGAGATAGACAAGAGAGTTCTCAATGAAAAGACAGTTGTTGACAACTCCGAGCAAAGGATCAAACAGCTCTCCCAACTGGCCCAGACAATCGAAAAGAACATAAGGGACAAGAAAGAGAAGACTATCGCTCCTCTGGTCAAGCTGAGCGAGGAACATAAAGACAAGATCATGAGAGTCCAGAACGACATCCTGGAAAAGATAAAATCTAAACAGAAAGAAATGGCCAACTATGAGATAAAAGGCGAAGAGATATACAAGAAGTTCCAGGGCTTCTTTGACAAGAAAGCTCAAGTTGATGATCTGTTCAAGAAGATAGACGAAGACAGGAACAAGCTGAAGAAAGAACTTGGAGAACTGATAAAAAAAGCCATCGCATTCAACCTGTCAACCAAGTCGACGGAGGTCAAGAAACAAGTTACTGAACTAGAGAAGAAACTTGACGATATCGATGATAATAAGGATGTCTTGAAGAAAGAGATCGGCAAGCTTAGTCAGCTGATCAAGGCATAAAGACAACATTTAAAAATTAAATATCCTTTTCAAGGAAAAGAGGTGGGCATTGTGAACAAGAAAAACAATAAAGATTCTAATAAGATTCCTGTTAAAAAGACAGCTCCTCCTAAACTTTCTATCGCTGCGTCAAATCCTGACGCAAAAAAGGAGACCCTGCTAGACAAATATGATTATGTCTCTGGAGACATACCAATAACCATCCAGATAAAGAGGATTGAAGGGGAATTTGTCCCTGTATACGAGGTCAGCATCTCGAGCATAAGCCGGACAACAGAGGCTATACTTGAGAAGATAAGGAAAGAGCTGATCAAAAGGGTCAATCTTGGCATGGTTGAACTGGCTGATATGAAGAAAGCCACCTTGATCGAGGACAAGTTCAAAGAGACCATAAAGGATCTCATAGACAAATATTTCCCAGACGTCGATGAGCAGACCAAAGGATTCCTCACAAGTTATCTCATCGCAAAGAGCCTTGGCCTTGGCACCATAGAACTGGTCATGAATGACATCTGGCTTGAAGAGATAGTGGTGAACGAGGCAGACCAGCCTATATGGGTCTATCACAAGACGCACGGATGGCTCAAGACCAACATCTTCCTGAGGGATGAAGAGCAGACAAGGCATTATGCCAGCGTCATAGGAAGGAAAGTAGGCCGCCAGATAACCATCCTGGAGCCATTGCTGGATGCCCATCTTTCCGGCGGTGACCGTGTGAACGCAACATTGTTCCCTATCTCCACAGCAGGAAACACCATAACCATCAGGAAGTTCGCCAGAGATCCCTGGACCATAACCAAGTTCCTGAAGATGAAGACCATCTCGCCTGAGGCAGCAGCACTGGTCTGGATGGCCATAGAGTTCGAGATGTCTGCATTGATCGCTGGCGGAACAGCTTCTGGAAAGACCTCTGCCCTGAACGTTTTTGCTAATTTTTTCCCTCCGAACCAGAGGGTAATATCTATAGAAGATACCCGTGAGATCCAGCTGCCAAAATTCCTGCATTGGGT
>JBDRIN010000008.1:0-20441 GCA_043815805.1 archaeon | reverse complement strand
GACAATTATCACAGGCATCTCCTGCACCATCTTCATCTTCATCGCCTTGGTCTATATTGTAGTGCAGAGGACAGTTGTCATTGGAATCAGGCAAGCTATCTTCGTCAAGGTCAGAGAATCCACATTCTGGATCGTCATAATTCATCTCTTCACAGAATGCCACAATAGCAGGACCAAGATCAGTCTCTTCCAAAAGTCCGCCAGAAGCGTCCCGAATCTCAACTTTCCTTATGCCTTCCAAGAACGGCACAACTATATCAAACCTACCTTCATCAAACTCGATCATGGAATAATTATCCGGCAACTCAAATCCGAAAGGCTCCTCATCTCTCTCCAGCATTCCTGTCGTAGGATTCTGGATGTTGAAAGAACCCAACAGGGTGTTTGAAGCAGTCATCAAATTTATCACATAACCTCCACCTTCAGTGAAATAGTTCGGAGTATAACCATACATTACTTCAGTATGGTACGGATTGATTACAAAAGGGGTATACTCGTACAGCACAGGTATTCTTTTTAACCACCAATCCGGTTCTCCAGGATTTGCACACTCAGGCAATTCTGTGACAAACTTCATCTCGACCCTATTGGCACAGTCAGGCTCAAAGAGATTGCCATTCCTCATCCTGCAAGTGTCAGCATCTGCTTTCCACCATCCAACGCTGCAGCAAGGCTGTATTCCATTTCCACGCCAATTGCACCAATTAGGGCTCATCTTAGTGAGACAACTGGTGTCTGTGACGTTCAGCTTGGGCCAAAACTCATGCCAGAAATCAGAACAAGCGCCAGGTGTTGTCGTGGCGCAACTCAGAGGATCCATACCATTTGCCAAAGCATACTCTGAACAGCTGCAAAAAGTAGCATTCGCTATGCCTTTCTTGTTGAGATACCAGTCCTTGCAAGCCTGTATCATTTCAGGATCAGTGGGCCAGCACTTATGACCCGGGCAGAACTCAGTGCAATCGCTCGGATTTTGGGACCACAACTGGCATTCGCCTAATGTAGAAAATATGTTTGGATTTGGGTTAGGCTGCCAATAGCCACCGTCGCAGCAATACTCATCTGCCAAGCCAAAAATGTTATGGCCTGTCTCATGCACCACTGTCTTGGTGCCTAATCTTGGAGTTGAAAACACTCCTGTAACAGAGCAAGCACGTTTTGAAGTGGCAAACACAATAGCCTTGCTGTCTGCAAACCCGCAATGATCATAGAAATCATCAGGGACGTCATATAAGGCACACACAGGCTGGTATTCTCCCCATTCAGGATAATAATAGAAGTTGTACTTGCACCTGAAATCCCACATTATTGGGTCTGAAAGATAACCGTTCTCAACCAGTCTCATAGCATCACTTATGAACTTCTCCATGTCTCCTTCATAATCAACGTCAGGGATGAAGACGACGTCAATCTTAGCATCATGCAGGCCGTTCTCTATCAAAGGCACGCACGGCGGGCATTCGAATTCGCATATGCCGCCACAATCAGCGCCTACTTCATTATCTCCCTTGAAATGATCATCGCAGTCGCATTCATTGCCTTCTTCGTCACTGTCCCAGTCTTCCTGGTCAGGATTTGCATGCCAAGGGCAATTATCCTCTTCATCAGGGATTCCGTCCCCGTCAGAATCAACCGCATGTACAGATGCAGCGAGCAATAGTGCTATAATTACTGATATTACAAATAGATAAGCTAGTTTCATGTATAACACCCCCCAAAACTAATAAAAGGAAAGCAAGTTCAGTATTTAAATATTCAGGTTTTTAGAGGAAAATAATAAAAAAAGAAGAAAAAAATAAGAAAATTACCTTCTAACAACAGCGATTGGCGTTTGCCTTCTTACAGGCTCTTCGGTATCATGGCATAATCCATCGCTTAGCCAGTAATATTCTTCTTCGTCGTCGCCGCAACATCCATAGCCGTTGTAGTTCCATGCATATTCGCCTACAGCCGTGCTTGTAGCATTAGCCCAAGTGTAACCGCCCATCTCGCAGACTTCTATACCTGGCAAAGGAGTATAGCCGTAACCTAGCTCTGTTCCTGAATCTAAATCCCACCAGCCAAAGCCTACACACATTGCTTCGTGCCGGTCATCACCGTCGATGTCTACAATTGCAGAACCATCACCTTCATAGCAGGTGCCTTCAAAAACGCAGTAGTTGGGCCAGCTTGGACCATTGCAGAACGCTATAGAAGTTGCTTCATCGCTGTATTCACAGCCGCCTGGCTGATTGCAAGGACCGCCGCCAGTCACATCGTCATAATTCACGCCGTTTGTGTCTTCATAATTAGCGGAAAAGAAAACGTAAAAGGCACCGTCCCCTGTGTCGCAGGCGTCTCCGATAGTATCACCATCTAAGTCTCCTTGAACAGGATTATATGCGGCTACACAGTTGTCGCAAGCATTTCCAGCCCCGTCCAAGTCATTGTCCAGCTGTAGAGGATCAAAAACTTCTGGGCAGACATCGCATACGTCTCCAAAAGTGTCTTCATCGCCGTCTAATTGGTCTGGATTGTAATCAAACTCACAATTATCACAGACATCACCTATAGTGTCGCTGTCGCCGTCTTCCTGGCCCGGATTGTAATCTGACTGGCAGTTATCACAGACATTGCCTAACCCGTCGTTATCCCAGTCCAATTGTGTAGGATTATCGACAAAATCACAATTATCGCATGCATCACCAAACTCATCAGTGTCAGAGTTTAACTGGTCAGGGTTGTATGTGTCGACGCAGTTGTCAGAATCATCCGGCACACCATCGCCATCCTCGTCTAAGACCTGTGTTGCATGGCCAACCACAATATTGGAATACTCTAAGATTCCTCCTGTTGCAGAATGGAAGTTTACAGGTATTGAACAAGTATCGCTGACTAAAATGCAACCTATGCAATCGCAAGCTCCATGATTCAAAGCGTTATACAAAGCAAAAGTAAAATCGCCAATAGGCACATTGCTTTGCTCAAAAGAACCGCTATAAGACCATGCAAGATCTGTCCCTACAATTATATTAGGATTGGTAGGGTACATCGGTTCATCCCAGGTTACTTTGCTTTCAAACAATCTGAAGCCGCCACCGCCTAAACCATTCATAGGAGTCCTGACTTTTAATTGAGTGCCGCTTAAGCACGCTGCTGGAACAGCCGCACTCCTGGTTACTCCAGCACCTGTAGTGCTGGTATAATAAAACTGTTGATAACTACTAGTGTCATAGTCCCAACATTCTACCTTGGCTCCGCCTGCCCCTGAATAAAGCTGATATTTAAAAGTCCAGGTAGCTGAATTGATACTTGGGTCTCTGTCATAATATTCAAATATATCACAGTAAGTACCATAACTGCATATTGACTTGGTATCATAATTGCCGTCCACTGCCTTTTCCGGACCGTAAGTCGCTGGCAGATAAAATTCTCCTGCACTATCCCAGGCATCTGGATCTTCATCATCATTAGCAGTGTAAGAAATTAGACCGGTCACTTGGAAATCCCCATTGATTGCCAGATTATCTTTTGGCAAATCAATATATCTTATAATATCTGACCCGCTGAAAGTCAATTCTTCTGTACCTAGATCGTTGCTGAAGGTCGTAACATCAGCTTCATCCAAGTAAGGCTTGTTATCTACTCCGTCTCCAGCACCTTCAATCTCATAACCGCCCGGAAATCCAGAGACTCTATCAGAGCTTTTGTTGAATATGCATCTCCAAGATCGATAAGAGCACCATAGTCTGGCAAAAAAAAGACATCAGAACATATCCGGTCTATGATCTCTAGCGGATTTGTAGGAGTAAATCTGATTATCGGAGAATCTTCAATGACCTGTTCTCCTGGCCTCCATATTCTTCCGTCTAATCCTAGCGGTGTCCATATCTCTTCATGAGGTGTATTTTCATATCTTGCCATTATCTTTTGTGCTTTGGCTAGATCCTCTCTAGTAAATGTTACTGTTGACATGTTTAGAGAAAGGAAATTCAACTGGCTTTTAAAGATTTACAAAACCTTAGTTCACTTACGTTCTCACGTTCCCCTTCTGTCGAAGGAAAACTTTATATATAGTCCAAAGTTCTCAATCTTCGGGTGATAATCATGACAAAAATCGGAATTATTGGGGGAACTGGCTTTGAAGCTAGCATGTTCGAAGGCGCAAAAATGCTTGACGTAGACACGCCTTACGGAAAGCCGTCTGGACAGATCATCAGCGGAAAATATAAAGGCGTCGATGTCTTCTTCATTCCAAGGCATGGACCAAAGCACACGATTAATCCTACGCAGGTCAACAACAGGGCTAACATTCATGCTATGAAAGAGCTTGGAGTGACGCATCTGCTTGCACCGACTGCTTGCGGCTCTTTGAGAGAAGAGATGGCTCCTGGCAACTTCGTACTGGCAGACCAGTTCATAGACAAAACTACAAAGCGAGACCAGACTTTCTATGACAAAGGTGTTGTCGCACATATCTCGATGGCAGATCCGTTCTGCGAAAAGCTGAGAAAGCTTTTGAGCGAAACTGCTGAAGAACTTAAAGTCCCGCACCACAAGAAAGGATGTCTCCTATCTATAGAAGGTCCAAGATTCTCCTCAAGAGCAGAGAGCCATATGTTCAGAAGCTGGGGCTGCGATGTGTTGAACATGAGCACTGTGCCAGAAGCTACTTTAGCACGAGAAAAAGGCATGTGCTACCAACCCATCGCAATGGTGGTGGATTATGACTGCTGGAGAAAAGAAGAGAAGCCAGTCACGCAGGAAGAAGTCTCTGCCACTGCCGCAGCCAACGCAGAGAACGTAAAGAAGCTTGTGCTTGCAGTAATACCCAAGATCAAGGATGATAATTGCGGCTGTAGGACTGCGATTGATGTTTCGATCATAAAATAAAATGGCAGTAATATTCTATTCTCTGGCTGGAGAAGGTATGGGTCATGCATTCAGAAGTGAGACCATAATCAATCATCTTATCTCGCAAGGCCATAATATCGTGATCTTCTCCTATGAAAGAGCATTGGAATATCTCAAAAAGGTCTATGGAAAAAATAAGAATGTGCTTGACATCCAAGAGATAGTCGGGACCAATTTAATCTATGAGAAGAACGAGTTGAACCTAAGAAAGACCATAAGAAGAGAGTATAAAAAAATACCGCCCTTTGTTTTCAAGAACTTGGCAATTTTCTTGAACAGAATAATAAAGTACACGCCGAATTTTATGATAACTGACGGAGAGCCGTTTGCGCAGATAATATGCCACTATCTTGAGATTCCTTTGATATGCATCGACAACCAAAACTTGATGATACGATGCAAGTTAGATAAAAGGTTTGATAAAAGAATGATGAAGAAAGTCATGGAACATATTGTACAGCTGAACGGAACCTACATTTTTATCACTACAGTCTTTGACTTGCCCATCAAGGATAAAAACAAGAAGAATACATATCTTGTGGGCCCCATAGTTAGAGATTATTTCATAAACGCCAAACCTGTTGAAAAAGATTTCATCCTTGTCTATCAAACATCAAAATCCAATAAAAAGATGTTTAACATATTAAAAAAAACTGACCAGAAATATATTGTTTATGGCTTCAACAAGGAAAGCAAAGACAAAAACCTGACTTTCAAAAAGCCAAGCAGGGAAGGATTCGCAAAGAATCTCACAGAATGCAAGGGAGTAATCACAAATGGGGGATTTACTCTCATCAGTGAAGCAGTGACACTAAAGAAACCCATATACTCAATTCCTATCAAGAAGCAGATAGAACAAGAGATTAACGGGTATTATATAAAGAAATCTGGGTTAGGAAGATGCTCTGAAGAGATAAACCAGATAGACCTAGAATTCTTCTTGGAAAACTTGGAATTCTACAAAAAGAACCTTTCTAAAGTAAAATTCAAGCCCAACGACATCTTTGACTTGTTGGATAAAAAAGTGAACAAACTGCTGGCATCTTACAAGGCACCAACAAGATTGAAGAGGATCCAGCAAATAACCCAAACGTATGACTTATTCATAAAAAGAATACTCGAAATGAGCAATCTGAAAAAAATAAAGCATGTGCTGTTCAGATCTAAGGATTACCTCACAAGAAAGAAATCATTTATAACAAACCTTAGAAAACTAAAAATTATAAAGAGGGAGAAAAAAGAGCCTCAGTTGCTTCCGGGCATGAAAGAGAAAGTTTTCAGGATAAGCAAAAAAGGACGTATCTCGTACAGTGTTTATGAAACAGATTTCAAAGCAAAAAAGAGCATCAACATATTGTTTCTTCACGGCCTTGGGGGGAACAAGTCTGTCTGGTACCCTGTCGTTGAGGAGATGATACGACAAACAAAGAAAAAACTTGGCTTCAAAGTCTTGATGATAGACCTTGTAGGCCACGGAAAAAGCTCAAATCTCGAGAAGCTTGAGGAGTATTCCTATTCCAACCAAAGCAAGCTTATCAAGAAAATAATATACGAAGCGTTTGGAAAGAAAAAACCAGTCATCATAGGGCATTGCTTCGGGACTTTTATCGCTATCAAAACAGGTGCTTTGATAAATGCTGAAAAAGTCGTGCTGATAGCTTCGGACCCTCTCCAAACCCATAGAAACAAGATAAACCAGAAGATTGTACAAAATAAAGCCACGAGAAAATCGTTGACGGCATTGTTTAAGATATCCCGGACAAGGAAAAAACTGAACAATTATGACTACAAAAGATGGAAAAAGTCCGCAGACATAAACCTTGCCAGGTTATTTATCGATATCAAAAAGACATCTTTGAAAGGATACTTCGGCTCACTTTACACTATGACGTTTGACTCTGCTCATGAAGACTTCCTGAAGCTAAATGAGAAAGGAAGCGTTGTCCTCATACATGGGAAAAAAGATAGGATATTCCCTTACAAGAAACTAAGAAAAAGCCTTAAAGGAAAGAAAGGTAGACTCATAACCATAAACAGATCAAACCATCTGCCGGTATTCAATTCTATCGGGCCATTGTCGAAACTCCTTGTGAAAGAGGTGGCAGCATGAGGACAAAAGGACCTTATAAAGCCAGACACTTATTTTTTGATTCGATCTTTACGCCCGTGTTTGAGAACTATAAGAGAAAGCTTGCAGAGCACATAGTAAAGTTCTGTGATGACGATTCAAAAATTCTTGATGTCGGCTGTGATGATGGATCTGTCGCAAAGATGATGATGGACATCAACCCTTCATTGAAGATTATTGGTATAGATATACAAGCTAACCGAAAATCCAAGATTCCCCGAAAGATATATGACGGGAAAAAGATTCCATATCCTAAGAACAGCTTTGATATAGTGATGGCGTTGGATGTGCTTCACCACACAAAAGACATCTTCGCTGTCCTCAACGAGATGAGGCAAGTCTCAAAAAGATGCGTCTTAATAAAAGACAATTTTAGTCACAGTCCAATTTCCAAGTTTTTGCTTGGCGTCGGAGATTGGATAGGCAATGTACCTTTGGGAATTCCCTGTTCATTCAATTATCCCACACCAAAAGAATGGAAAACGCACTTCAAGAAAGCGGGTCTAAAGATTATGAAACAAGACCTTAGTTTTGATGTTTTTATCTCCGGAAAATATCAACCAACCTTTAAACTGGAGAAAAAATGAGGCTAAACTTCAACCCCACAGCAAACGGACTGGCGGTAAAGCATAAAAACAAAAGCTTCAAGCTTGAATATCCTGAGAACATCTGGAAACAATTCCCCGCAGGGGCAAAGCACGCTCTGTTTGATAATCTTGCATATTTAATGACAATAAATTCTCCGCTTGTGGCGAAGAAAGATTCTGTGGATTATAACACAGACCTGCCTTATTTCAAGAGCTTCTTTGACAAGCTGGTTTTGTCGTCTATACCCCAAGCTACAGAAGACTACAAAGAATCCGCTTTCGAAGTGATGAAAGACTTCATGAACATCAAACGAAGCTTCAAGAGCACTGATGTCAAGGTCCCAAAGTATGATTCCAAGCTTGGAGAAAGAAGCATAAACGCCATGGGCTTTGGCAAAGATAGCTTGTTAAGCTTTGGTGTGTCTAGAGAGCTTGGCTTGGATCCTGTTCCTGTCTATATCAACGACACCGTATCTCCTTCAGAGAACAAGATCAAGCTTGCTTTCTTCAAGAAAATAAGCAAAGAGTTTGGGGTAAAACCCCTAGTGGTCCTTAACGAAATCGAAAAACTGAACGACTTCGAATATTGGAAAAAACCAGAATGTTACATCGGCTACACGCATATGATGACAAGCTTCATGATGCTCAGCATGCCTTTGATGCATCGATTTAAAGCAAAGCACATCATCGTCGGCAACCAGCAGGATTACAATTTCAGATTAATCACTAAAGACGGCTTTGTGACAGGCCCAAGCTTTGACCAGACTCCTGAATGGATGAAGCAGGAGAATATTATATTAAAATCCTTCATGGGCGCACAGGCAAACTTGATGAGCGTGATTGAACCTCTCACTAACATCGCAGAAACAAAAGTTTTCTTTTCAAGATATCCTGAGATAGCGAAATACCAGATGACGTGCACTAGCCTGGACGCAAGCGAAGAACTAAGATGGTGCTGCAAATGTCCAAGGTGCGCTGCAACATCATTGTATATGCAGGCTTTAGGAATTGACCTGAAAAAAGTCGAGCTAAAACATAAGTTCATGGGAAAGAACGACAAAAAATTCTTCTCTTTGTTCAACGGCAAAAAAGCAGACGCAGAGTGCAAATCTCCGGAAGCAAGAGACCAGCAGCTTCTAGCGTTCTATATGGCTTACAAGAACGGAACCAAAGGCTATCTAATCGACTTGTTCAAGAAAACACATCTGAAAGAAGCTAAAACTCGGGAAAGAGAGCTTCATAAAAAGTTTTTTAAAGTCTATCCTGCTACTTCCATGCCAAGCAAGATCAAAAAACAAGTAGAATCAATCTACAAAGAAGAATTATGAGGTGATTTTTATGGATCTAAAAAAACATATTCGAGCAATTCCAGACTGGCCGAAGAAGGGTATCATCTTTAGAGATATAACTACTCTCATTGCGAATCCAGAAGCAATGAAGTATGCAATGAAATTATTCAAAGATAGGTATGCTGATAAAAAGATAGACAAGGTCGTCGGCATAGAGAGCAGAGGTTTCATCTTCGGAGCATTATTGGCTTATGAATTGGAACTTCCGTTTCTCATAATAAGAAAAAAAGACAAGCTTCCACCGCCAGTCGAAGGCATAGAATACGAATTAGAATACGGCAAAGACTGCATAGAGATATCACAAGGCGCAATAGAGAAAGGCGACAAAGTCCTAATCATTGATGACCTTCTAGCCACAGGAGGAACCTTCGCAGCATCCGCAGAGCTCGTCGAGAAACTCGGCGGCGAAGTCGTAGAATTAGCATGCGTGATAGACCTTCCGGATGTGCACACAGATAAGCTGAAAGGAAGGCCGCTGTTTACGCTGGTTGAGTTTGAAGGCGAGTAAAGAAAGGTTTAAATAAAAACCGCTACTACTATTTTCTTTATGGGGTAATTTTTTCATGTTGGGAGATGTTATAGCTGGCAATGCAGAAAGAATGTTTCTATTATATCGTTCGTTGCGTTCTGCAAATCTTGGTGCAAACGATTATATCAAATTGACTCTTGAAGATGCCGCGGATGAACTTGCAGACAGAGCCGAAATAGAAAGAGTGGTACTGGGTGGACAAGAAGTTGACGCAAAACTATTGGTGATGCTGCCGATAGACGCTAAAAAAGGAACAGAAGTAAGATATTATATGCACCCCCAAGGAACTTTGTGGGTCAAATCTTCCAAGAGGCGAGAAATAAGACTCTTCGAGAGCCCTTTGGATGCAGGATACATATTGATAAAGAACGGGTGTGAAGACGAAGACGGAAAGATCCCCATAACCAAGAGAAATGAAAATGGTTTCACACCTAAAAAGAGATATGTAGAATATGTTGATGGGATAAGAAGCATAGCAGACAAAGAATGGAAACTGTATCTTGCGGAAATAGCTGAACAAGGAAGTCTTGATGTACAAGCCGTGACCCAACAGTTCCATGCAAACATGGACCTCTTGGCAGCAAGATTGGCTGGTTTTGGAATAGGCGCAAACACTTTTCATTCTACGGTCCATTATTCTATGGTTGGTCCTGATATGGTACTTACTCATTACAGAGAGATGGATCCCTTTGATTCTGCATCACTGAATTCAGAGCCTTCTTAGCTCTCCTTGTGCATACTCGAAACCTTTTTATATCACAAAACCATTACCTATTTAATAAATAACCATTATTTAGTAACGATTAGACTGTTGTTGGGGGCATTTCAGGAGTAAGAATTGCCATACATTTAGGATTACACGTCGTGTTGGGGCTGATGGCATGAACAAACTCCAAAATATTAGGACAGGCAGAATCATACTAATCCTAGCTTTGCTCTTTCTATTAAGTATAACTCTGGCTATAGCTAAACCTGTGAATACAATTCCAGAAGAAACGATTCCTGTGCTTGAAGGAGATATGATAATAATCGAGACAAACATCACTTCAGGCAATGAAACCTTCAATGAGACTTTTAATGAAACCATCAACGAAACATTGAACGGAACAGACACAGGACTTGAAGACATAACCGGCGATGTTATCTTAGAAGAGTTGCCCGAAGAAGAACTACTCGAGCCGCCTGTTGAAAGAGAAAGGACTTATGATACCACAATATATATCTACGGCGTGGAAGGAATGGACATCGCCAGGGTCAACGGTGATATCAAGTATTATCATAAAGATGCTTTGGGAAGTGTGCGTGCAACCACAGATGAATACGGACTGGTCAAAGAAACAAGCGACTTCATGCCTTTTGGAGAGAACCTCGATGAAAACGATGACGTGTTTACATTCTCAGAGAAAGAGCAGGACGTGACTGGCCTGCAGTATTTCGGAGCAAGATTCTACGATCCAGAGTTGGGCAGGTTCATGAGCCCGGACCCGATAAGGGAAGGCACAAATCATTATGCTTATGTGCGCAACAATCCCACCAACAAGATAGATCCAACAGGTTTGAGCGAAAAGGATGCGGATAGTGTCCGGAATAAACCCACTGTAAGAATGCATCACGGATACAATGGCTATCCTGAACCTGACGGAACCTACCATGACCTGGGAGCAAACGCTGCAGGAGGTATTGGCAAGTTTGCTGATGTTGTGGAAGAGACCAGAGGTTTCTATGACGGTCCTGAAGGTATTGAAGGGCTTGTTGTGAAAACAGCGAAGGTGTGGTCTCCGGGGACCATACGAGCTAAACTGGCTGAGAGGGATCTTTCTTTGGCAGAAGTAGATTTCTGCTCGAGCGCAGGGGGACAGAGTTCATATCTTGCAGGAGCTATGGGTAGAGGCTCTTCTTTTTCGATAGTGTATCACGGACTCTTTGGAAATATTGTTCCAAATTCCAATTTTAAGGTCATAAGCATTAGCCCTAAAGATTTTGGTGTCTCACTTATAGACTTAGGATTGACATATTTCGGTCTGGGTGCGACTGGCGGCTTTGTATTGGATGTTGATACAAAATCACATATGCATGCATTCAGGTCTGAAGAAGCAATAGGTGAAGCATTCAGAGGGTATTATAACAAAGTAAGAAACACCCCGTTTATGGTATATTATTACGTAGACATCGACGAGTCTGATGATTGGGATTTCGACCCTGATGCTCCAGCCCAGTTCAGAAGAGGTATAGGTCTATACGTAAACCCCCATTATAATCCTCAAAAAACAATTCCAAAAGAAGAAGATACTACTTAATAATAGTTACAAAACAAAAGATTTATAAATGCTCGAACATTATTAGACGATAAATATGGCTGAAACAACAAATGACGGAATGGAAGGCATGCGAACGCGCCAAACAACCAAAAGGCACGGCGCAAGCTATCTCGGTCTAGGGCTGTTGCTTTGGGGACTCGCCACCACAGCAGCAGGTTGTACAGGACCCACAACACAAGCAGACACAGACACAACAAAAGAGCCCAACAAAAGAGGCAATATAGAACTAGCATACAACCGCGCGCCATCCGACTCCATAGACAAATTAGTAGTTCCCACAAGTGGAACAACGCCACCAATAGACTATGAAACCATAGAACAACTATTGCATGATTCTTACCAAGCCAACCAAAAAGGTGCTGAGCAAAACAATCTTGAGACTCTTGAAGATGCAACAAAAGGCTACAACGAAGCATACAAAATAACCCAACGGCTAATAGAACAGGGCTACGAAGACGAGACCTTGAACACCTATAATCACAAAGCAGCTCTTGGCCTGGGATCCAGCTTGTTTGAAGCAGCACAACTCATGGAACACGCAGGCAATACGAAACTGGCAGAAACAACATACTCGCAAGCTCAAAAAATCTATGAAACCCTTGCAGAACACTTCGAAATAGGGATGTTTGAACCAAATGCAGAAGCGTATTCTAATCTGGGAGACATATTCGCACGACAAGGCAACCATACGGACGCCGCAGAGAGCTATTGGAGAGCAGGCACAACCCTGCTTGATGAACACCAAGATGCAGAAGCCCAAGAAGAATATGAAAAAGCTGCTGAACACGGCATCGACCTCGACGGGAAAAACCCCTACGACGTAGGCAACTATTACACATTGCTCGCCACAAAGGATGCGACTCCGAACCTGGATCTATTAAAAATGGCAGAAACAGCATATCTGCAGTCTGCTGAACAAAACCCAGAAAATGTTCTTCCATACAGTTCTATGATTAACAATCTCATCCAGTACTTTTACGACGATACAACCGTAAGTCAGGAAAACGAGAATGTCCTACAACGTGCATTATCCTACTGTAACACAGTGTTGGGTGAATTGAAACCTACCAATCCCGAAATACTCCACGAATACGAGATGTTCCGAGATTATTGCACCGGCGAATTGGCTGATAGATACCCCTAGATATTACGCTGGTTGAAACTGTTGTTCACGAAGGTGATTTATGTCGAGAAAGTGGTTGTTGTGTGGAAGTGTACTTCTAATCATATTTTTTCTATTTAGTACTGCAGTTTTAGCAGCGACTCTCCCTCTCAAAGACATAACAGGAAACATCGTGCTCAAAGAGAACGCAACACGAGACACGCGAAGCGACGAGTATACCTACGGAGTCGGCATAGATGCACTTGGCTTCCAAGCAGACACACCCTACTTCGGCGCAGGCACAGGCGCAGCAGTCAATGCATTCTCAGGTAACCTGGTCATAACAAGCACAGACGTCTCATTACCCGGCGCAAACGGCATAGGAACCAGCTTCACAAGATTCTACAACAGCGACGTATACTATTCTATGAATCAAGGCTCAGGCAACCCAGGACCGTACAACATGCTAAAACCAGGCACACTCGGCCATGGTTGGAGCCACACCTATGAAGAAAGGATCGTAGTGCCTTTCATAGACAACCCTGTCTGGCCGACGTTCTTCAACGACAGGCAGTTCTACATTGAATCAGGGGACAACGGAAGGACAATGCTATTGGACAATGCATGCAACCCAACCATAGCCACGGGTGATTCAGATTGCTACTGGCCTCAGACCTTGTTTTCAGAACCTGCAGAAGACGTCAAAGAATACGTGTTCTTCACAGACAACATGGACGAAGTTGTCTGGTATCATGCCTTGGGCGAAGCAGACGGTATGTGCCTCGACTACAACAGGGACGCATTCAAGCTGTTCACCAAAGACGGAACAGAGAAGCTGTACAGCCACTGGGTCAGTAGAGAAGGCCCATACAGTGATATAGACTCACCATCATGCACTTCAGGAACAGACTGCAGGCAGATGCAATACCCAGGAGTCTACTTGACTTCGATAAGAGACAAATACAACAACAAAGTCCTTATAGATTATTACGAGAACGACGAAGGATGCAACTGGGGACAAGAAAAAAGCGTGCCACCAGAACCCTTCTGCGAAGGAATAACTTTCACAGTCAACTGCGGAACACCGTTCGTCAGCAAAGTCAGGACTATAAACGCGCGAGGCCAAGAGATAGCAAGGATGAACTTCTATTACACAGACATCACCAAAGACGCAAGGCTCGACTATGTGATATCCTGGAACCACAATAATCACAGAATCATGTATGATTATATCTACTCAGGAGACCTTTCTGTCAATCCGTTTGAACACTACTGCTTAGACTCAGAGATGTGCAATGAAGATGCATTATTGGTTGAAATCAGGATTTATGACATAACAGGCGACGGAACAACAGAACATGTCACGGTTCCCCAGAGCGGAATGTGCGGAGAGCAATGCCCTGGAGGCTGCGGACTTAAATGTAATGAGATAGCAGCCAACAACTATTGCAAAGCCCTCGGCTACAATGGATATGCTGGAGGCACCATGCAATGCACACAGACCAATGGCCTCTACACCAAAGGCAACTGGGCAAACCATCCCACAACACCTTTGACAGAGTACTGTGGAACAAGCGGAACAGCAGAATGGGTAACAAGCATGGACTGCCTTGTGACAGGCGGAGAGCTGTTCGAATCAGTTAAATACACTTATTTCCGAGATAACGGAGACACCAAATCATTCTTTGCCATAGAAGAGATAGAATCATCACTTGGAAGCACAACCACTTACACGTATTCAAACGAAGAAGGCTATCCTTGCTTTGAAGGCCCGTTATACCAAAGAAAACACGTAGGTTCCTATACAGTCACCGAAAGCGTGGATCAGACGTACACTTATGATTACACCTACAACTGGGACGCCGGCTCCTGCTATGACTCACCAAGCAGGACGACAGAGATGACAGAACCTGCACAAGATGGGATCTACAAAAAAAGTCAGACGCAATTCTACTCAGCCCTGCCGACATACGGGGGATATAATGATTATGTGAGCGGGAAAAAAATAGCTACCCAGACTTTTGATAATGCGGCAAACCTGAAAGCAGAGGATTACCAATCCTACAAGAAATATAAGCTTGGTTCTTACATCCCAACAAAAGGAACCCTAAACAGCTGGATAAATGTAGGATATAGCTGTGCATTATGCGATGACAGCGACTGCGCAACACACGGAGCAGATTATGAAGCTTTCTGTACGGATGATGGAACCTACGAGACCTGCATGTGTGCAGCACCAGCATATACTTTACAGGACTATACTACCCTGAACAAAGTTCACGACGCTGGAGAAGAACGAGCTTTAGCTTCAATGGTCAGCTCCAGAGACAAATACGGAAATGCCAAGAATTCTATAAACTTCGGAGAAGTATCTACCACAAGCTCATGGAACAAAGACATAGTCGGAGATATATTCGGACAGATAACTATCTACAATCCTACGCTGCCAGATGATGAATTAGAGAACAGGATGACATATTACTATGAACAAGACCCAAGCTTTGAAAACAGAGACAAGTTCATAGTCACAATACCTTACCTTGCAGAAACATTGAAAGATTCAGTTGTATTAGAACAAACCAGATATGATTCATACTCGAACTTTGGAGACCTGTTGAGTGTCTCTGCATGGGACAACTCGCGACTCGGCACAAATCCCTGGCTGACAACAAATCTTCAGTACGATACTTTTGGAAATATGATTCATGCCATAGGACCTACGGGAAGCGAGTACTTCGCAGATTATTCTGACTGGAAAGGCGTTGCTGTAGGCAAAGAATGGACCTACAATGATGCTGGAGACATCCTGCAAAAGACTAACACTTATTATCCACACACATACAAACTCAACAAACAATATGACGAGAACGGAAACACATACAAATATGAATACGACGACCTGGGAAGGATCACAAAAGTATACCTGCCAGGAGATGCCGAAGGGATTCCCAGCACAAGGATAACATATCATGATCCACCTACGGATGTATATGTAAGCGTGGAAAGTAAAGCAAACATTGGCTATTTCAACCCTGTTGAACATCATTATGATGCTCTTGGACGGAAAGTCAAACAGTTACAAGAAGATCCTGATGAAGTGAACAACATAGTTATCAAAACAACACATAATGACAAAGGCCTTGTTAAAAGCATGAGCCGGCCGTACCATGAAGCCATCGCAGGCGGAAGAAGCAGCACCCCTCTATGGACTGAACTGAGCTATGACTCTATGGACCGAAGAAACCTTGTGACACCGCCAGACCTTAACACTGTACAGACCATCTATGGACCTGGATGGACAAAAATCATTGATGAAGAAGGTCACCAAAGCACGAAATTCTTTGACACCTATGGACGGACCATAAAAGTTGTGGATAACGCTGAAAACGACGTGGAGTTCGAGTATGACCCTCTAGGCAATCTTATCTTGGTGCGAGACGAATTAGAGCATGTAAGCACCAGCCAGTATAACTCTCTGGGACAACTCACGGCGAGCCATCATCCGGATTCAGGAAGCACAATCAACACCTATGACACTGCAGGCATGTTGAAGACAAGCAATGATGGCCTCTACACTACAGAGTATTTCTATGATGCGCTAAATAGGATAAAGACTGTTGAAGTTGCAGGAGTTGTGGTCGAAGAATATAATTATGACGATTGCGAAAACGGAAAAGGCAAACTTTGCTCTGCTCTTAAAGGACCCACTTCAACCAGCTACAAGTATGACAAAATAGGGAGAGTGATAAGAATCCTGCAAACTGTTAACGACAAGGTCTTTAGGACAGATTATACTTATGACCCAAGCGGAAACCTGAAACAAGTATTCTATCCGAACGGAGAATATGTGATATATGGTTATGACACAATCTCGCGATTGAAAACTGTCAGCCTGGACGGAGCTGTTGTGGAAACTGTGCATTACAATCCCACAGGAACCGTATCGCAGCTTGATTACGGCAACACAATCAGCACAGAATATGATTATACTGAAAGAGACTGGCTTAAAGAGGTGCTGGTGGATTCAGGGAATGTGTTTTCAAGATTCTACATCCATGACAATGTAGGCAACATAGAAGAAGAGTTTGATATTGAAGCAGGCACGATGCTGTTAGATTATGGTTATGACTCAGTGTATCAATTAAAAACAGTAACTGACCACGAAAGCATCTTGGGCGGAGACCTGCTATTCACTTATGACGCTACAGGGAACAGGGACGAAAAGACCTTTGCAGGCAATCAATTTGATTATAATTATGACCCTGACAGCAATAAGCTGACCGGAAGCAACCTTTTTACATATATCTATTCAGCCACAGGGAATGTCGTGAGGAAAGTGGGCAAACCAAATTTCATAAACTTCAACTATGGCGAAATAGGCACAGAAAGCTATGTGCTTTCTGGTTTGGCTGCTGACGTAAGCGTTGGAGACCCGGTGAAAGTGATATATCCCTTGGCAGCTCCAATACAACAATTTGTCTGGAACACCATAGCCCAAGGCACAGCTACAAATACTTATGTTGTGATAAGCAATGATAACTTTGACGCAGCAGAATCCTCAGAACCTATGCCCGATCCGCAATGGTATGAAACCTCTGTAGACAAAAACTTATTTGACCTGCAACCCAGCATTGTGCATTATGACTATGACTACAAGAACATGCTCGTGAAGATAAGGTATCCTGGCGGCAAGTGCGTAGGCAATGTCTATGATACTGGCGGCTTGCGAGTCGAGAAACGGTCTAATATAGATGAACTTTCAACTTATTACGCTTATGACTTAAATGGAAATGTCTTGCATGTTGAGACAGCAGAGTATGCTGGCACGGGTTGTGAGCCTGAAACAACATCACCTGTCTGCGGCAACGGCATATTAGAATTTGGTGAAGTCTGTGACGGCGAATATGATGATTACATCGCTGATTGCGCTGATTACGGGCAGGAGAACCCTGAATGCGGCCACATGTGGGGCGGACAGATGGTAAGATGTGTAAGCTGCAATGCAGTAGACACTTCTGAATGCAGCTCTAACAGCGACGGCGTTATTTCCGACGGGGAGACCTGCGACATGGCCTTGCCAGATATCACCTGCGCTGATGCGGGCTGCAACTGCAATAGAGACGAATATCCTGGATGCTACCCTTCACAACCAGACATGACTCGCGCAGTATGTGCTTGCGGTGACTGGGACTACCCCCTTGGTGTGTGTGATTGCGACCAGACCCTGGACTGCACAGACAAGAAAGGCTTCTGCAGGCACAGAGTATATTCTGATGATAGCGAGGGTCTGACGAACTGTGAATGCGTAAAAGGGACTTGTAGACATGATTGTTCACAGTATGGTTATACTCAACAGACAGAATGCGAGGCAAACGGCTGTGATTATTATCTTGGAGCGTGCAGGTATAAATGCACAGAAGGAGATGTGTTTGAGTGTGAGTACGGAGATCAATATTCATATCCATCAGGTTATAACTTTGCAGAGTTTGTCGTCAACAAGGATAAGGACGGAGACTGTGCCTGCGAATATGATATCCATGAAGATTATCCTACTGTTGTTGGTTGCTGCCTGGCTAAAGTGAAGCCTATAAAGCCTACTCTTTTGACTGCGATACCCTATCCAGGAGATCCTGGTGTTTATTAGAATTCCAGAATTATCTTCCCTTCGTTCTCTTTGATCTCTTTTATCACAGAATGATCTTTGATCTTCTCCTTTATCTCTTCCCAGGTGTATTTTTCCCGAGCTTTCTTTAGAAGTTCTAATATCTGTTTTACATCATTGTAATGCTCGTAGATCAATTCTCCTTTCTTACGGTTCTCTTCTATGCTCTGCTCTAATCCTTTTATCCGCTCTTCCTGCTCTCGGAGTATTATCTGGATCTTGTTCTCTTTTTCTTTCTTCACGTCTTCCTGGCTTTGTATCTCTGCTTCTTCCAGGTTCTTGCTCAGTTTGGAATCTAATGCTTCGTTGAAGGTGTTGAATGAAGTTGTCTTCATATCTTTGAATTGTTGGAGAGAGAAAGGTGTTAATTCGCCGTTCTCGTAGAGAACAGGTTTTATTGCTGCGTCATGCATCTTGTTTAATTCTTTGTAGACCTTCTTGAGCTCTTTCTCGTCGAGCTTCTTGGCTTCTTTATCAAGCTGCGTCCTTAGGCAGAGCTCTTCTGCATAGAGACCTCCAAGCCCGAAGTTCACAGCCAAGGTTTTTACAAAGTTTTTCTTGCTTTTATTGAATTCTTTCTGGAATTCTTCTTCAGTCAGATGTGTTGTGTTGACTTGTTTTGGAGGGAACTCGTATTTTATGCCTCCTCTGACTGTCCTGACACCCCAATTTTTGGTTTCTAATGGACTTATTATCCTGTAGTCCAGGTCTGTTAGGATAACATTGCCTTTGCTGAACAGTTCTATGATCATTATGTAAGTCTGGTCTTTTGTCTCGAACTCTAATTCGATTATCCTCTCAAAGTCGACCTGCTCTATGCGTCTTAGGCGGGCATTGGCTAGGCGCTTCCTCAGAAACATGCAATAACCTGGCGGGGTGTCTGGAAAGTGCTCTCTGAACTCAGTCAGGTAGAGGTAGTTAGGCACCAGGAGTTTAAGTTGCTGCTTGCCCTTGCTGGGCACGTGAAACCGGAACATGAAAGACTTCTTGTCCTCTCTTTGCTGGTATATCTTATCTACTTTGCCGCCTAGGAGAAGTTGGAGCTCTTTGACGATGAAATGCAAGTCCAATGCGGTTGTTTCGGTCTTCATGATTATCTATTCCTCTTCGTGTTTTTAAATCTTGTTCCATATGCTGTAAAAAAACTCCCGATAATTGTCAGCCAGCCTCTTGGAGGCAATCTCGAAAGCAATAGGGTACTCTCCCCACAAAGGCACTATTATCCTGTTCTTCCCTATGATAAAAGCCGATGGCAAGGTTACTTTAGAGTATTTCATGGTAAATTTTTGGTAGCGCCAGTACTCTTGTTTGAACACTTCCCTCATTTCGGGATTCGCTATGCCTTTGGTGTTCAATCTATGTTCATCCCTTAACGCATCTATCTTCTTGAAGAACGCCGCCAGTCTTTTTGTCATCTCTCTTTTTGAAACGCCAAAGAATAGAAAGTCTTCTCCTGGTTTCAACTCTTCTATGACATTCAAAAAAGCTGTCTTCACGCCTGCCCAGCCTTTATAGATCTGAGCGCCTTCTTCTTCATGTGATCCAATAAGGCTTAAAATATCAGCAGAGAACTTCTCTGTCTGCTTTTTCATCTCCTCAAGCTCTTTCTGTTTGCTTTCTACGAAATCTACTAGGGTCTTGGGATTGGCTACCATGAATTTTTTGACGTTGTTCTCTATGACAAAACTGACTACTCCCTTCTGGATCAGTTTCTCTAAGATGAGATAGACTTTAGAACTGGAGATGGCGGACTCCTGCATTATGGGGCCCGTCGATGCTTTCTCCAGCCTTATCAAGGCGTTGTAAACCCTTATTTCCCCTTCTGTAAACCCTATTTTCCTGAGTATTTCAGTATCCATAGAGGAGAAATAAG
>JBDRIN010000007.1:0-17816 GCA_043815805.1 archaeon | reverse complement strand
TCCGGCATCCCCGCATTTAGGGTTAAATCAATGAAAGAAAGAATTTGTTTAAAAACTTTTTGTTTCGTAGAAACAAAAAGATGAGAACGGCAGTGAACATTACTTTTCCTTTTTCAGCTCTTCTTCTGCCAGGTATAGCTTCTCTGCTTGGCGCTCTTGCCGTAGCCACAGGAACTGCATCTCTTCTTGCGGGCATGATATGTCCTCTTGCCGCACCGCCTGCAAACTATATGGGTCTTTTTTCCAGATTTCTTTCCCATAGAAGGTGTTCCTTTCGACATTTTGAACCTCTACCCTAAGCAGGAGAAATTATAGTTATGGTGTCTCCTCTTATAAAGACGACTCCAAGCTTTCTCTTGGTTTCTCCGTCGATCCTTTCCTCGGCGTCTTCTAGCACGACATTGATATGTATGTCAAATGCTTGCAGCTTGCCTAAGTACTGTCTTCCGTTCTTTAGTTCAACTATTACTGATTTTCCTCTCGCCTTGTTCAAGGCATCTAAGGGTCTTGCCATTTCCATTTCTTATCACCTAAAAATTTAAAACAATACATACTGGTTTTAGTATTTGCTTTATAAGTTTTTTGCTTTTTATCCAATAAAATCCCTATTGATGACTGGATTATGATAAGCCTCTTCAATCGTTATCACCGGGACGCCGGACTCATATATCTTCTCCAGCAGGACCCTGAACCCATCTACTGTTAGGTCTGTGTCTGGTTGTACAGATTCATTGATATCTATTTCCCGAATGTTTATTATGAGCCAGCCTCCATGATTATCCAACTCAGATAGAAAATAGTCCATAGAATTATTTAGATGGGTTATATCATTGGATCTCAAAGCATGCCAATCCTCCACAGGCAAAGCATTGATGCCTGGCTCCAAAGACCGTCCACGCTCATAATACTGCACAACAAGATCTTTGAAAGCGATATCTGCATAATACGGATAGCAGAAGGTCTCTGCAAAGAAGCCCTTATTCAATAGCTCTTCTTTGGAGAGCCGCAGTTCATCTTCATATTGCTCTTCACCCAGGATGCCCCCAAAATTGTTGAGGGTCTCTGACGCTACCTCATGGTTCTGCAAAGCCAAATCTTTCAGAAGAGCAGGGCTCATGACAGGAGAATCATCATGCAGTCCGTCTAGAAGCCCAGCCGGTGCGCAATAGACCGCCTTGAATCCATAATTGTCTAGCATATACGAATAGAAATATTGTGAAGTGTAAGCGTTGTCAAATGTTATTGTTATGAAAACAGTCGAATTGACAAACCCTTCCTCTTCAATCTCTTCTTGTTCTGGCGTGCAAGAAACTAAGGATACAAGTGCAAATAGTGCAATCAATAATAAGCAAATACTCTCTTTTTTTGATTTCATGATCTCACTTTCTTCTTGTGTCAATGACCTGTTTTTGTTTTTCGCTGAACCTCATTATGGCTCCAGGCTTTAAAAGTTTTATCTTTACTTTGACTCCGACGCTGGCCCTTAACCTGTCAGACATCTCTTTCTCTATCAACAGTATCTCCTGAGAGTGTTTCTGCAATAGGTGAGGCGTCTCTACCAGGACAGTCAGGAGGTCCTTGTGATCCTCTCGTTCTATTATTATCTCGTAGTTGAAGGTTGCATAAGGCTCGTCTCCCAACACATCTTTTATCTGGGAAGGAAAGATGTCGATGCCGTTTATCACGAATTTGTCATCGTTCCTGCCTGCGATGCGTTCTATCCTCTGGAATGTGCGTCCACAGGAGCATCTGTCAGGCAATAACCTGGAGATATCCCCTGTCCTGAACCTGATGACTGGAAATCCTTGTTTTGTTAGCGTTGTGAAGACCAATTCTCCTTTTTCTCCTGGAGAGAGCACTTCTTCTGAAACAGGATCTATGACCTCCACAATGAAATGGTCCTCTGAGACATGCATACCGTTCTGGTGCAGGCATTCATAGGCTATGCCCGGACCAAAGACCTCTGTCAAGCTGTAATTGTCCAATGCCTTGATCTTCATGGCTGTCTCTATCTCCTGTCGCATCTTCTCTGTCCAGGTCTCAGAAGTGAAAAAGCCGAGTTTAAGCTTTGAATTCTTTATATCCAGAGCATGCTTATCTGCAATACCCATTATCTGGAAAGCATAAGAAGGTGTGGAGAGCAAAGCAGTCACCCCAAGGTTTTGTATAAGATTTATCTGTCTTAAGGTATTATTTCCCCCGCTTGGAAGAATTGCTGCCCCAATTTTTTCAACACCGAGCTGCATCCCCAACCCTTCTGTGAAGAGGCCATAATTCAGGGCGTTCTGCACAATATCCTGAGTGGTCAGGTCACCTGCTGCAAAGATTCTTGCTGCCAGTTCAGACCATGTTGCGATGTCTTTTTTAGTATATCCTACCATTATTGGCTTGCTGGTCGTGCCGGCAGTGGAGTGCACCCTCACTATATCTTTGATAGGACTATTGAAGAATTCAAAGCCAGAGAATCTTTGTATATCTTTCTTCGCTGTGAACGGAAGCTTCTGCAGGTCGGACAGCTTGGTTATCCTGACATTCTTGTATTGTTTGTAGACTGGATGCTCAGAAGTGTTCTTGAGCAGAGCACGCAGTCTTCTCAACTGCAGTTCCTCTAATTTCTTCCTAGAAATTGTTTCCTCGTGTTTGTTCCAGAACATCAAAAAAAGGGATGGCCAAGAGGTTTATATAGCTTTGGTTTGTAGTCAAACAGTAATATTTATAAACCCCCTGTTTTTCCAGCCTAATATGAAAGTTCAAGATAAATCCAAGCGAAAGCCGACTGGCGGCAGATATAAGTTTGTCAGAACTAAAAGGATGTATAGGATGGGTGGAGAGCCTGTCTTGACCAAACTAGCCGAGAGAGATAAGAAGACTATGAGGACTGTCGGTGACAACCAGAAAGAAAAGCTCCTTGCAGCAGATTCTGTCAATCTTTATGATCCTAAGACTAAGAAGACTAGCGTTGAAAAGATAAAGGCTGTCGTGGAGAATCCTGCCAACAGGCACTATGTAAGGCGAAACATCATCACCAAAGGCACCATCGTTGAGACCGCCAAAGGCAAGGCAAGGATAACCAACAGGCCAGGCCAGGAAGGCCAGCTGAACGCTGTTCTTATCTAAATCAACTTTGTAAAAAAGGATTTACTTTTTTACACATGTTTGGATTGTTTCTACACAACTTTCAATATTGACTCATATACCATAAGACCATAGAATAGCACCTAGGATTATGAAAACATAGCCTGCAGGACCTGCTATTCTTCCAATTCCTTTTATGGTTGCTGATATGTGTGCTAAACCAGGTATTGGAACGACAGGTAGCATGACAATCAATCCAATAACCAACAATAAGGGTCCGATGAACGCCATTTTCTTAGTAACCTCCGTTATGAAAGGGAGAAGAGGAGGTTGTTTAAAAGACTTGTGCGCACATGTCCCTTGGGAATGTTAAACCATATCAGAACTTTATCTCTTTGTAATGTTTAAAATATTCATTCAAATAGAAAATTGGCAATTATTAATCCAGCTATAAGGCTGCAGACTAATAAAATTATGGATACAGCCAATCTTAGCTTGTATTTTCTTAGTTTTTTATTTGTTTCACCTTTTATTTTGAAAATAAATGGGTAGATAGCAAACACATCAATGCTCATTCTATCGGGCAATTTAAATAAAAGGTTTTTTCTGATAAAGCTGGCATATTTTTTTGGGAAATATTTTTTTAAATATTCGAAAAAATCAGAACTATAGAGGGCACCTAAAATTAGGGATATTATAAAAATAAAAACACAGACTAATAAAAGTATGGTTAGCACAGCCATTTTAATTTTTCACATCCACTTTTTTAGCTTGTACCTTTTTCATTTTTTACCTTCCTCCAGCTTTATCAACAGAAACGCTGAGAAAACAATAGCAAATACTGCCGTAATCGTGCCTTCTACGAATATAGAATAAGATATTTGTATGGAAAAGTCAGGTACAACAAAAAACATTATAACGCTAACTATACTTACAAGGATAGTCTCTGCAACTTCTAAGACTGGCAATACATACATCTTTTTGCTGAATTTTCTTCGTTTGAAGTGTACTATGGCATATATGCTTAGGATGAAGTAGCCTAATGAGGCAAAGAACAGAGTCCCTCTTATAAGCCAGAAAGCCCAAATAGGAGGCATAGGAATATCAATTGAATATACTATTAAATAATAGATCGTGCCTGCAAGTATGTAAAAGAAGGTTATCTTTAGATAAACATCAAGAAATTTGCTCTTTTTCTCTTGTTTTGAAAACTTCATTTTAAAAAAACACCAGTAGTATTGCAATCAAAGCGACTGGGCACAACCAGCCCAGGGCTTGGAATAAGCGTATGCGTCTTTTCAGTTCATATATTTCTGGATTGTTCTCTCGATTAGACCATATGAAAAATGAATATCTGAAAAAAGGCTTCTCAAAGTAGAGTCGCTCTAACCAGTTTCCCCAGATAAACTCTTTATAAAGCTTCGGATACTTCACTCTCAAAAAGAAAATAAGCTTGACATAGTAATGTCCTTGAATGTTCATAAAGACGACAAATAGAATCATCAAGGTGAATGCTATGATGTTCTGGAGTATGGCGGTTGTTATCATTTTGCTTTAACTAGCTCACTCTACAGATAGATAGTCCGATTTATAAAAATTGTGCTGTTTTTACACAAAAACACTAGTTTTTACACAGAACCTGGTTATTACTCAAAGCCATCTAAATCGAAGATTTTATATATTCCTTTTTCTTGAGTTGTATCATGAGAAACGTTGTGTTATTTTTGATTGCGATGGCCGTCTTATCAGTTTTGCTTACAGCTTGCGAGGGCGGCCTGACAGGCAAAGTAGCAGGTTATTGCAGGATATCTTTATACGAGGACAAGACCTGTTCTGAATGTGAACATGCCGGTCAATGCGGCGTTTTCTGCGAAGATTATTGTATTTTTAGAGGTGGAGAGTCGCTCAGGGCTTCTGGAAGCATGGAAGCAAGTATTCGCGGCGACAAAAGCGTTGTTTGCGATTGCGAGTGTAAGGTCTGCTAGTTCTGGAAGGTTTACGTTTTCAGCATTTTTTCTCCGGTTTTTTCTTGCAAACTCTTATTAAAAAGTCTACTCTTTTTCTGTTTGGTGATTATTATGGAAGAACCGATTGAAGAAACCGTCCAGACATACAGGCCAAGAAGACATATTATTAGGAACACCCTTATTGGAATTGCTTGTCTTGCAGGCGCTGCAATCTACGGCGATGCAAAGAACGTGAATAGCATCACGATCAACGATATCTCACTGGAAAGCATGTTTTGGTCTGGAACTCCAGCAGCTGAAGGCACCCCGGCAGATTATCACAATTATAAGCCCAAGATAGAGATTGACGAAGACGGCAACGCACATTTATATTTTGGCAACATACGAACTGAAAAATTTATGGCAGTACACGAAGACGGCCGTGTCGGAACCTTCGCAGACAGAAAAAAATATTTTCTCGAAAAACTAAGTCAACAAACACAAGAGAAAGTTGATGAAATAATCCAGAGCGAACCGTATCAAAAAACAACCTCAACTTTGAAGAGATGGTACGAGACTGCAAAACAAAGTATAACAGATTTTGTTGATGAGCATTTCGGTGAATGAAAATGAGAATTTTAAGAACAGTCGGAAGAGTTGCTTTGGTTTTGAGCATTACCTATTTCGCTGCCAGAGGCTGCGCAGACGCGCTCAAAGCAGCCGAGTTCAGGCCTTCAGAGTTGGAATCACAAATAAACAACACAGAGATAGACTACAAGATGGTTTCCGACAATCCTGTTCACGATTACGATGTACTCGAAGAATATAGGTGACAAACTTGAAACATGGACAGCACAGCTCCTCACAGACCATGGATATAAGATCGTTGAGAGAAATCTGCGAATCAGACAACATAGAAGAGGAGAAGTCATCAATGACTCGGAGATTGACCTGCTTGTTGAACAAAGCATGCTGCCTGGCATTTTCCCAACCAGGTATGCTGTTGAATGCAAATATAGGGCTCAAAAAGAGATCGTTTCAAGGAAAGAGATTGCTGATTTCGGGCTGAAGCTATCGATGCGAGGCTCACCCACAAGAGAAGGATTCATGGTTACAAACGCTGCTTACACCCCACAAGCAAAAGAAGCAGTACGCCAAATCAGAAGAAAACTGAAGGTTCATATTCATCTTTACTCGCGCGAAGACCTGGAAAGGCTTGACTATCAAAGGTTGAGCCTTCGGCAAAAAAGAAGAGCTAAGAAGGGCAAGCGTCCTTCTCTGGAAGAACAGATCCAAAAAACAAAGATCTGATTTTCAAAATTAAAGATTTGAAATAGCGATAGCTATGGAGGTTGAAAATGATTCAAGAAGAAGCGATAGGACAGGTTGCTTTGGCTCAGGAAGGAATAGAGCATGAAGCAAGAAAAGAGTTTGAAACAACAGGACAATTTGAAGGTTACAGGTCCCCATTAACTGAAGCCATCATCAGTGGCAGCACGCATATAGAAGAATTCTTGAAAGATGCGCCTGAGATGCCTCAACTTTATGGCGGGGACTACAAGACAGATGTCGAAGAGGCAAAAAAGACTATCGAAGATGCAAGAAGAGCCTTAGCAGAAGGAACTACCATAACAAGAAGCGTCCAAAGGCAAAGCGGTCTTGGCAGATTGGTCCAGAATGCAGGAAGCACTCTAAAGAACATCTTCAGCCCGACTGTTGAAGAAGTTGTAGAGAAGATCGAGGATTCTCTTTATGATACCCTTGACCAAAATGTTATGGGAATGGAGAAAGCAATCACCAAAGCAGGACCTGCAATATCCAAGGGCCAACAGATAATAGAGAAGATCAAGGACTACAAAGCAGGGCTAAGAAGGGATTATCACAGATTGATGCCTGTAGCAAGAGATCTTGGAGATTATGTGATCAAGCTTGACAAAGAGATAGCCAATCTGGAATATGACCTGGAACACTTTCAGGAAGGCCCTGGTGAAAAGATGGCTTTGGAAGAAGCATTAGCTGAACTTTGTTCCTCAAGAGAAAAAGCCCAGAATGATGAAGCGATGGTCTACGAAAGGATATTGTCTCTGACCAACCGGAACAAGATGGCTCGCGAGGATCAGGAACAGAACTCTTACTTAGTCAATAGCCTGAAGAGATTTGTCAGCAGCGGCAAAAATTTTGTGGAAGAGGCAAAGCACAAGAAAGCGTTCGAGAGCATGCCTGAATATGGAGCCTTGAGTGTTGAGATAAACGATGCAATAAAGGCATTGTCATCGTGCCTCCATAACATAAGAGAGAAAGAGCAGTCGCTTGTGAAGGCGACGGCAGAAATAATGAGGCGGGAAGGCATACCGACAGACGTGTACAGCAGTGATGACCTGGTTTCTGCAAGAGAGACAAGTACTTACGTGAAAAAAGCCCTTGAGGACCAAAATCGCACTAGCGTCTCTAGGGGACTGGACGCCATCAGCAGGATGTAGATTGGGGTTGAAATGCCTAAGCCACTAGAGATAGATGAGAGGACTTTAGAGACCAAGGTAAGACTAGCTTCAGAGCAGTTGGAAAGACACCGTTTTTTCAGCAACGCCCGCTTGGTTTCTTCAGCCTCTTACCACATGTCTCCAAAGATAGTCTCTTTCTGCCATGTTTTAGAGCAGGAATTAGGGCTTGCTTATGCTATTGAAGAGAAAGCAGGCAACTATCTGGGGATAACTGACAATCCTGCGAGCAGAAAAAAATCTTTAGAACTAAATGTCTACATAGCGAACCTAATTAGCGAGAGGCTGACAGAAAAACTGTCTAGGTTCATCCATTACAAAGGAACAGAAAAGTCACAACAAATGGATTTTGAAGTGAAGACAAGCAGTTTTGTGAAAGAGATGGTTGCGGGTTATTGCGAAGATGTGAACAGACAGGTCAGAGAGACACATGTTGTCAACTCAGAACAGGGCTTGATTTACATAACTGCAGAATTCTTCAGCCAGCTCAGGAACACGACACAACAGAGACAAGCGACAGTACAGCGAGTCGCTTCTCAATTAGAAGGAATGAAGCTGCCTGATGAGAAGAGCATTGTCATGGATTCTGGTGTGAACGGGAATGGTGAAAGCTCAGGATATCTGGTAAAAGATCTTCCTGAAGACCGTTATAGTGATATAGGCGGCCTTGACAGACAGCTTGTGCTTGTCAAAGAAGTCATAGAACTTCCTTTGACCAAAGCTGATAAGTTTAGGGAATTCGGTGTTAAGATGCCTAAAGGCTGCATCTTCTACGGCCCTCCAGGAACCGGCAAGACCATGACTGCAAGAGCCATAGCAAATGAGACTGATTCTTCCTTTTTCTATGTTCCAGGACCGGATCTGAGGAAAAAATATGTCGGCGTAGGTGGAGCCATAATCAAGAATCTTTATGACGAAGCATATGGAAAGAGACCCAGTATCATATTCATCGACGAGGTTGACGCGATTGTCCAGCCAAGAGGATCTGATACAGGAAGGTACACAGAAGAACAGACTGACCAGATAATGATCTGCATTGATGGATTCAAGAAACTGGACGGCGTAGCGACTGTTTTCGCAACCAACAGGGTTGACTTGCTTGACGAAGCGCTTCTAAACCGTTTTTCGAACCGTTATACTATAGAGTTTCCGATGCCTGATGAGCAAGCCAGAGAGACAATCTTCAGATTGAAGTTAGCAAAGATGAAGCTGGGAAGCGATGTAGAACAGGATTATTGGGCAAAAAATCTCGCAAAGAATACTGAAGGAGCTAATGGAAGGAACATCGACAGTATAATGAGTGTTGCAGGCATCAATGCAATCAAACTGGACAAAGACGCAATATATCAAGAGGATCTTGAATATGGATTGATAGAAGAGGGGTTTGAAAATGGATGAAAGAGAAATCAGATCAGACCATTTAAGGGATATGCAAAAAACAAAACTTGAGCTCTTGGTCTTAGAGAAGAATGGATGGCTCGAAAAAAAACATTCTGAAGCCGAGAATCTTTTTCCAGCCATTGACTTCACAAACCCTGCACGTATAGAACAGCAAGTCAATGATTACTCTGAACTCCAACAGCAAATCCAAGACTACTCCCCGGCTGTAGAGTTCCATATGGACGATCCAGATCCTGTATTAAGGACTGCGTGCAGGAAGTTCTTCTCCATCGAAGAGACGCTGGAAAGAAAAAGAACTTCTTTTAGGGGACATCTTGACAGGAGGATTGATGCGTTAGAACTGGATTTTCAGGCATTGGGATACAGTTCTGAAAGCATATCCTCTTTTATTGAGATAGGAGATGACTTGAAAACCCTACAGGACTATGCACAAAAAGTTGGTTATGGAGAAGGTTCCTTACGCTTACAAAGGGACATCCAGACCATCCAAGACACTGTAGTAAAGATTCGAGGACAAAGATTGACAAATCCTGATGAACCAAGGTTCGACAATCAAGCAGAAAAAAGAATGCTCGACTCTGAACTGGAAGCCATAAAAGAAGATTTTATGTCTTATGACTGGGAAGATCCAAGGAACATCAAGTCTTTAAGAAAGGTGCTCCAAGAAGTAAGCGTTGTCAGGGATAAATATGATATACTTGCAGATGCAAAAGGCCTTGACATATCCAGCAGGCTTGAGACAGAATGCGAGAGAAGGCTCGCTAGACTGGAAGCAAAGAGAAAAAAGACTATTGGAATGAGGATAAGCAAGTATGTTGGAGTTGCACTCACTATTGGCTTTTTGGCGGAAGTATCCTATAATATTGACAATATACTTCCGAGAGCAGAAGAGCTCTATGATAACTGGACCAGAAAAGAAAGTGTTGCAATAGTAGAAACTGTGCCTGAACCGAAACCGACAAGGCTTCAAGCCACACTCCCTGACATTCGGGCAGAGCCAAAAACCATGCAATATTCGGTTGCTGCGCTTCCTGTAAGGGATAATCAAGTTCCGTACAGCCTTGAATCAATAGCCAAGAAAAATACTGATTACAAAACTTTTATCTACATAGACAAAAAGGAAAATGTGCTTCATTTATACGAATACTTGGGCAATAGACTAGAGGAGGTTTTCTCCAGCAGAACTTCAGATGGCCGAGCCCAAGGTCCAAAAAGAAAGATTGGCGACAACAAGACTCCCGAAGGAGTATATAGAATTGAAGGATGTTGGGAATGCGGAACAGACCCCTTGTTTGGTGTGGCCGCCTTGAGGATAGGTTATCCTAACAAAACAGACCTACAATACGAAAGAACTGGGGGAGGAATATTGATCTGTGGCACAGGCATACCTGAAAGAGAACGGGCCATAGAAAATGGAAAGGACTGTTCAAATGGAAGCATAATCATGCACAACACAGACCTGAGGAAAATATATGATTATATTGCGCCTCTTGTTGGCAAGACTCTTGTAATAATAGAGGACCCTAGCAGACCTTTAGTACAAAAAGCACCTGAGGTTCTTGGTTAAAATGGCAAAAAGGATAATTCCCAAATTATTGAAAGCTAAAAGAGATCTTGAGATGGCCGAAGCCATCCTTGACAGAGGAGGCTTGAGCGATTATGCCAAACAACATGGCCAAGTCACAAAGAGAGTAACACATGCCAGAAGTGCTCTTGATAAAGGAAGGCTCCTCTTGTTTGAGCAGCAAGGAAAGCTCCCTGAGGAAGTATGGCGCGACAGCTTCGATTTTTATAACTCTCTTACAAGAAGCTGCGAACAGATTGTAGAGGATAATGATTCAATGCTTGAACAGAGTATCAGGTTGATGGATTCCAGAAAATGTTATGTCGCAAGAAAAACTAATTCCCTGCGCAGAGCAATCTATGTTGCAGCAATTTTTCTTGGAGGACTAAGCGTCGGCTCTAGGTTTGAAGGACACATAGCGGAAATAATTTTTAGCGCAGGCGAACTATTAGAACTGAAGATCAAAGAACCAGGCATGAAGCCATTGTATGTCCCGCCAACCCAGCAAGAAAGTTGGGTTAGGATTGATTTGGATGAAGACAACCAGCTTTATCCTGCAGAACTAGACTCTATTTCTAACAAGGTAAACCAAGGTGATTATGTTTTTGTCGTTGACAAAGACAATCAACTTCTTCATATCTACCAGAAGACAGAATGGGAAAAGGTAGAAGAACTTGCTTGTTCTACAGGCAAAAACCAGGGTGATAAAGAAAGCAGAGGCGATAATAAGACTCCTGAAGGATTGGCCTATGTGGTCAGCATTGAAAAAAGCCAGATTTGGGGTATTATGGATCCCAGCGAGTATGGCCCTTATTTCATGAGATTGAAGTATGAAGATAAGAATTGGGAAGGTATCGGCATCCATGGTACAAACGAGCCAGAAAGGCTGGGCTCAAGAGCATCACGGGGTTGTATACGACTTAGCAATGAGAATGTTGAAAAAGTAGTGGAGAAATACGTTTGGGAAGGGATTCCCTGTTTAGTTCTGGGGGGTGAAAATTAAAATGGTAAAATTTATTAAGAGAACAGTGTTAATAAATTCCATGAGGGCTTTTACTGCGATTATCCAAAAAGAAGAAGATATGTATGTAGCTAAATGCGTAGAAGTTGGCACGATTAGTCAGGGATCTTCCCAGGAAAAAGCTTTAAGAAATTTAAAAGAAGCTACAGAATTATATCTTGAAGAATTCTCTTAAATCAATAACTCTTCGCAATCCTAGCAACATACACTGCTGGCTTGCCGCAATAGACGCATTTGTCTGATTTCGGTTTTTCGAACTCCAGATTAAGAATCTTAGCACCGCCTGTCTTGTCTTTTATCCATTCTTCACACTCAATATTATTACACCAGCCAGCGACGGCAATCTGTCCGTTCTTCACGACCTTCTTCAATTCGTCAAAGCTTTTCACATTGATCATGTTCTTCTCCAAGAAATCCTGAGATTTCTTGTAAAGCGCATCTTGCATCTCGCCAAGAACCTTATCAATCTTCTTATCCAACGCTGCAACTTTCACAGACTCCTTCTCGCCAGTATCTCTTCTTACAAGAACAACCTGTTTCTTCTCGATGTCTCTTGGACCAATCTCCAACCGTATCGGAACTCCTTTCAGCTCCCATTCATGGAACTTCCAGCCAGCGCTGTACTCTCTGTCATCAAATATGACATCATGCTTCTTCAGGTTCTTAGCCAACTCTTTGCCTTTCTCTAACACTTCCTTTTCTTTGCCTTTGAAAATAATCGGCACAACAACAACCTTGTTAGGCGCCACCTTTGGAGGCAATACGAGTCCTTTGTCGTCGCCGTGGACCGCAAAAAGAACACCAAGCATCCTTGTCGAGAAACCCCAGGTGTTCTGCCACACATATTTTAACTTTTCATCTTTATCCAGGAACTTGATGTCATAGGCTTTCGCAAAGTTTTGGCCGTCAGAGTGAAAGTCCGGGCCTTGTATGGCTTTGCCATTTGGCAGCAAAAGCTCTATAGAATCAGTATACTGCGCACCAGCAAACTTCTCTTTGTCTGATTTTCTCCCTGTAAAACTAGCAAGCGCCATGAGATCATTGACAACATAATTGTATATCCCCAAGATAACTGGGCCTTCAGCATCTGCCTCTTTCTGGTTCGCAAAGGCAGTGTGTCCTTCCTGCCACAAGAACTCCCTTGTCCTTAAAAAAGGTACAGGGTTCTTGAATTCCCAACGTACAACGTTGTTCCACTGGTTAAGCCTGAGCGGCAAGTCCCGCCACGATCGTATCCATTTCGCATAAGAATCATACATTATGGCTTCAGAAGTCGGCCTTATCGCCAATCTCTCGTCGAGCTTTGAATTTCCTGCATGAGTCACCCATGCTACTTCAGGGCTAAAGCCCTTAACATGCTCTTGTTCTTTAAGCAAGAGTTTTTCAGGTATGAATAACGGGAAATATGCATTTTCGACGCCCTCTTTCTTGAATCTCTTGTCTAACTCGGCCTTCACTTTCTCCCAGATTGAATATGAATACGGCCTGAGCACCATGCAGCCAGACACTGCACTATAATCCGCAAGCTCTGCCTTCAGCATGACTTGAGTATACCACTCGCTGAAGTTATCATCTTTCTTGACTGTTATACCTAGCTCTTTCTCAGTTTTTTGTTTCATAATGCATTATAGTTGGATATACCTATTTAAAGGTTTTGCTTCAAATGCTATATTATTTACTTTAGAATAAAAAAGGATATAAATAGGTAGAAATTTCTGTAAAGAATGATACCCACAATAGATGCATTGGTCCAAGACAGTGGATTGCCTGGTGCGTTCCATGCAGGTGCCTTGTTAACCTTGAATCTGGCCTATGGTCTTGAATCTTTTGACCACGTTGCAGGAACTTCCTGCGCCGCTTCAACCCTTGCATACTGGGTTGCAGACCAAATATGGCCTTCGGGCAGCAAGATATGGACTTCTGATCTAGCAAAAAAAGGATTCTACTATAGAGGCAGAAAGCCAGCTTTCAATATGATTTTCTTGGTTGATACCATCCACCGTGAATGGAACAAGCTGAATCTGGCGAAAGTTATGTCATCTGATACAAAACTCAGTGTTTCTGTTACTAATGCAGAAACTGGCGAAGCAGAATATATGGGAAACTGGGACCAATATAGACAAGATTGGGAGCAACACTTTGATAGTCCAGAAGAAATGGCAAGGGCAATGTTGATAACTGCCCAAGACCTCCCTACAAAACATTCTTCAGGCATACTTCTTGAATTAAAACCAGGAACCCGGTACTTTGACGGCGCTTACAGTGACCTATTACCTATAGCCCCTTTTGGCATAGATCCAGACACATTAGCACTGCCTAGAGATAAGTATATGATAATCATATTAACTGCTCCTGAAGATTATAAAAAAAGAGTTGCAGTGGAGGGTGCTATGCTAAAGAGACTTGCAAACCGGGAGCCAGACCTTCCTGAAGGAGTTCATATATCCTTAAACGAGTATGCAGAAAGGACTATTGCAGGACTAAGCAGAGCTGAAGAACTTGCAAAACGGAACCCAGAAAATGTTCTTTTAATCCGTCCAGAATTTACCATAGGATCTACAGATAACACTAGGGAATCATTGAGCAGGATGGCAACTCATGGTGCAGAGCTGACAAATACACAAAGAGTAAGAAGTTTCCTGGAGAGATTTGCAGAAGCAGGCGGAGAACAGAATTTCAAACCGTATAGTAAGATTCTAACTGGTGAACCAATAGCAGAAATGTATCAAAATCCGGATTGGGTTGTGTGGAAAGAATAAAAAAATAAAGAAAAGAATTACTTATTCTCTTCTCTGCCTTTAACGTATGGAAGCTCTCTCTTCACCGATATGGGGATGACTCCCGCTGCCCATTCCATCTTAGCTATATCAATAGGATTATACTTTATCTTCTCGAGATCTTTTGGCTTGAGCTTGATTAAGAAAGGTGCTCCTTGGGAGATCTGCAAGGCTCGGCTGCCTATTATCCTCGCTCTTTCGTATTTTGTGTGTCCTAAATCTTCAATCTTGATTTCCATGAGAGCATCACCTCTTTATCAGCTTTCTTAATTCAGCTGATTTTTTCAGTGACAAATCGAACATCTTTTTAAGGTCTTCGGTTGTCAAAGGGCTATCGCCGCCTTTCTGCATTGCACAAATCCTTCCATCTTCCATTGAAGTTACCGTTAATCTTGCATCAAGAGCATTCTCCTCTGACTCTAGGGGGTCTAAAAGGAAGTTATCGCCAATCTTGACAACTGTTACTGGTATCGGAACATCATTCAAAGGCAGCTTTTTATCTGTCATGTTCTTCACGTCTGGCTTTCCGTCTTTTAATGATGGCATCTTGCAGTCAAGCAATGCAGCCATGGCAGCAAGTCCGCCGATATCTAACAGGTTTCCGTCTGTATTGAGAGGTATGACATCAAGCATGACCATCCAGACCTCTTCGCCCTTCTTTATGCAAAGCTTTTTTGTGTCTATGGTTCCGCTCTCTCGGATTCCTCGATCGATCACACGAGCCACTTCGATGGCTTCGATGCTTGGAGGGCCTGATTCGAACTTGGGGTTGCTCATCGGTAAGAGCTCTGCTCCGACCATCAAGACTCCTGCATTAGGAGTGTCTGGAAAAGGTGTCCCTACAGCTAGCTTTATGCCTGCAAGCACTTCTGTGTTGCCGCATTTCACTCTGGCTGAGCCTTCAGCAGTCTTTATGATTCCAGTCTCAACAGTGATCTCTCTGAAGTCTTCCTTTTTTCTTCCATCCAAGCGGATGTTCTCTTTGAGTGAGTTGTTGATATGTTCTTTTAATTCTTCTTCCATTTTATTCCACCTTAAACTTGTCTTTCAATGCTTTTCTCTGGATCTCTGCGATCTTCTTAAGGACCGGCTTCACCATTTCGATGGCTTTCAAGAGCTCCTCAGGGGATATCTTTCCGTCCATCTGCAGCAAGGTTATCTCATCTGTGCTCGGAATCATCGCCACGGGAATATCTGCAACATCAACATCTTCGATGTGCTCTTCTTCGCCGTCCAAATCAACCACAATATCTTTTCCGACCTTGCCTGCGCTGATGGCAGCTACCATGTCTCTCATAGTTATGCCTGCGTCTGCAAGAGCGATAGATGCGGCACATATGCCTGCGCATCTGCTTCCTGCGTCTGTCTCTGGCAGCTCGATAAAGACATCTACTACTGCGTTTGGATATTCATCAAGATTAACCACTGGCAGCAGTGCTTTTTGTGTCACCATAGAAATCTCTTTTGACCGTCTGCTTGGACCTGGTCTTACTCGGTCTCCTGCTGAGAAGGGCATCATGTTATAGTTGCATCTCAAAAGGCCCTTTTTAGGGTCCTGCAAGAATCTGGGATGTAATTGCCTTGGCCCGTAGACAGCTGCATAAGCAGTAGTATCTCCTATCTTGAAGTATGCAGAACCGTCTGCTTTCTGTATGACGCCTGCCTTTGCTTCGATCTTTCTTGTCTCGTCAAATGCTCGGCCGTTTTTTCTTTTACTGGATGTCATTTTCAACCACCATTATATTTTCTATCTTTTGTCCTGTCTCTTTCTCCAGGTAAGCCTTGACCTTGTCTGTCAAGCCGCTCACATGGGCTTTTTTCTCGATCATCTTGATCGTGTTGACAGCTATAATCTCTTTCTTAGGCTCTCCCTGTATCCATATGATGCCGTTCTGGCCGACTATGACCCTACAGTCAGTAGCTTTCTTTATCATAGATACCATGGATCCTTTCTTTCCTATGACTCTTGGAACTTTATGTGTGTTGACATGGATGATCCGGCCACCTTTCAGCTTTCTCAAGCCAGGGCCTTTCATGGTCAAGTCGGTGACATATTGGCTGGAAACCTGTGTTATCTTTGCAGAGACGTAATCATCTAATGCGAAGAATTTTGTGAGGTCTGCGCCTTTGGCTATGTATTCAAAGCTCGCATCCTTCAGGCAAACCATCGCCCGATATGGGCTGCCAAAATGTATGATCCAACCGTTCAGGGTTATATCTGTAACCTTTCCGATTATCACATCGTTTCTTTTCGGCAAGTAGCGTCCTGCTAAAGGGATAGATTTCAATACTTTTCCTTCTATCCTCATCAATCCAAGACGATTCGCCATTATCTTATCGTCTTTTCTGTAGGTGCCGTGGCTTGGTAGGAAATCCATTCCCACTGCCAATATCTCTCCTGGCACTACAATCTCTTTGTCTTTTACTTTTAATTCGCTCATTTTTTTCACCTTATAACCTTATATATTATTCTTATTATTTCTATTTTGTCTTTAATATCTTTGCTTCTACATTCCCATGCGTCTTGTTGTTGAGCTCGTCAAAGAAGTCAGCCTGGAGCCCTGCCGCTATCTCTACTACGCAGAGCCATGAGCCGTCGTTCATCCAATTATCTTTCAAAATCTTGCCGTATCCCTTTACTGTTGAGTAAAGCTTTGCGGCGTATTCAGAAGGAACATGAATTTCGACTTCTTTGGTCTCAAAACTTATCGGAAGCACAGGCCTTATCTTCTGCAATATGTCCTGCACTTGGTCCTCTGGTTTCTTCCAGAGGTCAATGTGTATTTTTGCTTCGCTGAAGGCGTTCTCCAGCCGTTGAGGGGGATGTGGGAGTCCTGTTTTAGGGTCAACACCATTCAGGTGTATTATCGCTATTATCTTCTTCCTCTTCTCTTCTTTCAAACGCTCCCTGTATTCCTCTGTCAGCTGGATCTCTCCTTCTTTGAGTATTATATCTGCAACTTTCAATGGGTCAGACGTGCCGAATGTTTCCTGCATAAGATGTTCTGAGGCAATGTCTCCTTTTTTTGCATCGAAAAAGACCTGCTCAGCTTTCAGGAGTTCGCGCATATCAACCTCTTTCCCATGCTTGTAATCTATCGCAAGGTCTGGATTTATGACTAACTCAAAGGCTTTTCCGCCTTTCTTCAGCCTCGCAAGGTTAAAATGCACTTTTTCTCCGTCGAATGTCTGTCTCATTTTAGCAATCTCACTATCTTGTCTCTTGGCACCTTCTGCATCACTCTTTTGTTGTCTGCGATGAAAGCAGCGTCTATCCTGTCTGCGTTGAATTTGCTGTCCAAGACTTTTTTCAAGGCTTTCACAGCCACTTTCAATCCTTCCTCTATTGTGAGGGTCTCTTTGTATTCTTTATGTAATATCTGTTCTATCTCGGTCTCTCCTTCTCCTATAACACTTGCTTTGTACTGGTAGAACAGGCCTGTAGGATCTGTCTCAAAGAGCTTCTTGCCGTCTTCATCGATGCCTGCGATAAGCAAAGCAACTCCAAAAGGCCTTAGGCCTCCTGATTGGGTT
>JBDRIN010000006.1:0-2575 GCA_043815805.1 archaeon | reverse complement strand
CCAGGATACCCTAAGAGGCAGAATCACCTACCATGAGGCAAGGACCTATGGCTTCGTCAAAGACGCACCCATAATGGCCTACAGAATAACCAGTGACAGGTTTGAGGATATACCTGAGGAGATACGCCGTCACATAGGAGCCGTGGACAGGACAAAGTATACGCAGGAATACCTGAGACAGAATATAGGAAGCGTTATAGCACTGCAGATGGACGGAGATAAACCGGACTTCTACATAATCGGTAAAGACACCTTTGATAAGAAGTACAGGCTTGTAGCCTCAGCCGAAGTCGGCCAGAAGAACGCTAAGCTCATGGGCAGGCTTGAAGGCGTAGACGGCATGAAGGCACTTGTAGCCTCAGGCAATGCGAACATAGTCGGAGTGCTCAAGACAGTGCCTGTACCGATGATAAGGATGTCAGAGATTGGCTATGATACGGCAGAAGAAGTGGTAATCCAGTCACCATGGGGCGAACAGACAAAACCCGCTGGCCAGGACGCGTTCTTAGTGTTCGATGAAGGCCAGGACATGTACTACATGGTAAACAGTGACGCTGAAGGTAATCCTCTGAGTTATGTACCAGAAACCGTGTCCAGGGGAATCAACTTGCAATTAGTAACTAAAAGCGAACTAAGCGAATTAGCTCTAGTATCAAAGCAAATACGCGAGGAAGATCTAGGAGCAGTGCCAGATAGCATTAGAAGTTTAGAGTTTGATACATCAAGCAGGGAAGCATATTTTGAATCAGTCGCAAGATATTACGAACAGCAATATGGTTTACCCGAAGGGTCTTTAGAAGTATCTTATCCAAAGGTACCCCCTCTTTCTGGCAATGAAGTTTTGTTCTTGAGCAAAGATGGTGAACCATTAGCTGTTATTAAGATATTTCTAAGACAAGAAGAAGGATTGCCTTATGGGAGTGAAGCATTAAGAGAAATTGAATCTTTATTTATTTTAGAAAATCCTCCGGCTGGCCAAGGTGTTGGCGTTCCTGAAATTTATGATATTGTATCAGTCAATAATATGGATTCGGAAATCAGCAAAGGCCTCTTATGATGGTTTCATCATTTGCAAAAGGTGAAGATGGAGCGGCAAGAATGAGAGCGCTAGTTGAAGCAGATCGAGAGAATGATCGCGAAACAATACAAGGAATCATTGAAGAAGTTAGATCCGTTGGAGAGGCCCTTGGAAGATTTCATGATTCATTTTCTCCATCTACAGAAATAGCTACTCCTGATAATGAATATGATTACAATCGGATGAAAAGAGCTATAGAAGAACTTTTCAGAAAGGAAGAACTTAGCGATGCCGAGAAAGAGAAGTTGAATGTTTTAATTGAAGAGCTGTATCAGTTAATGGAAAGAAGCGGTATCAGACCAACTGCAGTTCACGGAGATTTTCATCTAGGGAATGTGTTTATTAAAGATGGTAAAGTATCTGACTTTATTGATGCAGAAACAGTTTTCTGGTCGTTAGATTCCGAGTATCATGGAATTGGTAATCCTGCAAATGATTTAGCGAGATTATTGGATAATTTGCATGATAGATTAGTTGAGTCCACCGTTTCCACCTATATTATCAGATCTTTAGAAGAAGTGTTTTTGGAGGGTTATTCAAGAACAAGGAATATTAGCAAAGAAAGCTTATTGGATGCAATTGAGTTTTACAAAGCAAGGACAGCATTGGTTGCTCTGCAATATTCTCCTAGTGGTTATGGTAGAGAAAGCGCTAAGAGGAGACTCAAAGCTTATCTTAACAGAAAAAATATAGCTGAGTTAACTGAAAGATTAGCAAGTGATTTGCATGAAGGTTGGCGGGCTCCGCGGAAACTTCCAGCCTCGGATTCTAGAGTTGCTCAGGGAATTTTATTTGACCCAAGGCCTAAGCCCTTAGATCTTACAGTTGATAGAGAATGGTTGGAAGCCAACAGAAAAGTTACAGCATACGATATGTCTAAACTCCAACGTGATGATTTGCCTGATACATGGAGTGAGGACGAGAAAGATAACGCCATGAAATTTAAAGAAAAAGGCAAAACATTATTGATTGATATCGCTAATACTGACTATAGAGATTTGGCTCTTTCCTGGCAAGATGAAAATAGAAATGCAGCCGAATCTGGAACAAGGTTGATCAGCAGAAGACTTGCTGAAGGTAAACAGGTAACTTTAGATGAAGAATGGATTGAGATAGCAAGTGCAATAATCCATAGAGAATGGTTAAAGCGTCCTGCAAATTCTTGGGCGTTGGGTGATCCTGGTTTAAATAAAGATTACTCCTTGCTATCTGAAGATCAAAAGGATAAGAACAGAGATATCATTATTCAAGGAATAAGACTATACAATCCTTTAGCTAAAGCCACAGATACTACACAACTAGAAGGAAAAGAGCCTGAAAGCCAAGAGAATTTAAGATCAAGGATAACTTATCACGTTCCTCAAGAGCATGGCTTCGTCAAAGACGCACCCATAATGGCCTACAGAATAACCAGTGACAGGTTTGAGGATATACCTGAGGAGATACGCCGTCACATAGGAGCCGTGGACAGGACAAAGTATACGCAGGAATACCTGA
>JBDRIN010000005.1:0-4775 GCA_043815805.1 archaeon | reverse complement strand
AACATCCGTCTTTCTTGCTTATTTGCCTTTATGCTCTCAAAGAATCCAAGATTGCTCTTGCTTTTTTCAAACTCTAAGCTTTTATCTTTCATTATTTTGTTGAATATGTACTTTACCCGCACCATGTGGTGCGGGGAGCTGACCACTATCGCTGTTTTTAGGCCTTTTTTATCCAGGATTGCCTTACAATACTTAGCATTCTCTATTGTATCGTTCGCTTTCTCTTCGAGAATGATATCTTTCTTTGGGATTCCATGTTTCAGGGTGATATCTGCCATAAATCTGGCTTCTGATATCTTTTTATTGGTCTTGAAGCCGCCTGTGAAGATGATTTTCTTGGCTCTGCCCTGTGTATATAGTTCCACAGCTTTAGCTGTTCTTAACCGCATCATCTCTATGGTTTCTTTTCTCGAGAATACGTGCCCTAAACAGATGATTGTGTCTACCATGAAACTTTGTATGGCTTTGTGTTATTTAAATCTATTTGATATATCAAAATAAAAAAGAAAGAGAGAGTCCCTATGGGGTTGTTAGGGGAGGGTGGTTAGAGAGAAAGTCATAGGGACCTCCTTGAATATGATTGTTTGCTCATAGCTTATTTCTTCGTAAAGGTAAAGCCTCGGGGGGGTTTTCGTAGCTCCTGTAACCACATCAGGCCGATTCTCATCATGTTTTTGTTGAACGCTTCGCTCAGCTTGTAGGTCTTCTTGTATAGGTCATAGTTAATCAGGCCCATGGTCTTCATAGGCGTCAAGATCCTGTCGTAAAACTGCCTTTTGTTATAGCTTATCTTGACTGTCTTCTTGACAGGCACTGGGCCTCCTTCTTGTTTTCCTTCCACTGCAGTACCCTCGTGCAAGGCTGTTGCGAACATGCTCATCTCTGTTTTGCCAATCTCTCCTCCTTTGAGCTTCATCTCTTCTATGAGGAGCTTCGCCACCAAGACCTGTTGTTTTGTAGCGAAGATGATTTCGTAAATGTTTTCCGGCAAATTGAATTGGTCAAATAACACTACCATACACACTATAAAGCATAACTAGTATATAAATATTTCGTTTTGTATACGTTTTAGTATACTAACAGCCATTAGTTTGGGGTGGTTTAGTAATAAATAAGTAAAAAAATAAGTAAAAAAATTAATATTCTATAAAGTATGTATTAAAGTATATAATTAAGCTAAAAAATAAGTAAATTTAAATATAAGTTGTTTCATAAGAGAGGATATAGCGTTACAATGGCAGAAATACGCAGGAAATTATACAGTAGAGGGAGTAGTTTTGAAACAACCATACCTATGCCTCTACTATTCTCTTTAGACCTAAAGCAAAAACACAATGTTCTATTCAAGTTTGATCCTGAAACAAAGCGCTGGTATATAGAATTTGAAGCAGCAGAATCCAAGGGAAAACCAAAGGAGAAGAAGCATGAGTAAGAGATCCATAGAGCACATCGTGAAAAAAGAGACCAGGAAGAATCCTAAGATGAAGTCTTATGACATGGTATACCTAGTCATGATAGTCTCCTTGATATTGGTAATATCCTTCGGCTTTGATTATATACACAGAGAAGACCTTGCAGGAAGGGCAAGGACAGCTGTAGAAGGCAAGGCCTTTGTACTAGAAGTTTATGATAAGTATGATCAAAGGATAGATGGCCAGATAATCACTGAAAAAAACGGAAGATATGAGGTGGATGTAATAATAGAATCTTATGTAGGCGAAGAAACCGTGGAGACTGGCTTCAAATTAGAAGATGTAATAAATCCCAGGAAAGAGGAACTAGAGTTCAAGATATCCTTCTTAGATAAAGATAAAAAAGCAAAAGACAATGTGATGATAGTCACAGAAGTCATAGCGTCAGGACAAGAATTGGTCAAAAAAGAGGCAGACGACAAAGGTTTAGCAGGTATAAGCGGCAGAGTTGTAGCTAACGGAACAAACATAACAGATAACGAGACTGTTCCTGAAGAGCCAGAGATCAATGCCCCTGAAGATATCAACGAGACAATAGAGCAAGAAGAGAACATAACGATAGAGCCGGAAATCAATGTTACAGAAGAGATCAATGAAACTATCAATGAGACCGGGGGGGAAATCCCTATTGAAGAACCTCTTGAAGAAGTGGTAGAAAAACTAGAATCTGAGCCAGAACTCCTAGAAGAGATAGTAGAAGAACCAATTGAAGTGCTTGATGATGGAATAAGTTTCTCCAAAGCCACCATAACTTTGGCTGTAGAGCCAGGAAAGAAAGTGAAGGATATCTACAAGTGCTCTGATTTTGATTTCTTTGAATTCGAATGCATTGGCAAATGGGAAAAGACAGGCATACCCTTTGAAGTGAACAAAGACAATAACCTGGAGACCATAACCTTTGAAGTGGATGGATTCTCTGCTTATGCTGGTGGGGATGAAGAGGCTCCGCTTGCAGGCGAATACAACTTTGTCTCAACGCATCCATCCATATTTATAACACCTGAAAAAGTGGTTACAATAAGGTCGAGGTGTGGCTTTGCAGATGATGGTACCACTCAGTTCAACGATGCATCTTATGAATGCGGGAAATTGCAGGATCAGATGTCGAGTTTCCCTGTTTTGAACAATGCTTTCATGTACTTATTAACAGGAGACACTAGTTATTCTGACTATGTCCGAAACACCATAAACGCAGAGTACGCATCTTACCCTTTACCAGATGGTTCGCCAACAGGGCTTTCTTGGGGCGCAGGTGTGGATTGGGACCATTGGCATTATTATTTCCCCATAGCTTACGACTGGGTCTATGATGAGCTTACTCCAACTGAACAAGCCAATTGGCATGCTAAGATAGTAGAAGTCGCTGAAGCATCGTATATTAGATATGATTTTAAGACAGAAGGTACTGGTGCCAACACATATCATACTGCAATAGCCGAGTCCTTACAAGAACTATTGTTTTCCATGGCTTCTCGAGATGCTAAGTATGGTGATAACTCAAGAGAAAATCTTCTTGATGTATTCATTCCTGCTTTCAATGAACTTGGAACATTAGAAAAAGGAGGTTACACCCCAGGTTACCCCAACATGTTAGCATTACAACTGCAAGCATGGAACACAGCAACAGATGAAGACCTTTTTAGCCAGGCAACTTTTGTCCAAGAATGGCCTATCTTCATGTATTATGTGAGTTATGATAATCCCGAGGCCGGCTATAGTCCTGCATTGCTTTTTCATGGTGATGGTACTGATCCGGGGGGAGAAGCGTATTGGGGTGGTAGAGGCTACATTTGTGCGATGGCAGAGTATACGAATGATCCTATCTCTTGGCAGTATACTGATGATATAGCAATATCTGTTCCTTCGTCCCCCAGAGACTGGTGGGTACATATCACTTTCTGTGATTATGATGCTCCAAGAGCCGAAATTCCTTTGGATGAATACTCAAAATACTTTGATCCTGGAAACACAGTCATAATGCGGACAGGATTCACTATGGATCAACAGAATACGGATATTTTAGCAAAATATGGGATAAGTTATTGGGTCTATTCACATGGTGAAGATGCGGATGCAGGTCACTTTGACTTGATTAGGGGACAAGATAGACTGTTAGGAGATAACAGGTTCTATTCGAGCCATGGGACTGGTTATTGGGAAAACTGGCAGGCAAGAAGTGTCGCACATAATGTACTATTGGCATGCGATCCGAGCGAGGACTTTGGGCCGCATTCAAATGATTGTGGGCAGACACCGCTTTCGATGCTGGGCTCCCCGGTTAACTATATTCAATCCCCTGCAACAGGAAATCCGATCTTTGAAAGAGGATACATAGAGAAATTCGAGAACACAGATGACTATACTATCTCTTCTGCAGATCTTACAGATGCTTACTCAAATAAGATAAATTCATATCAAAGAGAAATTACTTATCTAAAGCCAGATGTTTTTGTGATCTTTGACAGGGCAGATACTAGCGATTCTAGTTTTGATACAAAGGTTGTGTGGCATATGATTGAAGATCCAGTCATAAGTGGAAACCACCTCGTAGACAATCAAAATCCATCTGGAGGAACTCCAGGAGATGTCTATGATGGGAATTTAATTACGATCACCCGAGAAAACAGCAGGGCTTATGTCAAGACTCTGTTGCCGAACAATATCGAAACAACAAAGATTGGCGGCCCGACTGATTTCTCAGATTCTGGAACTGCTACTTCTGTGGTTAATCAGGAATCAGGATATCTTGCTGTGAGCTTGACAGATCCCACTAAGAACTGGGATGTTAATTGGCTAACCCATTGTGCTGTCACCAACAACGGAAACATCTTTGAGATACTGAGTAACACTGGAAACACGATCTATGTGTCTGATACCATTAATTATTATAATCCTTTAGCGACAGGGCCTTACAGCATATCTTGTAGATATTTCTGGCAGGAATCGTTTGAGGCCTATTCAGATGGAACTAACTATTTGGCAACATCTGTTGATACTAAAACAGCTTCGAGTGTGCAGATTGGCATAGAAAAACATGGCGCATGGAGAACAGAGATCAAAGACACCGCTTCAACAACAGAGCATTATTTCCTAAGCGTCATCCATGCGACAGACTCTGCAGGTTTCAATATAAACTCACAATTGATAGAAGACGCAGACTCATATGGTGCTCTAGTAGAGACAGAAACACAGGATTTCATTGTGATGTTCGGCAAGCAGAGCATCCTTGACAGTGTTTCCTACACCATTCCTGTTTCAATCACAGGTTCTGCTATAAATGTAATAAACAACCTACAGCCAAAC
>JBDRIN010000004.1:0-41928 GCA_043815805.1 archaeon | reverse complement strand
TTGAATAGAGATCACAGCCTCTTGAGAATTGAGGGACATAGAGAAGTGCTTGATCATATAGTTAGTAGTTCTAGAGTTTGTCATGTTGCAGAAGATTCAGCAGGAGTCTATGTGGCTTATCAATAAACAACAACACTTATAAATCGAGTATTTTTTCTCAACTCCATGCCAAGGTGGGACAATCTGGTACTCCGCTAGCTTGGAACGATGGGAAATCAAGGATTTCCGAGGGTTTCCGTCCGAAAACAGCTAGTGTCTTCGGACATTCCCGGTTCAAATCCGGGCCTTGGCGCCTTTTCTATTAAAAAATATGAATTAGAAAAAGAAAAAAATAAAAAAACAAATTTAGAATTTATTCTGTCTTCTCTTCTTCTGCAGGTGCTTCTTCTTCTGCTGGAGCCTCTGGCTCGTCTTCTGTTTTCTCTTCTTCAGCAGCTGGCTCTTCTTCCTTTTCTTCTTCAGGAGCCTTTGCTTCAGTATCTTCTGCTTCTGGAGCAGCCTCGCTAGTCTCTTCAACAGGAGCTGCTTCTTGTGTTTCTTCTTCAACTTTGTTTTTTTCTTCCATTATATTCCACCTCAAGACCTAAAAAAATAGGTATTATGACATCATGAAAGTCAGTGTTATATAAACTTAACTGTTATTTTGCCGAAAATTAAGAAAGATTTAAAAAGCGCACATTTTTCTTTCCGCTCATGGGTCTATGGCTCAGCCTGGTAGAAGGAATAGCAAGCTAGACCTTGCCAAAAGCAATCGGCTCTTAACCGATAGGTCGGGGGTTCGAATAGTTGACGCTTGTGGCAACGACCGAGAAGCGCAGCTTCGAATGTCCCTCTGGACCCATATAATGGGGGCAGAGGCCCCGGAAATTTTATTTCCGATGTCTCTGGACCCATACGCTCCTGTAGTGTAGTCCGGCCCAGCGGAAATTCAGGAATTTCCTGAGTTCCCTGCGGGAACAATCATAAAGCCCTCTCGAGTTTTCAGAGACAGGCTTTGACCCGGGTTCGAATCCCGGCGGGGGCATTCTTATGCCAAGGTGGGACAATCTGGCTACTCCGATGGTCTCGAATCTTGCCGAGTTAACCATTGCCTTCGGGCGTTCCCGGTTCAAATCCGGGCCTTGGCGCCATAAATTATATAAACTGTGGGCTTATAGCTCTACCGAGGTGGTTCATAATGACTGATTATCTCTCTGATGAAATGGATGCTTTGAAGACAGCTCTTGATAACGAATTGAAGACGCATATGTTCTATGTAGACGCTGAGAAGAAGGCCAAGAGCAAGTTCAGCAAGAAGACCTTTTCTTTTTTGGCAGAGCAGGAGCTCGGCCATATACAGAAAATAAAGAAGTTCATAAAAGGCGCCGATAAGAAGATAGATCAGATCGACATTGATATGGAGGTTGCTGAGATGTTCTTCAAGAAGAGCAAAGACTTCTTTGAGAGCACTGTTGAACATTTCAAGCAGAAGCTGAAAGCAGATGATTCTGACCTAAACATCTACAAGGTAGGTAAGGAGATAGAGCAGTCAGGATTTGATTTCTACAAGAAAGCATTTGAAGACGCCAACACAGAGAACCTCAAAGCCTTCTTCAAGTTCCTCATGGAACAGGAGCAATTACATTACCAGCTTCTAGAGAACTCTCTTGATTACATAGAGAATCCAGAAGGTTTCTTCTTTGATCAGGAGAATTGGAATTTCGAAGGCGGTTAGGCATAAGCAGGTTTCAAATTAGCATCGCACTTAATCCTTGCGCTTACATCTGGATAGAAAGTACCGACCCATTCTTGGAATCTGGCTTTATCTGTATCTCTCAATTCAGTTACAAAAACAACTGCACCTTCGCCTGCTTTCTTTATTGCTGCACCCAGTCGGTATGCAACATCTATTTTGGGGTGTAACTTAGGATCTGGATCCAGCCTTCTTTCTGCATATTCTAAGAAGGTTTCTTGGCGAATTCCATTGGGCTTCTTTAAATTCATCTGTCTTTTAGCATCACAATAATCCCTAATCAGGCGGTCTATTCTGCCAGCGTGCCTTGTTCTCAGCGCTTCATCATCGTTTTTTAAGGCATCCATAACATCTTCTTTTAGTTTTTTGCCATCTGAGATTACGTCTTCTATAGATGTTATGAGGTTCTTTTCTGGTTCGACAACAGTGACTCTGTCTAGCAATAGTTCGGCATATCTTTCTGAATCTGGATGCTTTTCTAGGATCCTCATAAGGCTTTTTTGAATCAAGGCATAGTCTCCTGGAGAGGTGATGACGGTCCCTGGTCGGCTGTCTAATGCTTCGTAGACTCGTCTGACTCCACCTTGGGCATATAAGGCGTCTGAGAGGCCCTGGGCTCCAATAACAAGAACTATCTCGGGTGTTTGGGGGGTAGACTGATCTTGATAGCCAGGACCTCCATCCACCGCATGTTCAATACCTTTGATTTCGATTACCATATTCCCTTATAGACTAACTACTATTTAAATCTTTCGGTTTTTTTGTCACTAAGGAGTGATAAAGAAAAGCTTTATATATCAGAAAGCCTTACTTCTATCGAGGAGAATGGTTAGATCGCTTATCAAAGCAGGTATTGCAGATACACGTTTAGCCAAAAGGAAACACTTATACTAATATATAAAAAGGTATACTAAAAGATATATTCGTATACCAATTTCTCAACACAGATACAAAATTTTATATATAAAAGCCCATTCTAGGTAATATGAAAGAAATAATCGAGTTTCTACATAAGATCCAGCAATACAAGAAGATAAAGAGAGCTGGCTGGGTTAGGAAAAAGATACCAGATCCTGAGAGCGACGCAGACCACAGCTTTGCAGTCACCATGATGACCTATCTCCTCGCTGATAGGGTAGGTATAGACAAGGATAAAGCCATCAAGATGGCCCTTATACACGACCTCCATGAGGTTGTATGCGGGGATATAACCCCTCATGACAACTATTCTAAAGAAGAGAAAGACAAGATAGAGTCAGACGCCATGAAACAGCTTGTAAAAGACATTGATAATAAAGAGATGCTAGAGCTATGGAACGAACTGGCAGAAGAGAAGACACCCGAAGCCAAGTTCATAGAAAACATAGACAAATTAGAGTTAGCTTTCCAGACCTATCTCTATGAGAAAGAGAATCCAAACCTTGATCTGGAAGAATTCTGGACTTTCTGCGACAAAAGGATAAAAGATCCAAAGTTAAGGGAAATCTTCAAGAGTCTAAAACATAAATAATCACTTCAAAATCTTCCCTGTCTCCAGATACCAAAGATAAAGATCCAACTCTGCCAGAGACAGTCCCATCTTTTTTCCGATGGTTTTGAGCACCTTTTCTATCTCTAGATATTTATTTTTTGTAAGCGATTTCGGCTTCTCTATGATTCCTTCTTTCACCAAAAGATCAACAATGTGGAAATCAACGATTGCATAATCATCATAGCCGACATTCCTTAAGAAATGGCTCGCTTCTTTATAGCCAAGGCCTTTAATATTATACACCAGCCATTCTCTTGGCTCTCTTTCATCCTGAATAATGTCTTTGATCTTCTCGTGCTGTCTTGCAAGAACTATCCTCTCAGCACGCTGAGGCCAGAACCTATGCCCTTTCTTCTTCAAGAAATCTCTTAATTTATCATGCTCCATCTCGCAGAAACCAGAATGACCAAGTTCCTGCTGCAGCTTGATAGATTCTTCTGCCTTCCAATTGGCAGTCATAAGGCAGAAACAAAGCTCAGAGAACCAGTCTCTATTGGTCTTCTTCTCAAAAGTCTTGAATTCATTGATGCGTTTATCGACGAGCAGACCGACATCTCCTTTCCTAAGTTCGTCGACCTGCTTCAAGAGCTCTTTCATGCTTTCCACAAGCCATGGACTGTGCAGTATTCCCTGACAGAAATCTCTTCTCCCTGCACGCAGAACTCTGCTTCCGGAGTTTCGCCTGGCTTCATGAACTTCTTATGATGCTTTCCGTCGACGATAACTTCTATCCATTCGATAAAGTGCTCGTCTTCCATAGGGTGAGGCACAGAACCAACCTTCACTTTTATGCCTTTCTCTGTTTTCTCGACCACAGGGACATGTTTCTCTTTCCCATCATCCTTGGTCTTCTCCCTGAATAAAGTCATGGGCATGCCGCAGCAGACTAATTCTCCTACACCTTCATGAAGGACTTCGACTATATTGCCGCAAGCAGCGCATTTGTAGACTTCGTATTGTATTGTCATTTTAACCTCCTAGTTTAAGGGCCTTCTTCAAGGCCTCTCTTTCAAAACCTATTATTATCTCGTCGTCAACTTTAGTCACAGGGACAGTCCTCTGGCCAGATACCTCTATGACTTCTTTTCTGGCTGCCTGGTCGACAGCCACGTCTATTGTTTCGAACTCGACATTGTGCTCTTTTAGCCAATCCTTCAGCTGGCTGCATTCATAGCACATCGGGATCGAGTAGACGATGACTTTCATTTTAATCTCTCTTCAGATAGCTGTAGATGGTCTGTCTCTATATCGACGAGAGCGTTGAATATCTGCTTGAGCCTTGGATGGTTTGACTCTTTAGCAGCCTTGCCATAGAACTCAATGGCGCGGATCTCTCTCTTATGAGATTCCTCAAGATTCTCCTTGTATGGCACCATACACGTATCTTCTCCAGTCGGCGCACTGTCCAGCTTCAGGATCTTCCTCCAGATAGCAGCGTGCTCTGCCTCCACCTTTCCGAGAGCCTTGAACAGCTTCTGGCCTTCCAACTCCTTTGTTTTGTTGGCAGCGCAGAAATAGAAAGTTGCATTGCTCACTTCTACCTGTAAAGCATGCTCTGCATTCGCCTTGTCTTTTTCAGTGAGCTCGACGTCAAAGTTGACCTTTGCATCCTTGAAATCCTTGATGAACTTCTTGTGCGCTCCGCAGAACGGACAATTATCCGGCGCAGAATCCCCAATATAAGGATCTCCGCATATCTCGCATCTCCATAGTTTGACCATTTTAGTCTACCTCCTAATGGTTTTTTCTTAGCCTAAACATCCCCTTAGAATGTGCAAACAAGTGACTATTTTTAAAGTTTGTGGAGATGGGGCTTATCATAGAGGTCTTTTCCAAAAGCTTTAAAAAGGGTTGTGTAATCACATTATGGTCCAGCTTATTTTGGACGATTAATTTATAGGAGGAACAAAATGGGAAAACTTGAAGGAACCGTTAAATGGTTTAATCGGGATAAAGGATTTGGTTTTATTTCAGATAGTAAGACTGGTGAAGAGTATTTTGTGCATCATTCAGCTCTAGCAACAGGCACTTTCATCCGAGATAATGATGTTGTTTCTTTTGACCCTGTCAAAGGCGAGAAAGGAATGCAGGCCCACAACGTAACTTTAATCAAGAAAGGAAGCGAAGTAGAGAAAGAAGAGTAAACAAAACAAAGAGTAAACTATTTCTTTTTTTTGGTTTTATTTCTTTTTTTGTTGTAGATAGGAGAATAAATGCCGGCACCGTGACATTCACTGCCGTTCTTGTCCGTTTGGACAAGTCCCAACAGATTTGAACACGGGACATCCACGGTACACCACTCCTTAATCATTGGCTTTCGCCTCATCGCTCAAGAAGCTTTTATGAGCGTAAAGTTTATATTCTCGTCTAATATTCTATTTTCCATTTTACATTAACATTGTGAAAAAATGAAAAATAACCATATTAAGCCGAAAAAACTGCAAACTTCTCCTCTAAACAAAGATATTGCGCTGATTTATGGAGTTATGCTTGGTGATGGATGCCTAAGTAAGGTTGGAAAGCACCATTATTTCCTAGAGATTTGTGGCAATATTAATGATGATCTGCCTTTCTTGAATAAAATCAAGCCAAAATTAGAGAAAATAAGAGGAAAAAAGGTCAAAATTAAGAAAAGATTATCTCAGAGCAAGCTAGAGATGGGCTTCAGTGATAAGAAAATCTTCTTGTTATTCAAGAATCTAGGTTTTCCTGTTGGTAAAAAAGGAACGCGGGTAAGAATTCCTAAGAAATTCCCTTTAAAATTCTATAAATACATAATTCAAGGCTATTTTGCCACAGACGGTTGTTTAGTCATAACCAACAATAACAAAACATTATATCCTCGAATCGAGTTTTCTAGCATCTCAAAGCCTCTGTTAAAGCAAGTTTTAGATTATTTGAATAGTATTGGTATGAAAGGTAACTTATACCTCAGTCATAGATACGCTAATCATTGGAATGATCTATATCGCATCCAGTTCAACGGAAAGAAGAATCTTGTTGTATTTCTAGAAAAAATTGGCTTTGTCAACCCAAAGCATATTGAGAAATATATGAAATGGAAAAATGCCGGCACCGTGATTTGAACACGGGACATCCACGTCTCTCAGTTGGTTAGTGTTGAGATTAATCATAGGCTTCCGCCTCATTGCTCAACTCTTATGAGCCTTGCCTCCATTTAGGATGTGGCACTCTAACCGGGCTGAGTTATGCCGGCATTTATAAGCTTGAATCTGGGTTTCCTATAAAAAATTAACTATTTTTTCCAGATATTTCTTCATCTCGCCTTCTTTGTATTTGCCTGCTGGCCAGGGATCCATCCCATCACCGTCTTTGCGAGGCATGATATGGAAGTGTATATGTGGAATCACCTGATGCGCAGCTTTGCCGTTGGACTGCCCTATGGTCAAGCCGTCAGCCTTTGCTCCTTTCTGCACTGCAGGCGCAATCTTTTTTACCATGGCAATAACTTCTTTTAGTAAGTCCTCTGGAATGTCAAAGATATCTTTGTAATGCTCTTTTGGAATCACTAAGGTGTGCCCTTTGCTTGTAGGATTGATATCTAAGAAAGCAAGCACTTTTTCGTTTTCATAGACCTTGCTAGACGGCAGCTCTCCTTTCACAATTTTGCAGAATATACACTCATTCATCTAAAACCACCTCCAATTCCTTAAGAGAATAGACTTTTTTCCCTTTGTAATCAGGATATCTTTTTCTCCTGTCCAATAATATGCCTTTTATGCCTAGTCTGCCTGGCCCTTTGACATCATCATCCACTCTATCACCGATCATGATGACTTCTTCTGGCTTCACGTCAAAGTCTTCAAGCACCTTTGCATATATTTTAGGATCCGGCTTCACCAAGCCCACATCGCAGGAATAATACAGCTTATCAAACAACGGCTCTATGTCCTTGAACATGCCTGATTCCACAGATAATTGCTCTGTATTAGATAGAACAACTAGCTTATACTTCCCTTTAAGCCTTGTCAGACCAGGTATGACATCTGGATAGGTATTCTTGCTCATCCCCATGGCCTTGCAGAACCTTTTGTAAAGCTCATCTGTCTCTTCCACACCAACAGATTCGCAGAACTTCTTGAAGCAATCCCTTTCTGTCTCAAAACGCCTTGACATGATGGCTTCCACCATGTCCTGTTCTTCTCTAGAATGGCACTCTATACCAACGCTCTCCAGAAAAGGCCGATAATCCGGATTGCCAGCCAAGGTTCCCCACATGTCGAATATCAACAGCTTTATCATATTTTCAAAGAATAACAGGCCATTTAAAATGTTTTCGCATATAGAAGCGAAGCTTTTAAATATAAATTCTGAAATTCAATAGAACATGAAGGCAAGCTGTACTTTAACATTCACTTTCACGAAAAAGCCAGCGACAGCTGTGAAGGCGGACTTAGACAAAGTTGTAGACGAGATCAAGCAAAGATCCATCGGCAACAAGAAAGCAGTCTTCAAGATAAAAAGTGAACTGAAAGGTGCACATTACAAGCTTACGCTTGACACAGAGAACATAAATCTCCCTGATTTCATACTACAATTAGACAGAAGACTCAAGGCTCTTCTAGGAAAGAACTTCAAAGTAGGTGTGCAGGGCTATGTGGCCGAGGATTACAAGCAGACCTTTCCATTAGAAAAAGTCAAAAAGCATGACTTCAAGATTCCTTTTGTCGACAAACTTGACATAAAAGACAAACAAGCCAGCATTTTCTACAAAAAACTCGATCCGGAGTTCATAGAGAACAACCACCTCCACAGGACCATCAATCTCATAAAAGAGAAGATTGACCATCAATACTATGAAGGCAAGGCAGAATACCATGAACTCTTATTCAAATCCAAGCAGAAGACCCCTGTCTGGGCAAAAGACCCAAGCGAAGAGATGCAGAAGCTCGGCTGGATAAAGCAAGGCCCTACCAAGGGCAAATGGTATTATGGTCCTCAGATGACTGCCATCATGAAAGCCATGGAAAAAATCGCTGTTGAAGAACTGCTAAACCCTCTGGAATTTGTCGAGATAATGGACTCTAACATAGTCTCAGAGGACATCTGGATAAAGACAGGCCATCTTGTCGGGATGCCCATGGAGATTTATTATGTCTGTGAACCTGCAACTCGTGATCCGAAAGAATGGGAAGGATTCATAGACGAGGTCAAGATAACCAAGAAGGTACCTTATGATAAATTTGATTCTTTATTAAAGAAAAAGCCTCTCCAAGGCCTGGCTTATGCACAATGTCCGTCTGTGTACTGGGCGTTCACTAATAAGATCATAGCAAACGATTCCTTGCCTATTCTCATCTATGACAAGACCCAGAACTCTTTCAGGTATGAGTCTGGAGGACGGCATGGCATAGAAAGAGTAGATGAATTCCATCGCATAGAAGTTGTATATATAGGCACTCCTGATCAGCTCAAGAAACTGAAAGACAAGTTGTTCGACCGATACAAGAATATCTTTGAAAATATATTCGAGATAGAGTGGAGGACAGCCTGGGTGACGCCTTTCTACCTGCAGCAGGCAGGAGTCGATTACAAAGAGAAAGACAAGGTGCAGGGCACAATGGACTTCGAAGCCTGGCTTCCTTATAGAGGAACAAGAGACAAGTCAGAATGGCTGGAATTCCAGAACATGTCAATTGTAGGCGACAAATACAGCAAAGCCTTCCAGATCAAAGCCCAGAAAGGCGAACTATGGAGTGGCTGCACAGGCATAGGCCTGGAAAGATGGTGCGCTGCTTTCTTAGCGCAGAAAGGCCTTGACCCGAAGAACTGGCCCAAAGGCTTCAAGAAATACCTATCCAAATTGCCAGAAGGATTCAAGTTTTTCTAAAATGAGCGAATACAACGGTGTCATGGCGATTGTTTTCAAGAGAGGAGATCCGGATTTATTTGTTCTTATCCATAATATCAGGACAGGAAACATAACTGTTGTTGCAGGGGGCGTCGAGGATCATGATGAATCTACACTCCATGCTTTTCATCGCGAGATGGAGGAAGAGTCTGGCTTGAAACCAGAAGACTACAAAGTGATCGAGACTCCGTTTGTCAATGATTTCATCTGCGAAGCCAAGAAGACAGAACGCGCAGGACAGCGCATACTCCAGAAGGTCTACATCGCAGAGACAGAAAAGACAGAGATAATCTCCCAAGACCCAGACGTAGAGTTCATAGGTTGGTTCACAGCTGAGCAAGCTCTTGAAAAGATGACATTCGACGACAACAAAGAGATCTTCAAGAAAGCGCTTAAAATGATTTCTTAAATGGACGGACTGGGATTCGAACCCAGGGCCTCGACCTTGCGAGGGTCGCGCTCTACCAGGCTGAGCTACCCGCCCGTAAAGAATAAATGCAAAATTAAGTTAATGGACCCGTCGGGACTTTCGTTCTTTCTCACGCTGTGTGGCTAAGCTGCGTAACAGCGCATGCCGCACGCATCTTTGTCCACTTTCTCGCGAGAAAGTGATTCGAACCCGAGGCCTCTCGATTTCTGGACGTAGGACAGATTCGACAAAGATTCTGTCTTTGTTGTATGCCAACCGAACGCTCTACCAGGCTGAGCTACGAGCCCATTTATCACTCAAAATTTCAAAACATATTTAAATCTTACTAATTATCACCTATTATGGATGATATAATCGAGAAATATGCCCTGCAGAACGCCATCAAGTTCGACGGCAACGCTAGGGTGGGGGCTGTCATCGGTGCTTGCATTCAGGAGAAGCCTAAACTGAAAGACAAGCTTAAAGAGCTCTCTGCCAAAGTCAGGGAGATCGTGATGCATATAAATGAGCTTAGCGTCGAGGAACAGACAGCGAAACTGGAAGCTATCGCTCCTGAGCTGTTGGAAAAGAAAGAGAAAAAAAAGAAAGACCTGCCTGAGCTGCCCAATGCAGTGCCAGGAAAAGTCGTAACAAGAATACCTCCTGAGCCCAGCAAGTATAACCATATAGGCCATGCTTTAAGTTTCCTACTTAATTATATATATGCAAAGAGATACAAAGGGAAATCCATACTAAGATTCGAGGACACCAACCCTGCAGCGGCAAAGCAGGAATACGTCGACGCCATGAAACAAGACGTCCTGGAATACCTTGACATAAAACCAGACAAGACCGTCTTTGTCAGCGATGACATGGCAACCTTTTACGAGCTAGCAGAAAAACTCATAAACAAGAAAGATGCCTATGTCTGTTTCTGCGACAGGGACAAGATGAAAGAGCTCAGAGAAAAAGGGAATGCTTGCGATTGCAGACGTCATGGAACCAAGAAAAACTTAGAAGAATGGAAAAACATGCTCGATAGAAAATACTTGGAGGGCAAGGCAGTTCTTAGATTAAAAGGCGACATGAAATCAAAAAATTACGTCATGCGCGATCCAGTCATATTTAGGATAGCATTAGAAAAACATTATCGACAAAAAGACAAATACGCTGTCTGGCCCATGTATGATTTCGAGAACGCAGTAGAGGAGCACCTCTGCGGAATAACTCACATATTAAGATCTTCAGAGTTCGGGCTTATGCGCATAGAGCTCCAGAACTATATCAAGGATCTTCTTGGCTTCAAGAAACAGACCGTCGTGCAATACGGCAGATTCAACATCGTCGGCGCAGTCACCCAGGGCAGGGAGATAAGAGAGCTGATAGAAAAAAAACAAGTCTCGGGATGGGATGATCCTTCCCTGGTAACATTAAGAGCGCTGAAAAGGCGTGGAATAATAAAAGAGATGTTCTATGAGCTCGTGAAAGAGGTCGGACTTTCAAAGACCCCGACCAATATAGACTGGACAAGAATCGCAGCTATCAACAGGAGGCTTTTGGACCAGTCTGTCAACAGATATTTCTTTATAGAAGATCCGGTCAAGATAAAGATTGAAGGAGCACCGAAACAGAACATCCAACTGAAACTCCATCCTGATCATCCGAAGAGAGGCTACAGGAACTTCAAGACGCATGAAGAGTTCTACATAACAAAAAAAGATCTTAAAGAATTAGAGTACAACAAGCTCTATCGATTGATGGATTGCCTAAACTTCAGAAAATCCAAAGACTTCAAGTTCGATTCGACAGACTATCACAAATACAAGATGGAAGGAGAGAAGATAATGCACTGGCTGCCGGTCTCTAAAGATAACATAAACATAGAGGTCCTGATGCCGGATCATTCCATCATAAAGGGGATTGGAGAAAATTCCATCTCTAAACTGGAAGAAGGAGACATCATCCAGGCAGAAAGGTTCGGGTTCATAAGATTAGACGAGAAAACCAAGACAAAACTCAAATTCTGGTTCACACATAAATAGTATCATTGAAATCATAAAATGATTTCTAGGATGCCGAAAGGAAATCTGTTTGGAAATTCGTAGTAATAGTAAAAACATTGTCTTTTAAGCATAACCAAAAGATTTAAAAAGAACTATTTAGTCCATATTATTACTGTATATCGTAGAGGTGTTTATTAACATGAAAAACGTAACCCAAGCAATGTTGAATAAGTTTGTAGAAAGTTTTGTCCAAAAAACAACTATGGCTCCTTCAACAGCATCTTTTCTAATAAAGAACAAAGCTACCAGGAAATTGATCGAGCCTAGACTGATGAAGCGGATCGAAGAAGAGATCGAAAAGCTACCCTACTCTAAGGCAGAGAAAATAGACAAGGTATTATATGTGAAGTCCCTGGTCAAGAGAGGGTTCGACATGTTTCCAGAATTCAGCTCTGCAACAAGAAAAAGTATAATCACCAGTCTTGTCGCAAAGAGTTTCCTGGACAACATACAGACAAGAGAAGAGTTCAGGAAGAAGTACGGCGATGCCTACCCTGCACTTGTCGTCATAAGCCCCACTTACAGATGCAACATGGTCCCTATCTGCGACGGCTGCTATGCAAGCGGCCACGCCAAAAGAAAAGATGAAGAGATGAGTTTCGAGCTGATAGACCGGTTCATAACAGACATGGAAAAGGAATGGAACGATAATTTCTTTGTCATAACTGGTGGGGAGCCTTTTGTAAGGACAGACATGCTGAAGATATATGCAAAGCATCCTGAATCTATCTTTATGATATACACCAACGGCACACTGCTCACCAAGGCGATGGCCAAGAAACTTGCAAAATTAGGCAATGCAATGCCTGCCATAAGCATAGAAGGACTTGAAAAAGATACAGACTCAAGAAGGAATGCGGGCATCCATAAGAAGGTCTTGCAGGCAATGGACAACCTAAGAGAGGCAGGAGTGGCTTTCGGATTCTCGGTAACAGCGACTCCGAACAACTACAAGGTTCTAGCCAGCGACATCTTCTTCAAGCAGGTCATGGATAAGGGATGCACTTTTGGCTGGTCATTCATATGCGGCCCCTACGGCCACAACCCAACCACAGACCTGATGCTTACACCAAAGCAGAGGATTGAATATAGGGACGCGTTGAGGACGATGCGTGAAAAATACATGTTCCCTATCGCAGACTTCTGGAACGATGGTCCATTGGCACACGGTTGCATGGCAGCAGGAACCAAGTATTTCCACCTGAATGCCTACGGCGACATAGAACCTTGCGCCTTTGCCCAGTTCAGCGCAGGCAACCTGCAGAAAGACATATACGACAAAGGTCTCAGTATCTCAGCCATAATGGACTTGCCTTTGTTCAAGGCCATACGTGAAGGTCAGAAAAAGATAAAGAACCCATTGAGGCCTTGCGTAGTGATAGACCATCCTGAAATATTAAGAGAAGCTGTCAGAAAGACAGGTGCCAAGCCTTCTGGAGTAGGCACTGATGCTATCGTGAAAGACAAGATAGCTTCTTTCCTGGACAACTATGCTAAGGGTCTGGAGAAAGAGACCCACGAGAAGGCAAAAAAATACGTTTAGAAAAACAACGAGGTTCTGGGAAATCCTTCAGATTTCTGGAACCTCCTCGAATACTTGGAGGTGCAGAATATGGCAGACTGGATAATAGTGAAAGCTAAGATAAAGGAAAACATCGGTGACTTCAACCTTGGTGGTGACTTCTCAGAAGCACTGAACGAGAAAGTCAAGGGACTTGTGAAAGACGCTGTTGCAAGGGCAGAAGCCAACGGAAGAAAGACCATAATGGCAAAAGACCTTTAAGTCTTTTGTTTCTTCTTTTTTATAGATTTTTTTATTTCTTTCATTTTCCTATCAAGTTTCTTCAATGATTCCATAGGATATCCTTTTCTCTTCAATTGCTTATAGAAAACTTCGAGCTCTTTCAGCTGCAGCTCTATCTCTTTTATCTTCACCTTTCTTGCAGAGACCGTTCTTTTTGGTTTCCTCTTGATCTCTAAGACAGGTTCAGGCCTTGGAGCGACAGGCTTGACATAAGGTTTGGGTTTAGGCATCTCATATATCTTTGGTCTTGACCTGCCGTCTGGAAGCCTTTTCTTCACTATAGGCTGTTTTTTCAACACCCGCTCAACATTCCTGCTCCTTTTGCTCTTAGCGTACTTGGATGCTATTAGAAAAAAATCTTTTCTGAAGTGAGGGATCATTTTTTGCCGAACAAGCTGCGTTTTTTCTTTGATTTCTCTTTTGAAAATATCAAGTCAGAAGGCGGCGGAGGCATGGCCAGACCGAACTCGTCCTTGTTTCCAGACGGTACTGGCCTTCTCGGCGCAAAGGCAGGTCTTGGCATAGGAGGATAATGAGGATGGAGATGCGGCTGTGATGCGGGTCTCGAAGGCAGCTTAGGCTCGTGAAAATCTACTGGCGGGAAAGAAGGATTGTCTCTTATCCTTGGTGGAGGCATGAATTGCTCTTTTTTCGGAGGCGCCTTCACCATCTCTGCAACTTTTATTATGCCCTCTGCGATCTCTTTGTTCTGCTGCAATAAAGTGTCTATCTTATAGCCTGCTTTCTCTTTTGAATATTCGTTCAAGAGCTCTTTTTCTGTGTTCTCAAAGATAGAGACAAGGTTGTTTATGGCCCTGGTGAGGTCATTCATAGAATCAAGCAGGGTCATCCCTGTCTGGGTATCACCAAAAGGGCTCTTCTTTATCTGATCCACTTCTTTCCTTAACTTCTCTATCTCATCATGAGAAACCAGTTCAAAATCATCCTCTACCATAATACACCCTCTTTTTTATAACAATTGGAAAGATTATTTAAATACTTTTCTATAATCAGTCCATTCCTGGCATTCCATGCGGCATTCTGCCTGGAGGCGGCATGTTCTGACTGCTTGAACCCGTGGCTATGACATCGTCTATCCTTAAAATCATGATAGCGACTTCGCTCGCTGAGCTGACTGCCTGAGTTTTAATCTTTAATGGCTCTATGACGCCTCTTTTCCAAGCATCCATAACCTTTCCTGTGAAGACGTTTATGCCTGCCCATTTCTGCTTCTTGTCATGAGCAGCTTTCAATTCTGTCAATGTGTCTATCGGATCAAGCCCTGCGTTCTCTGCAAGGGTCCTGGGGATCACTTCCATCGCGTTTGCGAAAGCTTTCACAGCAAGCTGCTCCCTTCCTGAAAGAGAGTTAGAATATTTGTTGAGCTGCCTTGATACCTCAATCTCTGGAGCGCCGGCACCTCCCACAACCTTGTGGTTCTTCAGGGCAGCGGTCACATCTCCAATCGCATCATCTAATGCTCTCTTTATCTCGTCTATGACGTGCTCTGTTCCTCCTCTGACAAGTATGGTGACAGACTTGGCATTCTTGCATTCTCTCACATAGGTCATGCCTTCGTCGCCTACCTTTACCTCTTCCACTAGGCCTGCTTTTCCCAGGTCTTTGTCTGACAGGTCATCCAGGTTTGTGATGATCTTTGCACCTGTGGCCTTTGCCAATCTTTCCATGTCGCTCTTTGTGACTCTTCTGCACGCATACATGCCTTTCTTTGACATGAAGTGCTGGGCCAGGTCATCGATGCCTTTCTGGCAGAAGACAACGGTTGCTCCGGATTTCTCCAGATTGAAGACCATCTTTTTCAGCATGTTCTCTTCCATATCTATGAAAGCCTGCATCTTTTGAGGGTCTGTTATGGAGATCTTAGCATCCATCTCTGTGCTTTTTATCTCTAAAGCAGAATCTATCAATGCAATCTTTGCATCTTTTATCTGCCTTGGCATGCCTGAGTGGGATTTTTCCTTGTCTAATACGATGCCGTCGATCATCTCTGTGTCCTCTACACTTCCACCGACTTTTTTCTCTATCTTGATGTTGTCTATGTCTATGTAGAAGGACCCATTATCTTTCTCGCTGATCTTTTTTATTCCGTCTGTGACAAGAGCCGCAAGGAATTCTTTTGAGAACTCTGCTCCTTTCCCTGTCATGGCAGTTATAGCGATCTTTTTCAGGATGTCTGTCTGGTTTTCTGTCACAGGTTCTGCAATCTCATTAAGGATCTCTATTGCTTTCTGCTGCGCCAGCCTGTAGCCTTTTGCTATCACAGTGGGATGGATGTTCTGCTCTAGTAAGTCTTCTGCATTCTTAAGAAGCTCGCCTGCCAATACGACAGCGGTTGTTGTTCCATCTCCCACTTCGTCCTCTTGGGTCTTGGCTATCTCTACAATCATCTTGGCGCTGGGATGTTCGATGTTCATCTCCTCGAGAATCGTGACTCCGTCGTTTGTGATGATGATATCTCCCATGCTGTCTACTAACATCTTGTCCATGCCCTTCGGGCCAAGAGTGGTCCTGACTGTTTCAGCGACGAGCTTTGCAGCCATGATGTTCATTCTCTGAGCATCTCTCCCCACAGTCCTATGGCTATCTTCTGGCAAGATAAATACTGGTTGATAGTTATTCTTATCCATACACTTCACCCCCTAAGTTGATTTAGGATTTTACTTGAAAAAAGAGAATAAAGGACTGTATTTAAAAGTTGTGGTTTTAATCCTCTTGAATTTTGGATTTAGGAACAAGCAGCAGCATACTTGTTATGTCACATAAATGTCTTTGATCTGGCCCTATCTGCTGGGTTTGTACTCTCATAAGTAAACTATCATCCCCTTCTTCAGTTGTTGCTTCAAAGCTTGCTTTCCTTGCTTTGGAATAGGAAGTTATTGTGTCTCCGTGTCCAAGAGATTCTATTTCCCTGTACAGTCTCACAGCGTGATTCCCGAAAACCAACACTTTTTCAGGATCGGCAGCGACTAGGCCACTCTCGGTCTTGGTAACTATACCTTCTTCAATAAGATAGTCAGCAATATTTCCTGTACAAAGACCTGCAACCATAATCGGGTGAACAATGGTTTTTCTATCTGCTGATAGGCCTAATCCCCTTGCAAACAGTTCATAATCTGGAACAGGTTCTTTTTTATACTCAAATTCTTCTCCTAAAACAAATTGGTTTTGGTAATGTGGGTCGCTCATGATTTTGGCAGTGCTTGTGCCCAGTTCTCCGAACGATATTTTTCCTTCCATTAACTGCTTTCTTTGAGATGATATGACATTACTTTCATATTTGGAGCTGCCTTCTGATGCAGTATCCCTAAAAATAGCTTCTTTACCGACTTGAAGTTTTTTTTGGAATTCGTAAGAAACCTGCGTTATATCTGGAGGACTTCCTTTAGGCCGATTCATTTTCAAAGCGCCTTCATAACCGGCACCGATAAGTTGGAAAGCCATCACTATTGCATGTTCTCCAGTATGAGCATCTACATTTGGATCTCTAAGAGATAACCTGCAGGATTCAGTCATATCCTGTTCAAAAACAGCTACATGTCTTCCTCCACCAATATCTTCAACTGCGTAAACCATATTTTTTCCTGAACAATTCACTAATATATAAACCTTTCTATTGTCGCCCTTCTCCAGTAGTTCTGATAACCTTTATATAGGAGCTCTTCTCTCTTTTCTTTATGATAATAACCATATCTGGGATGTTGAGCAGCGGCAAGAGCACTGTGGGGAAATGGCTTGCTGAAGAACTAGGATATGAGTATTATTATTCTGGAGGCCGCATCCTCAGGGATATTGCCAAGAAACACAACATGTCATTGCATGAGTTCCAAGAGCATGCTGCTAAAGACCCTAAGTGGGATTTAGAGATTGATAAGTATCAGGAAGACCTGGGCAAGACCAAAGATAATATCGTCCTGGACGGCCATCTGGCTTTCCATTTTGTTCCGAACTCATTAAAAGTATTCCTGGACGTGGATTTCGAAGTCGCTCTCGAACGGAGGTGGAAAGAGCTCCAGAAGCCTACTGACAGGAACGAGGGAGAGTTCAAGGACAAGGATGAGTTAAGGGCTGCCCTGAAAAAACGGATAGAAGTTGCCAAGGACCGCTTCGTTCGCTATTACAACGTTGACCCTTACGACAAGTCAAACTATGACATTGTTGTAGATACTTCCAAGCTCCCTATACCTAAAGTCGAGAGAAAGGTCTTGGAAGAAGTCAAAAAACATTCGAAAGTTAACTCATTACATTCGTAACTTTCCCTTTTCCAAAGGGAAAGATTTATAAATAATCAACTGTTCCTTTGTTTTATAATTCTTCTCAGAATTTAGAGGAGCTAATCAGGAGAAGGTAGACAAAATGACTGTGAAAAAAGGAGATTTCATCGAGCTGGCTTACACCGGCACTGTAAAAGACACCGGAAAAGTCTTTGACACCACAGACCCAAAAATAGCGACAGAGAACGAGCTGAACGAGAAAGCAGAATACAAGCCGGTCATTGTTGTGCTAGGAGAAGGACATCTCATAAAAGGATTGGACAAGTTTGTTGAGGGGAAAAACCTCGACCAGAATTATGAGATCGAGATAAAGGATGAGGATGCTTTCGGCAAGAAATCAGCCAAGCTTCTCAAACTAATACCTATGAAGACTTTCAAGGACCAGCAGATAAGCCCATTTCCAGGATTAGAGGTCAATGTGGACAATACGTTCGGGATTGTAAGGAATGTTTCCGGAGGCAGAGTCATCATCGATTTTAATCATCCATTGGCAAGCCATGACTTAATTTACAAATTCAAGATCACTCGTGTAGTTTCAGACAAGAAAGAGCAGGTAGAGGCCTTGCTCAAGCTTTTTGACATGAAATTCAAGGAAATCTCAATCGCTGAAGACAAAGCAACTGTCAAGCTCAACACAGAGCTTCCCAAGGAGATCCTTGACAAGATCCTGGAAGACGTAAAGCGTCTGGCCAAATTGAAAGACGTTACCATTCAAAAACAATAAAGTTTAAATATATGAGGCCTTTTAAATAAAATTATTACTCACGGGAGGTGTTAAATTGGATTCGATCATACAAGCTGCACAAGAAAACGCTGCAATAAAGCTTCGGGAACAGCATAGACACGAGGAGGAGAGAGCTGTACAAGGGAGATATTCAAAGCCTAGTGCTGTCCAGGAAAAGGCTGAGAAATCCAGGAATATATTGGATGCTGAGCTGGAAGAGCTTTTGAGCAAGCAGAAAGCCAAGATAAAAGTTGTCGGAGCAGGCGGCGGCGGAAACAATACCATAAACAGGATAGCAGAAGTAGGCATAGTCGGTGCTGAAACCATTGCCATAAACACTGACGCCCAAGACTTGCTTTACACCACAGCTGACAAGAAGATACTCATAGGAAAAGACCTCACCAAAGGTTTGGGAGCAGGGTCCATACCTAAGATAGGAGAAGAAGCTGCCCGTGAATCAGAGCATGAGATAAAGCAAGCCCTACAAGGAGCTGACATGGTATTTGTCACCTGCGGCCTTGGAGGAGGAACAGGTACAGGAGCCGCTCCTGTTGTTGCAGACGTCGCCAAAAAACTAGGCGCATTGACAGTGGGGATCGTCACTCTTCCATTCGAGATGGAAGGCAGCAGAAGATACGAGAACGCTGTGCTTGGCCTGGAAAAATTAGAAGGCAGCGTCGACACATTGATTGTCATACCAAACGACAAGCTCTTGGAGTTGGCTCCGGACTTGCCGTTGCATACAGCATTTAAGATAGCAGACGAGATATTGACGAATGCAGTCAAAGGCATCGCAGAGCTTGTGACCAAAGCAGGACTAGTAAACCTTGACTTCGCAGACATCAGGGCTGTGATGGGCAATGGTGGAGTCGCTTTGATCGGTGTCGGAGAGTCTGACACAGAGAACCGAGCTATTGAGGCTGTTGAAAAAGCCATCCAGAATCCCCTGCTTGACGTCGACATCTCAGGCGCCAACGGAGCATTGATCAATGTCGCCGGAGGTCCGGACATGACATTGGACGAAGCAAGAAGGGTTGTTGAAGCTGTGTCTGTGAAATTGGATGAAGACGCAAGGTTGATTTGGGGAGCCCAAATCCAAGATGATCTGGAAGGCACCATCAGGACCTTATTGATTGTCACAGGAGTGAAGAGTTCCCAGATCATTGGGAGGAGCACTGTCTCAAAAGGAAGAAAAGATATGGGGGAAGACTTAGGGATAGAGTTTATAGATTAAAATGCCACTGAAAGAATTCATTATAGAATGTAAAAGAGTATTCCAGGTTACCAAGAAGCCTACAAAAGAGGAATACAAGACCATCGTCAAGGTGTCGGGTATAGGCATCTTGGTAATAGGTATAATAGGCTTCATAATTATAATAATAAACCAGTTGGTTTTTCAATAAAGGGGTGAGTTATGGCAGAAGAAAAACAAGAAAAGAAGGAAGATGTTTCTGATGAAGTCGAAAAATGGCTAAATGAAGATACAGAGCTAGAAGCCAAAGGTGAACTTCCAGAGACCAAACTGCCTAAGAAAAAGGAAGAACCAGAATCTGTTGAAAAGGAGTCTGTGGTCACTGCAGCGCCAAGCGCTGGAACAGCAGCCCCGCCTGACCTTTCTAAGACCAAAAGAGAACCAACTGTCACTGTCCTTGGCCCTGAAAAGAAAGAGGAGCCAGAGCCGGTTGCAGAAGGTCCGATGCCCGAGACAAGGATTTTTGCTTTGAGGACGACTGCTAATCGTGAAGACCAAGTCATGACGTTCGTGTCGAGCAATGCAGAGAGAAAAGGTATAGAGATTTTTTCTGTCATTAGACCTCATGGAATGAGAGGTTATATCTTCATAGAGGCCCCTAACAGGACAGATGCTGAACAAGCAGCATATGGAATACCTTATGCTAGAGGCATATTGCCAAATGAGATAGAATACAAAGAGATAGAGCACATGCTCGAACAGGTCAAGAAAGACGTCAATATCCAGAAAGGAGACATCGCAGAGATAATCTCAGGGCCTTTCAAGAGAGAGAAGGCCAAGATCACAAGAGTGGATAAGATTAAGGAGGAAGTTGTGGTTGAGCTCTTGGAAGCAGCTGTCCCTATCCCTATAACAGTCAAGTTGGACTCTGTGAAGGTCATAAGAAGGGATTCTGACGAGGAGAATTAAGGTTTTATAAGCAAAACTTAGCTCATTACCATTCGCAACTTTTCCCTCTGATGAGGGAAAAGCTTTATAAAGGGCTCATAATTTCTAAAAAGATGGCAAAAGAAACAGTTGATGCGTTGATTGCAGGCGGAAAAGCTAGTGCAGCACCGCCACTAGGACCTGCTTTAGGTCCAAAAGGAGTCAATATAAGTAAGGTTATAGCAGAAATAAATAAAAAAACAGAAGCCTTCAAAGGCATGCAGGTCCCTGTAAAAGTCATCATAGATACAGATACTAAAGAATTCTCAATAGAGATAGGTACGCCTCCAGCAGCCTCTTTGATAAAGAAAGAAGCCAAGATCGACAAGGGTTCTGGAAGGCCTCAGGAAGAGCACGTGGCAGACCTTGTCATCGAGCAGATAATCAAGATAGCGAAGATGAAGGAAGATTCTTTGCTAGGCAAGACCTTGAAAGAAAAGGTCCGCGAGATAATCGGGACATGCAATTCCATGGGCGTCAAAGTAGAAGGCAAGCCTGCGGTTGAAGCTCTCAAATTAGTGGCTGAAGGCAAGTTCGACAAAGAGATAAAAGAAGAGAAGACCGAGATCTCTGCACAAGAGCAGAAGGAGCTTGAAGAAGAGAAGAAGAAGATGCAGGCAGACCTGGCAGAGAAACATGCAGAGCTAGAGGCGACTGCCAATTCAATAATAAAGAGCATGGAAGGCAAAGAGAGATCTGCTATCAAGACCAAGCTTACAGAATCCGGCATACCTGAATCTTTGATAACTAAATTGTTACCTGCAGAAGTAGCACCAGCAGCTGGTAAAGCTAAGCCTGCTGAAGGTGCCAAGAAGCCAGAAGCCAAGAAATAAACTGTTTTCTATTCTAAATCTGCCCCGCACTTAGGGCATACTACGTCTTCAGAAAAGACTTTTGCCTTGCACTTTGGGCATCTTGGTGAGCTGTTGAATTCTCCGGTTGTCATGGTTCTGCCTTTAACTAATTAATAACAAGAAATCAGAATTTTGTATTATTGTTTTTTTCATCCCCGTGGAAAAGCTAAAGATATTTTAGTATTTAAAGTTTATGTTTTTATTTCCCAGAAATCAGGTAGAATCCTGTCTGTCTTGGGCATAAGGTGTAGTTGTCATTGTCTGGATTGACGACAACGTCTTCTTCTATCGAGCCGCCGTTCACTATAGGTATTCTTGGTTCGATAGTGTAGACGCCATGGGGTTGTATCGTCAGATGTTGTGTTCCTAACTCTTTATCATATAGTCCCAATTTTGCTCCCGGGTTATGGCTTTCTTCACCCAGAGGGTGCCCAGTAGCATGATTATAGACAAGATCTTTGAACTTTGGTGGAAGCTTGATGCCATGTTCTCTCAGCTCTTCTCTGATAAAATCTCTAACCATCTGATCTATCTCATGGCCTTTTGCTCCTGGTTTCATGACTTCTATGCCATGGCTGATGGTTCTATACAAGACATTGAATACTATTTGTGCTTCTTCTGATGCCTGTGTCTCGCCATCTCTTAGGACATAACCCATCCTTTGGATGTCACTGCAGAAATGGGTTCCATCAGGAAAATAAAGCTTTACACCAAAATCAAAATAGACTGTGTTACCTGGCTGTAGGATTTCATCAGATGCTCCGCTATGCCCTCCTTTCACAAAGCTTGGACCTGTCAGCACGGTTGGGCATCTCTCAGCATCCCATGCGTATTCTTCATCCTCTAGTCCTTTCTCTTCTAGGAATCCAGCCTTGGTTTCTTCCGTAATTCTCTTGACAAGGTCAAAGGCTTCTTTCTCTGTCATTCCAGGTCTTAATTCTCCAAAAGCTTGTTTCAGTATATCATCAGCCCGCCTGGCAGCTATTCCCATTTTAACAAGCTCATCAGGCGTCTTCCGATCATATAACGCGTATAGTATCCTTTCTGAAGATGTAACAACATCCCGGATATCTCTGTCTCCTACAACTTCTGGAAAATGGCTTCTTACCGTGTCATCAATCCGGTCTCTCGTTCCAGCACCTATCCTGTCTACCAAGGCGTCTCCCATAGTTGTATAATCTACGGCCAGAGTGTTGTTGAATCCTAGCTCTTTCAAAGCTTCAGCAATTACCTCTGTATAGTTTCTTGCCAGATAAACTCGTACTTCGTCCTGTTTCCATTCATCTTGGGGGATGTTATCTGCTTCCAAGTCGTGCACTATCAACCTTCTTTGGGTTGGAGAAAGAAGCAGCATTGCTGGCACTTTTGTCCCACCGAGGAACATACTCATAGTATCTTGGCCCATTTTGTGGTCTGAAAATGCCATCCAGATAGGAATCTCTAAATCATCCAGAATGTTCTGCGCAAGCCGTATCTTCTCTTGTTGCACTTGTGTCATGATTTGTTCTCCACAGAAACCCAAAGGTTTCTTCTCACCCTCACATCTGGAATTGGAAGAATCTATATAAATTTTATGGCATTCCGACAGTTAACTTTATAAACCCTCCCTTATTCTTTTCCCTTTATGACTAAAAGAATCGGCGGTGCAAGGAAGAAGACTCGTCAGAAGATGAAGAAATCCTTACATGAAAGGAGAAAGATAAAGCTGAGGAACTTCCTGCAGGAGTTCAAGGTAGGAGACAAAGTAGTCTTGAAAGCAGAGCCTGCTTATCAGAAAGGGATCTATTTCAGAGCTTTCCATGGCAAGACAGGCACCATCGCGAAGCAGAGAGGATTCTGCTATGAAGTGACCATAAAAGATGGCAAAAAAGAGAAGACAACCATCGTGCACCCGGTTCATCTAAGAAAGAAATAAGAGGATGAGAATATGTCAAAACCAGAGATACTTTCCAAAGAACCTATAAACATGATTGAGCTTAAGGAAGAGCTCAAGAGGATTAAGAAGCGAGATTCTGAGCTGAGCTTTCGAGGCAACAAGACAGAGGAATACCTAAACCAGTTCGCTGACCTGAAAGCAAAGGAAGCTAAGGAGCTCGTCGAGAAAATGGAGAAACTCAATATTCCAAGATTAAAGGATAACATGATCCATAAGATTATAGATATCCTTCCGAGGACCGAATCTGAGTTGAAGCTTATTCTACAAGGCTATACCCTTACTATAACAGGAGATAATTTGAAGAAGATCATGGCGGCTTTGAAGAATTATCTGCCTAAAAAGCGTTAAAACGCTGATTTTAACGCAAAATTTATAAATTACTAGGTCATTATTCTTTTCAAGGAGGGGGTATAAAACGATGCATCATGAAAAGGAAGAAGAAGCTATAGTGCTAGATTTCTTGCCGAACGGCTATCCTTTTGATACCAATCAAAAAGCTATCAAGACTCCGATAGTGCAAGCTATAGGAAAGAACCATTTCACCCTCTTAGAATTAGTCCCAAAGAAAGGGATTTTTTTGCAGCCTTATGAAGAGGTCTATATCGGTGATGCTAAGAGGGACAAGATACATCATATCAACGGCAAGATAGATGTCGCAAGACTTACTCAGACAGCCAAGTCAGAGCTGGAGCCGGTCATAACAGAGCTTGTCAAGAAGAACGAGCCTTACTTTGTAGAATTCTTCAACAAGAGCCAGCCATTGAGCACTAGGATGCATGTCATAGAGCTTCTTCCTGGAGTCGGCAAGAAACACATGTGGGAGATCATAGAAGAGAGAAGAGCAGAGCCTTTTAAGAACTTCAGTGACGTCAAGAAAAGAGTGAAATTGATGCCTGACCCTGTCAAGGTCATAACCAAGAGGATAATCGAAGAGCTGAAGGGCGGCGAGAAGCACAACGTCTTTGTATTGCATTAGTTTTTAGACTTATTTCTATAGGTATATAAATTAAAGATATTAAAAAAAGAAAAATCAGTGCCTTCTTCCCCTAGCTCTGAGACTTGGCCTTATCTTCTCTGCACCAGTCCCTTTCTTTCTCAAGCCGCGGGATTTTTTGGCAGCAGACGTCAAGCCTCTATATGCCCTGCCTCTCTTGACGATGATCCAGTTTATCCTCTTATCAGCGAGTATCTGCGGATGTGCCCTGTCGACAAGTATGATCTCGAACCATTTGCTTCTACCGTCTTCTCCGACAGGATAGCTGTTCAGGACTTCGCAGTTCACGTATTTCTTGTTGGCCCTTTCTTCTGCTATCTGTTGATAGTTCTTTGCCACTACTTTTTTTCGCCTCATATGTGCTGGCCGTCTTCCGCTGCTGAACTTCTCTCTCTGTCTCTTGCCGCGGGCTACACGCTGCCTTACTATGATAAAGCCTTGCTTAGCCTTATATCCTAAAGAACGTGCCCTGTCTGGCCTTGTGGAGTTTTCCATCCTTACTGTGACAGGCTCTTGCCTCCATTGGATCAGTCTAGCCCTCTGATTAGCTTTTATATTTTCTTTGGGCTTTTTCCAAGCCTCACGAACATATTTTAGATAACCCATTTTTATTAGCCTCCATTTGTTTATTTGATGTATTTTTGAGGTTCAGGCGAGCAAAGCCCACATTCCTCTATTCTCAGAAGAAAAGGCCTATTTATAAAGGTTATCATTATTATATCACAAAATTTAAAAATCATGGTGCATTAGTGCTCTTTGTTAGGGGGTGAAGTGAATGACTATAGAGTTAGGCGGAAACATAGTATTGGTAGGTTTTAAACCCCTAGACTATGCAGAGATGATAGTGATCAAGAAGATTGTCGGTAACTATGCTAGGCGGTTTTCTGACACCCATGAAGGCTTTGAGCAGTTGTCTTTGACCCTTAAAGAGGTCCATAAGACTCCTAAGAACCAGAAATATGAATTGCATGCCAAGGTGATGAAAGAAGGAAAGCCTTTTGTATCAGAAGTGACTGATAGGAATCTCTTTGTAGCTTTGGACTCTGCCTTGAAAAAGGTAAATGAAGAATTAAATAAGAAAAAGTGAATGATTATTTTTTATCTTCTTTCGGCTTAGATTCAGGTTTAGGATTATCTTTTTTCTCAGCTTCTTTTTCAGCCGGTTTTTCTTTCACTTCAGGTTTCTTCTCTTCTTCCTTAGGTTCAGGAGCTTTAGGTGGCTCTTTTGCTGCTGGCGCAGGAGTGTTTGAAACGCTTTCCGTTTCTAACACGCCAGAAACCTTCTGGTTTCTGAGCGCTTCTTTCTTCTCTTCTGATTTAGGCGCTTCCTTCTTTTCTGTTTCTGCTGGCTTTTCTCCAGCCTTCTTTGCTTTCTTAGGTTTCTCCTCTTCTGCGTCTTCTTCTTTCACGCCTAGCTTTGCAGCCAACTTATCTTTGAGACTGGTCTGCTCTTCGACCTTTTTCTCAGGCCTCTTCTCTTCTTTATAATCAAAGCCCACAAGCTCTGCCTTAGCAACGCCGTCTTCTTTGGTGACTGTTATCTTGACATGATGAGGAGGATTCTTTATGCCATGCTTCCATAGCTCCAGATTAAGGTTCTGACCTAGCTTCACTTCGTCTACTTTCATGTGCTTCTTCACGAAGTTCCTGAGGATAGAGACTGCTTTCTTGGTCCTCTTATGCCTGGCACTGTTAACATAGCCCCTTCTCAGAGGGACATTGTAGGTTCTCTCTTCTGTCTTCTCAGTCTTTTTATCTGCCATTTTAAGCCTTCATCTTGGTCCTTCTCCAGCTTCTCTTCACTCTTGTGTGTCTGCCGGGATGTACGCGTCTGCCAGGACCATATATTTTTGGGACCGTCCAAAAAGGCGCCCAGCGGGTTTGTCTTAATTTCTTGGTGAGCCTTTTCTTCTTGCTTTTATGCTTATATCTTGCCATGATCATCACTTCTTATCTTTAGTTTCAGCAGGGGTTTCTGCTGCAGCGACCTTGCCTTCTTCTTTTGGCTTTGTTTCAGGTTCCTTCTTAGGTTCTTCTTTCTTCACTTCATGTTTTTTCTCTTCTTTGACTTCGGGTTTCTTCTCTTCTGTTTTCTTTTCAGCCTTCACTTCTGCTTTTGCCTCTTTCTTTGGTTCTGGAGCCTTGGGCTGCGGCTCTTTTGCCGGCTTCGCCGGTGTTGCTGCCGGTGCAGGCTTAGGCGTTGGTTCAGGCGCTGGCTTCGGCTTAGTCTTATACAGGTTCTCTGCTGCGCTTTTCATCAATTTTTTTCCTTTAGCAGTCAGCATCCTGCCTTTATGCACGCCTACCTTGCCTTGTTTTATGAGACCAGCCGCTTCTAGCTGTTGAAGGACTGTCCTTAGAATCTTGCCGCTTCCTCTCTTGAAGCGCTCTGGTTTTACACCTCGGTTCTTTTTTCCGCCGTACTTGGTCCTGAGCTTAGAGACACCGATCGGGCCTTTGACATAGACTGTCCTTAGGACAGCAGCTGTCCGTATATACCACCAGTCTTCTTTGGTTGGCGGCCTTTCTTTGTGCACTCCGGTCTTGACAAAGTCTGCCCATTCCGGTTTTTGAACTAATTTGGGCATCTCTTTTGCCAATGCTTCCACGAGTTCCGATGGTGAAATTTCTTCTATCATTTTTACACCTATAAGTATTCCTACAGAACCTCTAAACCAAAGCAGAAGAACAACGTCCTCTTTATAAAGGTTTCTATATGCTAATACAGATAAAAAAGAAACATTTATAAACTCTTTACTCTAATACTGGAATATTATTACATGGTATTATAATATTATAAAAAAGAGGTGTGTAGCATGAAGAAGAAAGCTTCTATCAATCTTAGCATAAATATGATTATAGTGATGATTATAGGAATCGTTGTGTTGGGTCTAGCTTTGGGATTTATCAGAGGCATGTTTGGCAGTTTGACACAGAATATAGATGAGTTGGCTGCCAACGAGCCAGAGCCAGATGCTCCTAGTTTTTCAGAGCCGATAACTCTGTCCAGTGAACATAAGATCATGGAGAGCACGGATACGCAGGTCGTGAAAGCCAAGGTCTATAATCCTACAGATACGCCTGTTGTCAATAAGGTTATCAATGTGACCTGCAATACCATAACCTTCGCGTCTATACAAGTGAACCCGAAGGACATTCCTTCTTCACAGACGGTCGAGTACCTGCTTATACTTGAGACAGATAGAGCTCCTGCAGGCACATATCTTTGCGAAGCGGACATAACTATGGGTGCTTCTCCTGGCGTCAAATATTCCAAAGACTTTGACATAGAGATCAGAGGGTGATAATCATGAAGAAAAACCTAACTAAACAAGAAGAATTCGAAGTCATGAAGCTGGTGCTTGACAAGTTTTTATGGTTATGCGTGTTTGTGGTCGGTTTCGGCTTCTGGCGCATGATTACCTATCCAGATACCTTAGGCTACAGCTTTTTGATACTGATAGCGGGTGCCATACTGTTCATACTCTTCATGGTCATGATCGTGCGTGAGTACGAATACATGAAATGATTTTTCTTTTTTCAAAATGAACAAGAAAGGAGTGCAGATAGCGGTAAATTTTCTTGTCATACTAATAGTGGCCATAGTTCTCTTTGTGCTGGGCCTCACTTTATTCTACACTGTCTTCAGGGAAAGCGCTGATTTCGAAAAAACATTATCTGACAGGACAAGGAGCAGGATAGAATCTGTCCTGGCCCAGGGGAAATTAATCGCGATACCTGATGTGCAGAAAGAGATAGAACGGGACAACACCAACTCTTTCTCTATCGGAGTTAGCAACGAGTTTCCCACTTCGCAATACTTCGCCTTGGAGGTGAAGCCAGACAAAGCAGTCGACTATGACGGCAACCAAATAACGCCTTTTGGCACGTGGGTAGTCCAAAGTAATAATTTTGGAGAAATACAGAAGGACCAATACAATGCTCGATTGATTTTGATAACAGTCCCTAAAGACGCGAAGAAAGGCACGTATATATTCAATGTCTATGTCTGCGAAGGCGCTTGTACAGGAGATCCTCCGAGCAATCTCTACACAGGAACCTTCAACAAGATATATGTGCTTGTGCCCTAAAGGCCTTTAGCTAATTCTTTTAGAACTTCTTCTGGATTATCTGCCTGGGTGACAGCACTTGCCAAGAGAACACCTTGAGTTCCTAATTCAATCGCTTTCTTGACGTCTTCTGCGTTGTGTATGCCTGCTCCACATAAGATGACTGCGTTTGGATGTATCTTTCTTATCTTATCGACTGTCTTTGTCACAAATTCTGGCTTTGCTTCACTGACAGAAATCTTGGTGCCAATCAATTCTGGCGGTTCGATAGCGATCATGTCTGGCTCAAAAGCAGCGACTGCTTCTGCCACTTCGCTGTTGTTTGCGCAGACAACGCTGATCAGGCCGAGCTCTTTTGCTTTTACAACAGCTTTCTCCAGGAGATCCAATTGATAACGATCTTCAGAATGATTCAATAAGGTTCCGATGGCGCCATTTGATTTTATGTCTTCGCCTGTTATGTCGCCTGTATGTTTGCCAGGTTCTTCAGGATCTAGGTGTTCGGCAAGCACAGGGATAGATACTTTTTGAGAAACTCTAAAGATATCTCCTGCTTGCACGCAGACAGCGATGTTCTTTCCTGTTTCCTTAGAAACTTTATCGCACAACAAAGCGAGTTCTTCTGCTTTCTCGCCTGTTGCTTTCTCATAGGTCTTGAAGTTTATCATGATGACCGGAAGCTTAATCATTTTTTTCCTCCGAAGCTTGCTCGTCCACAGCGACCTGCTGTTCGACTTCTTTCTCTTTTTTTACTTGCTCTTCTTCAACAGGTTCTTCTTTCTTTTCTGCCTTTTCTTCTTTCTTCTCTTCTTTTTTTTCTTTTATTTTCTCTTTTTTCTTAACTTTAAATTCTTTTTGCTTTTTCATCCTGTAAAGCATGTAGGCGCCCAGGATTATCATGACAACGCACAACCATTGTCCTTTGCTCAATCCCCAATACAGGTCGTCGAAGCGCAGGAAGGTTATGACAAATCGGAATATACCATATAGTAATACGAACAGCCAGAATATGAATCCTGGTTTCCTGTCTTTCTTGTGTTTTGAAGTGAAGAAAAGTATGAAGAACAATCCCAGATTCTTTAGGGATTCGTATATCTGCGATGGGTGCCTGCATCCTTCCACTCCCTGGAATTTTACGCACCAGGGAACATTGGTCACTGTTCCCCACAGTTCTCCATTAACAAAGTTAGCGATTCTTCCCAGGAACAAAAATATTGTCAGAGGAATCACAGCAACATCTAATATCTCGAACAGGTTGATGTCTCTTTTTCTTGAGTAGAGCCAAGTCAGGATGAAAACTCCCAGCAAGGCTCCGTGGAAACTCAAGCCGCCCTGCCATATCTTAAGGATATCTAGTGGATATTGCCAGTAATATCCTGGATTGTATACTACGACTTCAAAGAATCTAGCTCCTACTAGGACGCCGATAATCAAGAATATCACGAGCCAATCAACATCCACAGGCTTCAGGTTTTTTATCTTGCCTTTCTTGGCTGCCTGATAAAGGTAAAAATACATGAACAGGAATCCAACTGCATAGACAATGCCATAGAAGCGCACTGGGAAAGGTCCCAGGCTAAATAATGTCGGATCGATGGTATGTATGAACATAGAAAGAAAAAACTTAGAGTGATTTAAAAGGTTTTCCATAACAGCGCTCTGCGCTGCCTGCTACGACCTTTAGTTCTTCTTTATTCCTGTCTATACATAAAGATTTCATTAAGCCAAGGATATATTTCTGGCATCAGCGCGAACTCAGGGATTCTTTTTATCCTTGGATGATTATGGAATGCTTCAGGAGGAGTTCCAGGATTCCAACCCTCAGGATCATAGACGTGAAAACCCCACATGTTGAGCCTGTCCACTCCGGGCCAGATGTCTTGCCATGAGTCACCTATGGTTGCTGCGCGCTCAGGAGCAACACCACCCAATAGCTCTTCGAAATCACCTACTGTCTTCTCAGGCACGATCTTGGTGTATCTATCCTCAAACCATCTTCTTGTACCATCAGGATTTTCTTGCCTCAAGCCAAGTGCATCTATCTTCAAGTCTTGGGTTGAAGGTTCTCCGTCAAACAAAGTTTCTCTTGTCAAGAGGCATAACCTAACGCCTTCTGATACTAAGTAATCAAGCGCGCCTTCCACTCCTGGCATGAGACCGTTCTTTTCATAGGTCTCTCTTGCATAGGGCATCTCTGTGTTTGCTATGATCTCTTTGAACATGGGAGAATTTTCATCGACCTCTGCGCCTTTAATGGCTTTCTTAAGAAAATGTTCATACACTCTTCTCCAAGTTTCCTGATATCTTTTCCTGCTCCTGCCAAGGCTCAGCTCTAGCTCATCAGAAATTCTCTTCACCACAGGCTTCACGTCATCATCCCCCAGATCAAGATGGAAGAGATTTCTCTGTAGAATTCTTGTGTTCATGAGGTTGACTGCCCTGTAATACTTTAGACAATCGGCTAGAGTATCATCAATATCAGCTATTACCACCTCTAGTTCTAATCTTTCAATCACCATCCCAGAATAAGAAAATATTATTACTATTTAAACTTTTCATTGCTTGGCATCTTTTTTATCTTCCTTCTTCTCTTTTTTCAGGTCTCTTTCCTTGAAGAGCATGTTGCATTTCTTGCAGAAGAACCTGAACTCATCATTCCCTACCACGTCCCCGCCGCATGCAGGGCATCCTTTTTTGACTGTCTTCAGCGCCATCTTTCCTATTATATAAATATATAAGTATAAAAACCTATTTATTTTCTATACTGAAAATAAATGGGGCGAGGTACTGCGGGCTTCAGCCCGTCGAGTGAAGCCCCTTTAGGTTTTGCGAAGCAAAACCTATTTATTCTCGAGAAAATATAAGAATGAATGCGTGGCGTAGCCGACGCATTCAAACAACGTCTAAGTTAGTGTTAGCTATGCCTCGCTAGTATAAAAAATTTGCGGAGGTGCTAAATATGGAATACGAAGTTCTGACTAAATCGGCTCACGGAGTGAGCCAAAACACGTACCACATGATCTGGGTGACCAAGTATCGTTACCCAACTTTCGAGGGTGAGGGTATGGCAAAGCTATGCCGCAACCTGATAGAGGTTGCGGCGAAAAAGCACGACATCGAAGTGTTCGAGTGCAAAGTCATGAAGGATCATGTACACGTCTTTGTGCGTCTGCCACGGACCATGTCTGTGGCAAAAGCCTTTCAACTATTGAAAGGCTACACAAGCTACAAGATACGCAAAATGCAGACATGGAGGAGAAAGTACAAAGCGTTGTGGAGTTCCTTCACATTCTCGAGAACCGTGGGGAGTGTAACAGGAGGGGTGATAGACCATTACATCAGGGAGAGCAACACAACGGGGCAGTACGGATTGCAGAAATCCCTCAAGCAATTCGCAGGTCAGGCCATGGTACCACGCCCTTAAGGGCTTGGGGGGCCTGACCTGTAAGAATAACTTTCCATATAGAAAATAAATAGTACATAAAAAAAGCCGGAAATCCAGTTGCTCACACAATCACGCTTAGGCGAGGCAGAACTTCAAGATTAACAGCCTTGAGTTCTGCCTCTTCGTACGATGATGGAGGTTCTAGTCAGTACATTCCGCTACGAGCTTCTTGGGCTTCTCTAGCAAAGTGAGCACCGTGAATATGATGATGTATGGCATTGCGAACAGCAAAGCACCAGCCCACTCGGGAAGCTCTATTGGTTCGTAGAGTCCCGCACTACTTGTGTTGGCACTTACTGTTCCGAGCTCCACGATTACGCCCTGGGGGAATCCGTAAATGCCCCAATGCGCAAGCAGAGTCAAGAGGAGGAAGACGAACACCATGAACCCTGCCATGGCCACCAGGGTATCCCCTCTGTTGTTCCCCAGGATGCGCCTAGTGATCTGGAACATCCTGTCCTCCTTCCTCCCAGACTGTCAGTGTCGTGTCGGTGTCGCCGTTGTCCTCGACATCTGTCGTCACTTCGGTCTGGACAACAGGTTCTTTCCATGGCGCCATCAGACCCACGCTGCAGCCGCCAATCATCGACACTGCTACCAGCACGGTTATGAGGGCGCCTCGCTGTCCGTCTTGGGTCGCCATGAAAGAGACAATCATGGTCACGAAGATGGTAACCAGCACGGTTGTAGTCATATCGTTCGGGTCGTCCACAAAAGACGCTATCACCGCCACGATAAGCGCAAACACGATCATCCCTGCGAATGTGATTAGGGCTTTCTTCAAATCGTTCACCTCCTTCTCACCTCTACCTCGCCCACTTGAATATCCAGGCGTTGATGCTCTCGAGCTCCTTCTTCTTCAGAGGATCTGCCTTGCCTGGAGTGAGTACTATCTCGAGATACCGCGTCGTCTTCCAGTCCGATCTCCTTGGCGAAAGCCTCAATCTCGTAGCGTCTCCAGCTGTTCTCGTAACCCCGCGCCTTCATGACTTCTTCGATTGATTCTGCCAGTTCAAATGTTGGCCTGGTCGACATAGGACTTCTTCTTTCCCCTACTTGTCCCTGTTGTAGATCTCGTCCCGCTCCTTCTGCTTTGCCCTCTCGATATGCTGGTTCTGCCTATCGATCTCCTTCACTGCATGCGACCTCCACTGAGGATCCCTCCGAGCCTCTTCCAGTTTGGAAATCGCGTTCTCATACATCACTACTGCAGCGTCGAACCCTTCTGCCTCCACCAAAGCATCGGCCTGCTTCTCCAAAGCCTTGGCCCATGCAAGGTATGCACTGCCATGCCCCGGTGAAACCACCAACAGCCTCCTAGCGGCAACTATGGCGTCTCCGTACCTGCCGGCGTCGTTGTAAGCGTCAGCCAGAGCAGCCAAGTAGGTCGGGTTGCCAGGCTGCATCTCAACGAGCGTGTTGAACTGCTCAATCGCCTCAGCAAATCTTGAGGTCGACCTATAGATGCTAGCCAGGTTGGCCCGCGCATCAAAGTTGTCGGGTTCCCTCTCAAGCAATGCAAGCAAGACCGACTCTGCCTTGCCGTAAGCTCCAACTTTCATGTATAGAAAGCCGAGCGTAGATAAGGAGTGGTCACTTGCCGCTCCAAGTCGCTGCAGCTGTTCGTACGCGGCGATGGCGTGGTCGTACATGCCGTTGGTGTAGTAGAGATGTGCAAGCTGCTGCACGATCCTACCATCCTGGGGCGAAAGCTCTGCTGCCCGGCGATACGCATTGATCGCGCTGACATCATCGCCGACCTTTGCGTATGCATAGCCAAGGTTAAGGAATGCGTCGGCATCCTCTGACGAAATCCCCACGGCAACCACGTACTCTGCGATCGACTCCTCGTACCTGCCGACTACGAAGTAGGCATAGGCCAGAGCAGTCCTGGTGTATGCATCCTGAGGAGCTCTCTCGCTCGCCGCCTGATACATCGCCAGGGCCTTGTCGTAGTCCTGGATCTCAACCAGATAAATCCTGGCGAGTCCAAGATACGCGTCGATCATGTCTGGATCGAGAACCAAGGCTTCCTGATACTTCTCAATAGCCTTGTCGATCTCTCTCACGCTGTAGAACTCGCCAGCCAGCTGCACTGCTTTTTGTGCAGGAGTCAGCTCGTTCCTTTCCTTGTCGCTGCCCTGGATGGTCATCAGCGTCATGGTGGTCTCTTGTGCTGGCGGAGGCATGGTGCCGACGCAGCCTCCCAACATGAGTGCGGCGATTACAAAAACTGACATGATGCGTCGCATCTTTAGCTCCTTTCGTTTGTCTTTGGATCCTGAGTTACACTCATGTAATCTATCAAGAAGTCTAGCTTACAAGCCAGACCTTGTTTCCGAGTTAGGGTACTCCAAAACCCCAGGAGAAGAGGCGCAGGCATTCAGCCCAACAAAAACTACCCACGCCCTTCTCCATAGGACTATCCTTAGCCTCATAGCTCCCGTGCGCCTGATATCTTGATTTGCTCGGAAGCCCAACTTCAGACCAAGGACAGCAGTGCACATAGCGTCCCTCCCAACTAGAACGCTTCCAACAGCTGGCTCAAAAGCAGCCAGCACCTCTAGGGCCACGGACCCTAGTTCCTACGAAGCCCTACGGTGTCATGAACCACCCCAGGGCAAAGACGCCGCACATCCCAGACGCGAACCTGGCCGCACAGCGGATGATCCTATCGCCCAGTCCGAAGTTCCTGCCTGTCGAGGCTATCATGGCTACTATCCCGAGCCAGGCGAAACAGACAACCCACACGTTGCCTGCGAAGAAGTTGTCCGAAGCAGCCGCCTCCCTCCCGCTGGGACCAAAGAAGAAAGCCAGGGCCACGACGACTGCCAGAACTCCCAGTGTAACAACTGTGAAACGCATATTCGAGTCCCTCCTATTCGTCCTCGATGATCACCCAGCCGAACTCCCTCGCCACCGCACTCGCAGTAATCTGGTGCATGAGCTTGTTCGGATCCTGGTTTGGATCCTTCTCCCACTCCTCGACACCAGCCCGAGTGCTCTTGGTGAGCTTGTACTTGTAGCTGGGACTTGCAGCCTTGTTCAGGGCAGCACCTCTGGTGTATCTTGGCAGGGGAGCCTCACCACCGCGTTTCTTTACCATAACCTTTTCCTCCAGGGGAATATGTCCGAGCCCTAGGAAAGAGGCACAGGCGGATTACTTCTGGCGAACCTACGCCTCTTCCTTTGGGCCTATCCTATACCGCGGCTACTTCTAAACGAATCCGGTTCCCAGCCAGACCGTTGTTGAGCAGCGTTGTCAGACTGCCGCCGCGGCTAGGACGTTGTGTTGTTCTACCTCCGATCTTCGAACTCTGTTGAGGCTAACCTCCCGTGGGAGGTCCCTGCAGGAACTAAGTACATCAGGGTCCCCCTTAACACCGTCAGTACCGTCCCCGCAGGGAGCCTCCACTGTTCTACTTCTCCGTCGATCACTCGGTCCTCGACCGCAACTCTTCCCGCGGCGTGTACGGCAAGAAGACCAAGCCGCCGTCGTCCGGACCGTATGCAATGCCGAAGTACCTGTCCAGCAACGCGTACGCTTCCTCCATGCTGAGATCGTCGTACTTCACGAGCGCGTCCCTCATGTCGTCGCAGGCATTGATCTCAGGAAGTAGGAAACCATCCCAGACACGCTTGTTGCGACTCCACACCCCCGCGCGCGTGTTCCAGCTATCCATAATCTCCGGCAAGTCGTCGTCGTACCAGCCGGGGTAGATCCTGACTCCGTTGGACTCACTGTCGGCCTTGATGTGCTTGTTCCGTCCAAGGAACTTTTGCGCCCGCTCAATGTCCCCGTTCAGGATTCTGAAGAGCACGGGGAGTTGGTCGCAGAAGCGACTATAGAACATGCTCTTGCGTTTGACCGGGTTCTCGACCTCGCGCAGCTCTTCGAGCCAGAGATTGCCGACAACTTCGAACAGGCGACTCATCACCGCCGTGTTGGCGATATGGCCCTGCACGCGGAGTATGTTGTACTTGGCCTGCTCGTCCAACGGCCTGTCGTTGATGTAGTTGAACGCGTTCAGCCGCTCGTCAACCCTTGGAACATAGCGGTAGTGGTCTGTGGCAGCATAGTAGAGCCGATCCCAGGCCTCCTCGAACCTCTCGTACCCCTCATCTGCAGGATCTCCCACAGCCTTCCTTGGAATGAGGAGAGGATAGGCAGAAGCCATCCCCACCATCATCGCGATGAGCACCAGGACCAAAACCAATGTGTACTTTCGCATCTGTTACACTCCTCGCCTTATGGCGAAAAACTGGTAGAGGTTTCCTCCCGCGGGAGGGTCCCTGCAGGACGAGCGATGCCAGAAATGGGTCCAGCATCTCCTGCAGGGAGCACCTCCGTTTTGTTCTACGAGTAGAAAGTATAACAACACCCAAGCCTGGTTTGGATGTTCTCCTTTCTGCTGCCATGATTACGGCAGTCTTTCGATGTGCTACTGCTTGCTTCGCATGGAATTAGATGTCATCCAAGTTGTCATCCATCTGTCACTCTTTATGCCTTCAGCCAAACAATGGCTCATGATTCTAAAGTCAGGTGAGGAAAGGGGCTAGCACAACTCGCTCATGCAAATCATACCAGCCCCCGGTTCCTCGTCGAACTAGTTGGCAACGAGACGTGCAAGACCCATACGCTTCATCAGGTCCTTCGCCCCGCCGTCACCGATACCTGGCGTGATGCCGTGGTGTCGGTCGAACTTGAAGCACTGCGCTCCGAGTTCGTCCTCCGCGAACGTCGCGAGGTCTGTGATCTGGGTGCTGAAGAGAGTGGGTATACCCATCCTCTGCAGCTTCGCCAGAACATCCTTTCCGACATCAAGACCGGATGCTTCCTGGGTACCGGTGCCCAACTCGTCCAGGATGACCATCACCTCGCTCGGATGGTAGTGCCTGCTTTCCAGCAGGACGTTCGTGATCTTCTGCAGCAGGAGCTGGAACGTCGAGCCATCGCCGCGCTCGATGAAGACCAGACCGATCATCTTCTTGGGGTTAGAAACCCAACCCGTGCCGAAGGCCAGCAGACCGCTCTGGACGATGTAGATGTGGTCGGTGACGCTCAACTCGGCCACGCTCTTGCCGCCGCCGTGGTAGCCTGTGAATCCGATCATCTGTCCGTTGATTACAGGCAGTTCCCTAATCGGGACAGGCCTCCGTCCGCCGAGAGTGGAGATGAGGTGCATGGGGTAGATCTCGTCGAACGAAACAACCTGCTCGCCATTCGTAGCCAGCCTTGGCCTTGAAAGCGGAGAGCCGATCTTCAGGGCGGTTTCGCGCTGGCCGTCTGCCAGGTCCGCGACCATCTTGAGGAGATTCAGCTGACGCTCGAACCAGATCCGGTGCCGCCTCGTAGCCTCGTAGACTTCGTGTAGCACAGGTCCCTGGTAGAGGTTGCTGAGCGCGAACCAGCGGTACTTCCTGTCCGTCGCCGGAGATGGTATCCTGAAGCTCTGGCGGAAGAGCATCTGACGCGCATCCGGAGGTGTCTCGCCCACAGGGACAAGATCAGCCCACTCGTCCCGGAGCGTCATCTTCTGATTCTCCGGAAGCCCTTGATCATGTTCCCGGATCATCAGACGGATGCCTGCGCGTTCCATCTCGTCGTTGTACGACGAAAGCTCCTTCTGGAAGTCGGCCTGGCCGCTCGCGATGACGACCCTGCGACTCTCAGAGTAGCCCGCGTACATGCCGTAGGTGAACATGGTTTTCGAAGCTGAGGGAGCCGGCTCAATCCCATAGATGTGGATCCAGAGGCCTTCCTTGGAGTAAGAGAAGTAGACCTTGGCCGTGGCGCCCTGGAACCTCACCTTGTCCTTGGGATACATCTTCATCCAAGCGATCTGCTTGAGCCGCTGGAGCACCCCTCTCTCGACTTCTATTGCCAGACCACCGTCCAAGTGGGTGATGACGGTCTCCTTGTAGGCCGCCGCTCTGCGCGCCGCGTTCTCCTTCTTGATCTTGCGTCGCACGAACCAGCCCAGACCTATCCAGTTGACCGGGTTCCACTTACCCTTCTTGGCCCAGTCGGGGTACGTCACCAGCGCGGTCTCGCTGAGCGCGTAGGAGTACATGCTGTGACCCCAGACACGCATCGTATCCTCGACCAGGTTGATATCCTCGAGGCCCTGGATCTTTCCCCTTCCTTCACCTCGATGGTCCCACTCAGTGTCCATCTTGATCGTGAACTCGAGAAGACCCTCGATGACCGTGATGTTCACAATCTGGTCAGACAGGAAGTCGGCCATCCGCTGCTCGTCTCCTTCGAGAGGCAGGCTGGCCTTCAACGTGTTGACCATAGTACGGAGCCGTGGTGGAAGCTTCCCGGCTGCATCGCAGATCTCGATGAACTTGTGAACCGCGGTCCAGTGAGGATTGTGCGTCCTCCTGCGGTCGAAGTACTTGAGGAACTCTTCTTGCGTGACCGGCAGGGGCCGCCTTTCCTTATCGGCCGCCTTGATCCACCTGCAGGCCTGAGGGTTCTCGAACAGCCACCACATAAGACCGTTCCGATGACGGATCTCGTCCGGGTCCGTGATGCCAAAGGTATCCTTGAGCGGTGACTGGCCAACTCCAATTCCTGCCAGGAGTGCGTCACGCGGAAAGTCACCTTCGTTGACGATCCGCAACCGATCCTTCTTCCTGATGTTCCTCTCCCACAAAGGTTCTCGTGGGAAGGTCACAGGATGCGCTTGGAAAGCATCTGGCTGCATTGGTCTGCCTTTCTCTTGGAAAGCCAGGAGTGACTCAACAATGATTCAACCCAAGTCTTGTTTCAGGTTCACCTCACTTTCTATCCCTAACTAGGGATTCTTTTTTTCTGATGCTTCTCCTTGGATGCGTAATCCTCTTCCGTTCTCAGCGGAGGGGACGCGGCCAACAAGCGAGACCAAGGCGCCGATGGTATTTAGCGACCTTGTCATGGCCTCCTACGACCGCGTCCACCTCACGTTCTGTTACTTCCCGTACAACTTCTCTGAAAACTGCACCTGCAACCGTGCACTCAAAGCAGTGCCGTCGCCGATATTGTCTCCGCAGGCGTCGAAGGCCTCGAAGTTAGTGGCGTTCAGCATGATCTTGACCTGGCTGTTCAGGTACCAGTTTAGGCCAAGGTTGTAGCTTGCGAGCTCGCCCCCTGACTCGAAGTCGCCGAGGTCAATCCTGGAGAACCTGGCAACAAGCTCCAATGCGCTTTCGCCTTCCTCGAGCTCGACCTGCTGCCAGATCCCCTTATCCTTATCGTACAGCCGGTATTTCCCATGATTGAAGAAATACCCGACCTGAGTGTAGTAGCCCCAGGCTTCGGCTTCGTAGTCGCCGTCGACATCCACCTGGACGTATTCCACCGCAAAGTGGGTCTGTCCACGGACACCAGCGAACTCGACACCAGACGTGAAGGTCCTCGAAGTCGGCACTTCAGCAGTCTCAAAGATCGGCTCACAGCCGCTCACTTCAGGCTTCGCCTGGAACTGGACGCTCTCAGGATTCCTAAGTGAACCCCAGGCCCCAAGATGGATCAGCCGGGAGGAAGCATCCTCGCCGATGATGTGAGTGTACCTCCCGCTCAGCCCGCCGGTCTTGCCCTCGCCTTTGAGATATCTGTCAGTGTCCCTGAAGATACCCACGGCGAGTGCCGTATGCGGCGTTGACTTCTCAGCCAGGAACCCGACGTTCATCCCGGCGAAGAAAGCGTCGATCGACGCTCGCTCCAGGCATGCCATGCTCTTCGGAGGGATCCACGAAGTGAGCGGTCCTGGTTCGACAGTGTGCCCGAACCTGAGGTCCCAGCCAGCGTAGATGTCCTTCCTCTTGAGGTAGGCATCCATCACAGCTATGTTGCCGCCGGCGACGTCCACCGCGATGCTGGTCATCATGCCGCCGCCGAGATCCTGCTTAATCCCGAACTGCAGCTGTCTTGCTCTTGAGACCTCCTTGTCTGAGATGCCCAGAGAGTCATCGACCGCCGGGAAGGTGGTGACATCATAGAGCATGTGCCCCCATACCTCCAGCGGCGCTTTGTTCTCCGCGAACGCAGGTACTGCCATGGCCACCATGATGATGATCATCAATCCAATCCGGATATTGCTCCGGAAATGAAACATGGGAACCCCCTTATAGCGTTTCGTTTGCGCGGGCACAAAGGATCGTGCCAAATAACACCGCACTCTGCATGCCCCACATGGACTCTGCCACACAGTGTGCGCTCCGATGCACCCGCGCGTCCGTGAACCGTTCTAGTACACGAGGAAGTCCGGGTAGACGCTGATCATGTAGGTCTTCGCCTTGTCCTGGGTGATGTAGGTCTGATCCTTGACCTCGTCGTAGACCGCTCTCGCCGTGATCTCCTCGGGTCCGAAGGCGTCGATCCAGCTCCGACTTCCTTCGCTGTCGAGGTACCTCGCGAATTCCGTCGCACGAAGTCCAGGCCAGATTGCGTCGCGGGCGAACTCAGGATGCTCTCTCTCGAAGTTGGCCATGACATCATTTGCAGACTGAGACCCGTAGAATTTCCCAGGGTAATCCTCCTCGAAGGTCTCGATGACCAGATCGGCGTACTCGTGCCACGTCCTGATTTGTGCGCTGAGTTCAGAGAACAGGAGCTCCATCTCGCCGATGTGTATCAGAGCTATGGGCTGCGAGAGTAGCTCGTTGTCAACTCTGGTGAGTTGCTCCAGCCGCAGCTGATGAAGCTGCATGAGCCAGTGCCAGACATGGATGTCGCTCTCGAAGTGCGCGCCGAGTATGAGATTCTTGTAGAACGTGGCTTCCTGCTCGTAGTCGCCGGAGAACACGAGGATGTTGAAGCACTCCTCGATGACGTCTTCAGGAATCACGACTCGCAGGGTCTCGACCCGTGCAGCCTCGAGCTGTCGGTTGACGCTCCGAAGCAGGAGCTGGCCCTCGGTGAAATCGCGCGGGTTGATGCTCTCTGCGAGCATCATCGTCGGCACCAGGCACAGCACCATCGCAACTATCATGAGCTTCTTCATCTTCGTTTTCCCTTCAGATTGATGATACCAGGTTTCTCAACCACTTGATTGCTGTCTGTCCTTCTTCCAGCGTGAGCCCGCCCCTCTTCTTGAGCTCCGCGAGTTTGTCTCGGATCTTTCTCCTCTCCGGCCAGAAATACCTGGTCGGTCCCCGCTTGGTCTCGAGCTCCAGCGAATAGAAGCCAGGTGGGTTTGGATAGTCCGGACAGTACACCGCGTAGCGCTGTCTGAAGCTGTAGAGGTGGCTCTTGTGCGCGAACGGAACACGATACCCTCTCCTCTGCTCTACCATGCTGGGCTCGTTGACTTCCCGATCCCAGGCTACTCTGCCGTCTTCACGGTGCGTGGCGTATCTTGGCTCCTGGACTTCGTCCATCTCAACGAACATGTAGTCGAAGCTATCGAAGATCTTCTCGACAGTGTAGAGCATCCAGTAGCCCTCGTCTATCCTGGTGAGCTTCTCCGGATAGAGCACATCCAGAGAATACATCATCTCGGACTTGGTGTGGGGCCACATACCATTGTCCGAGTAGGTGCCGAGTGCAACCAGTTCTGACACCTCGATGTCGTCGTCGATGTCGTACCTGGCCTTCATAGCATTCCAATGCAATGCCTGAAGCTGGGCAGGGGAGATGTATATCCTCTGCTTGTGTTCGATCGCCTCGACCAGGTCGTGCTTCCATCCCATCAGGTCGGTCTGACTGGAATGGTTCAGGTCTGGAGGCGCTCTCCGGGGCCCGCGCATCGATTTCACTGCGCAGCCTGATGTCAAGAGCAGCGTCGCCAGCAAGATGATGATGGCAAAGGCTGTCTTTGTGAACGTTCTCATGGCGCTAACCTCCTTCTTTGCGTGCATCCAAGTGCCGAACTATCATGAACACTCTTTATGTGGTTCCTAGCCAGACCCAGCCTGTAGGTCTTGCCTGGCTGTTGACTCCAAAGGGAGCGCGGGACTTGGGAAAGCAACAGTCGCTGAGGGTAATGAGCTGTAAACGCTCGCAGCAACCAAACGACCTCCTCAAGCCCCGCGCAA
>JBDRIN010000003.1:0-22234 GCA_043815805.1 archaeon | reverse complement strand
AAACTTCTGCCTCGTTGTTGTCATAAGTATATTCTTCTTTAGAAGCTTCAACCTTAAACTGCAGAGTATGCTCCCCTTGTTGCTCATAATTTTCAGTCAACAAAGAGACTGTTTTTGTCTCATAGCCCCCTATCTCGAACTGCACAGGAGTATTCAAGGTCTTTTCTTGGCCATCTGGATAGAACAAGGTATAAGTCACCCCATAAAGTGTGTCTTCATAACCAAGATTTTCTAGTTTGAGATAGATATCTATATCTTTGTTGATTATAAACGGCTCTCCTGGCACAAAGATGACCTTATCTATTTTCAGATCAACTATCTTGTTATGGCAGACATAATCTCCGTCAACACAATAGCGGTACTTGCCGCAGTTCTCAAAGATCTTGTCCTTGACATTCTTCTCACAGATACCGTTCTTACAGGTGAAGTCAAAAAAAGCAGCATATATGCTATTTCCATCACAATAAGGCAGTCCAGTGAAACTGGCCAGGCCACAGTCTGTATCCCTAGAACATTGGCTTCCGGAAGATAGCACCTCGATTGGTTTCACAGGATCATTTTCACCAATCCCCTTATCTTGATTATCGCCCTGGTCAGTCAAGTTGTCAGTCTCATTGATGGTGACGTTTGTAGTCTCATTCAGGGTTACATTAGTGAAAATATTGGTGACATTGGTCAGAGTTACATTGATGGGTTTTGTTATATTCTTTATTAGGGTCATATTCTTTATAAGTATAGGTTCAGGTTCAAAAGTTTGGTTAGTCTCATTCTTGAGCAATACGCAACCTTTATTAGAGACGCATTTCTCTTCTCCTTTCACACAGTTCTTCACAAACGTATAAGTGATCCTCGGCAGACATTTATCTTGATTGCAATTAAAGGAAGTCAACTTAAGCGTCTCCGTGCCAAACCGGCAAACTCGGGCATAACCTTCTTTGCCACAGTCAGATCCCACGCGACATTCCACACCAGGGGGCAAAGAAGAGCAATCACCAGTCTCTTCATCACAATAATTCGGAGTGCAATCCTTGACCAATGTCGGTGTTCTGTCTACATTGCATTTTCCCCTGTTGCAATCATATTCTCTGTAATCCGCATATAATTTAGTCTCTCGAAGACAATATACTTTTTCACTAAGCCCGTCTTCTCCACAGTCAATATCAGTTTTACATTCTAGAGTCACCATGCCTCCGTTATTGTTTATATCTTTAGGAGGGACAAAGCAGTAGTTTACACCTGCAGCGCAAACTTCTCCTCTTTCACTATCACATGCTTCGACTAATTTATCAGAACGATATGAACGGCAATCAGCGATTCCAGGAGCTGTCAAGCATCTGTATTCCTTGTATGTCTGGTAAACATTGCCATCTTCTCCACAAAAAGAAGATCCTATATAAGTGTCAGTGCCGCAATCACTATCACTCTCGCATTCAAGATCATTGCCAAGAGGATTTATCTCTACAATATAAGACGTTGCTCTGCCGGTTATTATATCAAACTCTCCCATAGTGCATGCAGAAACAAGTAATAGCAAACTAAATATACAAAGAACTACCAAAAGCTTGGTTTGTCTCTCGAGTAAAACCATGATAGATTTATAAGAGCCATAGTATATAAATGTTTTGCTTCGCCAGAAGTAAAACATTGAGAACCTTTGGTTTCGAAGAAACCAAAGTCAAGGAACGAACAAAGTGAGTGACAGAGGAGCGAAGCGAGTGAACAAACCTTTTGGAAATCAGCACTTTTCCTTTAAAAACGAGAGAAAAAGATTAAGAGGAGCATTCGTCCTGATGCCGTAAGGATTGAAGGTTGTGGAAGAAGCCTTATAACCGCTCTTTTTCAACTTGCCAATCAGATATTCTTTTCTTGGAATATTCAGCTTGTTCTTCTCACATACAGCATGGACATCGAAAAACCCCACAATGTGTATCTGCGCCTCCTGATTCACCATTCCAAGATACTTCTTGACATCCTTATCTTTGGCGTTCTTTAACATAGCCCTGACCAGCTTGGTATCCCATAAAGAGCCCAACCACATTGGACCTGCGCCTTCATGTTCACCGTGAAGCTTCAAAAGAAGATTAACCTTCTGTTTTCCCTTCTCTGATTTAAAGAATACGCGCATATAATGATCCCTAGAATAGCAAAAAATCGGAACTAACGCTCTTTCATACTGCGCTCCGATCAACTGGACCTTCCTAATCAAGATCCTAACACCGATCTCGTGCATCAATTCGTTCCTCAAAGGCTTTGCCCAATACTTACGAAGGCAGGCCTCAGGGAAGGTTCCACAGAGAGCACTCGTATCCGTAGCAGTCACAGCAAGAATCCCCCTACGGCTTATCCTTGAAACAGCAGAATCAAGAAATGGATTCGGAGTGCCGAACGGGTCAACATCAATATAGTCAAAGCCTTTGCTTTTTAACAAGAACAAGTTGGCATCCAACTTGCTTATGTGCACCTTGTCCTGCTTTATCTTATTCTTCTTCAGATTCTTCTCCATATACTCAACAAAATCCGGCTTATGATCATTAAAAGCAACCCTCTCAACCTTGCCTCTCTTCAGCTCCAGAAGAAACCGCAATCCTCTGATTCCAGAACCAGCCAAAGGCAACCCAATCCTTAATTTCCGTTCCTTGACACAATTCAACAGCAAGACACTGATATCACGATTGAACTTCATGACAGGATTGTAGAACACCTCAAGTTTCTTGGAAATCTTCTCTTCCCTGCTCACAGAGACCTTGGCCTTGCCTTCTGTTATCATCTTCATAAAGAGGCGAACTACAACAAGCTTTATAAATATACTTTTTTTCCATGGCTTCATGAAATGCCGCTCACCCATCGTGACTGTACTGGGCCATGTGGACCATGGCAAATCTTCTATCTTAGATGCCATTAGAGGAAGCAATATCATAGCAGGAGAAGCAGGAGCCATCACTCAGGCCATAGGAGCCAGCATAATACCTTTAGAGGTAGTGCAGAAGAAATGCGGCAAGCTTCTCGAGTCATTGAAGATGACCTTCACCATACCCGGCCTTCTTTTCATAGACACTCCTGGCCATGCCGCCTTCACAAGCCTCAGAAAAAGGGGCGGCAACCTTGCAGACATAGCCATCGTAGTCATAGACATAAACGAGGGCTTCAAGCCCCAGACCATGGAAACTATAGAGATCCTGAAGAAGTACAAGACTCCTTTTGTCGTCGCTGCGAACAAGCTCGACCTAATTCCAGGATATCAGAAAAAGACAGATTTTGTGCTGCAGGATATAGAATCCCAAAGCCAGGCCACCAAAGAAAAGATAGACCAGCAGATCTACAAGCTTGTGGGAGAGCTGCATGAGAAATTCCAATTACCTAGTGAGCGCTTTGACCGTGTAGACAGCTACACCAAGCAGATAGCTATCGTGCCTTGTTCTGCCAAAGAGAATCTAGGCATCGCAGAGCTTCTCATGGCAATAACAGGCATGGCCCAGAAATACATGGAAGAATGCCTCAGATGTGACATAGATGGCAATGCTAAAGGCACTATCCTAGAAGTCAAGGAGGAGAAAGGCCTAGGCCTGACAGTAGATGTCATCCTTTACAATGGAACCTTGAAGGTAAACGACACCATAGTCATCGGATCCCTGGAGAAACCTATAGTCACAAAAGTGAGAGCCCTCCTAGAGCCGATGCCACTTGCAGAGATGCGCGACAAAAAGGCCAAGTTCAAGCATGTAAAACAGGTTTTTGCTGCGACAGGCGTAAAGATCTCTGCTCCAGATTTTGAAGGAGTCATAAGCGGCATGCCTATTGTGAGCTGCAAGCCGGAAGACCTAGAGAAATGCAAGCAATGCGTGCAGGAAGAGGTCGAAGAGGTCTTGATAGAGACAGACAACGAAGGCATTGTCATAAAGGCAGACAACCTCGGAAGCTTGGAAGCCCTCATCAACATGCTGAAAGAACGTGATATTCCAATAAGAAGCGCCAGCGTCGGCCATATATCCAAGAAGGACATCACAGATGCTGAGAGCAACTATGAAAAGGACCCTCTCAAAGCCGTCATCTTGGGATTCAATGTAAAGTTGGAAAAAGGTGTTCCTGCAGAACAGGTAAAGATCCTGACCAATGATGTAATCTACAAGCTTATAGAGGATTATGAGAAATGGACCGGGGAGGAGACCAAGAGGTTAGAAGAAGAGAAGCTGGAAATTCTTGTTAGGCCCTGCAAGATAGAGCTCCTGCAAAACTGTACCTTTAGGCAGAACAATCCTGCCATATGTGGAGTTGAGGTCCTGGCCGGTATCTTGAAGACAAACACTCCGCTGATGAAAGCAGACGGAAGACATCTTGCCAACGTAAAATCCATGCAAAGCGAAAGCCAGAACCTGCAGAGGCTGGAGAAAGGAAAACAGGCAGCGGTCTCGATGCCCGGCCTTACTGTGGGCAGGCAGATAAACGAAGGCGACATCCTTTATTCAGACATCCCGGAAGAAGATTTCAGGAAGATCAAGAAACTGAAGCATTATCTGAAAAAAGAAGAGATTGATATTCTTAAGGAGATCGCAGAGATGCACAGAAGAGAGAATCCTGTGTGGGGTGTTTAGATGCAGAAACTTCAGATTCTAAATACAAGAGACGTGAAAGATATAATTAAAAAGCTGAAAGAGCAGTTCGGCTATGAAGAAAAGCTAGATTACGTCGTTCTACAGAACAACAAAGGCAAGATTTATCTGATAAGCAGGGACCTTGTCAATATAGAGACTCAGAATCTCAGAGTAGATACTCTCGGCCTTTATTTTGGAAAGCAAGAAGCAGATGGCATCAGACTAAGCATCGAAGGCTCCCAGATTATCGGTCCTAAAGCCACAAAGAACATCATAGAGCTAGAAGATGAAGACCGTGACCTCTGGGTCAAGGGCTATGACATGGACATGGCAGGCGAGCTTGGCTTTGTCATAATAAAGAACAAGGATGATTTCTTAGGCTGCGGCAAGCTGAAGAACAATAAATTATACAATTATGTTCCCAAGAGCAGGCGACTCATGGTTATCAATGCCTGAAGTGCTTGGAAATCCACCCGGCCTCGCAGGTTCATATCTCTCCTTTATCTCCTTAAGCTTCTTGACTATGTTATCTACATCACAGAGCTGCTGCTCAGGTGTTCTGGGGGCCTCCCCTTTAGAATAATCCACTTTCTGGAGGGCGCCTGGCAATGCTTTTGAGTATAAACGCATGGTTTCTGCAACAGGTACATTGAGATAACTCTGGGCTGCTTCAGGACTCATTTTTGCTTGATTAACCAAGCTTTCAATGACCCCCTCGGCGCATTCTAAAGAAGATTCCAACAAGGTATACACCGTGCCTCGCCCTGAACCATTGCCCACTATTATATCCAGCTCCTCGCTCGGTCTTGGTCTTCCATCTCCTCCAAAAGCGTATTGGCTGATAGTCTCGGCTATCATGACAGATTTGGCCAACATGAGTATGTTCTCATAGGTAGTCTCCTTTGGATTCTCAACATTGAAGCCTTGATCCAAGGTCTTCATCAGCAAGGCTGTCTCTCTGGCTTTTTTGTCCTCGACTTCAGCCATGTTTTTCATATACTCTTTGAACGGCTCTGTCAATCGTGTAAGGGCGGCTACTGCTTGTCTGAAAGTATCCATGTCTTTGCGGATGTAAGGTCGTTTATCTATTGGAAGAGCTTGTTCAGCTATTTTTAATAAATCAGTCTTAAGACCAGTCAAAACATCTCTTTTCAATTTCTCAAGAACCTGTGTCAAGTTCTCGTCTTGGGCACCTCCACTCAACACTCTGGCAGCATTTGCATGCGTGCTCAAGAATTTTTCTGCAGCATCATGTGCTTGAGCCACCATGGCTACTAAGTAATCTGCTCCGTGTCGCAGTGCGCTGATGGTGGTTCCTGTAGTATGGATGACAAAAGGCATCTGTTTTCCATTAGGACCATAAGGAAATCCTGCATAATGATTGGTCGCTGTATGGCCGAACACCAAAGCGAACATCTGCTTCTTGTATAGTTCATCAACTTCATCATCACTATCAAAAGCTGACTTCCCATAAGGACCAAGAGCGCCTTTGGCTAGGTCTTCAACCAAAGCTACAAGAATGTATGGTTTCAAATCACCAACATCTCTAACAGCTTCCATAAACCTATCGTGTTTTCCTAATTGTCCAGAGATTTCTTCATAATTCTGCACAGCTTCAAATATCTGTTCTGGATTCATATCCTCCGTTCCTTCTATAAAAGGCCTTAATTCCCCCAATAACTCGTCTAGCGCCATTCTCTATTTAAAGCAGAAATAAGGTATATTTATAAATATTTCCTTACATCACCACTTAGAAGTAAAAATCACGATTTTTTAGCTTTTCTCTTCGTGTTTTTCACAGGTTTATCGAGCTTTTTTATGATATCAAGCAGCTGTCCTATCTTATGGATCCTATAATCAACATATGCATACTTGCCTTTCCTGTCAAAAGCATGTACTGTCCAGACAGTCTTCATGCCGAGCTTCTTGGCAGTAATCAGATCAGCCTCTGGATGATCCCCTACCATGACGCATTCTGATGCCTTAACACCAAGCTTTTTTAGCACATACCTGAAGCCCCGGACATGTGGCTTATTGAAACCCACATCATCTGTCGGGACAATGGCATCAAAGTAGTCATACATGCCAAGTTTCTTTATACGGTGTATCTTGAATCTCTTCTCTCCATCAGAATCTGTAAGCATCCCTATCTTGTACTTTTTCTTTAGGGCAGCTAAAGTCGTCTTGGAGCCAGGCAATGCCTGAACTTTCTTTAATCCATAATCCCAATACTCTTCAACAATCTTCTTGGCATTGTCTTTTATCTTGAAATGTTTAAAAAGCTCTTTGAACCAGAGTTCACGGTTATATGCCACCTTAGGAGACTTATCCATATAGTGCCTAGCCCGTATCTCAGCAAGATGATCCATCAGATACTTTGTGTTCACCTTGTGCTTCCTAGAAATCTTTTTGACTATATGGATCTCGACATCCGTCTGAATATTGTCCCAGTTATTCAGGGTATTGTCAAAATCAAATATGATGGCCTTTATCATCTTTGCCTCTTTTTTGTCTTCTTTATTTTGTCGTCTTTGTATTCTATTTCCTAAGCAAGTCTTCTATCGGTTTCTTGGGCTTTTTAGGAGAAGCTTTATCAGACTCCTTCATGAGCTCTTCTGCCTGTTTCTGCAGGTCAACACCGAGCTCTTTCAAAGCAGCGACATGCATCTGCATCAGCTGCTCAACGACCTGTATGATCTTGGCCATTTCCTGCCTTTCCTTTGCCAGAGTGCTCAAAGCACCTTTATGAAACCCTATCTGTTCTTCTTTGCTTGCTTCTTCTTGTTTAGCCATGAATATCACCAATCAATGGTTTTTACAACTACTATTTAAATATAACCTTTAGTAAACCTTATAAACAAGTGTTCTTTCTACCAAGTCATGATACTCGGGAAAATCGTAGGCAAGGTGAACACCAACAATTTCTCCTTTTCTGCAGACCAGGACGTGAAGAAGTTCGAGTTTGTCCAGGTGCCCCATAAGACCTATGGCTTTGTGCTGTGCCAGGTCGTGGAGGTGGAGAAGACAGACAAGATCCTTGCAAAGTGCAACATAATCGGCTACAAGGACCAGCATGGCTTCATAAAGCGAGTCATGGTTCCGTTTGAGCAGGACACCGAGGTGCTTAGGGCCAGCGATGAGTTCATAGGCTCTATAATGAAGTTTGAAGAAGCTGCAAAAAGTGCCTATGTCGGCAAGCTTGAAGGAAGAGACATCCCGATAAATCTTGACCTGAAAAAACTCTTGACAAAACATGTGGCTGTCCTCGCAAAATCAGGAGCAGGCAAGAGCTATGTGGTAGGAGTCCTCTTAGAAGAAATATTCGAAAAGCGCGTTCCCCTCCTGGTGATAGACCCTCATGGAGAATACTCCAAGATGCGCTTTAAGAACGAGAATGAAAAAGAGAAAAAGCTCATGCCTCCTTTCAACATAAAACCAAAGGGCTTTCCGATCACAGAATACGGCGACACCAAAGTCCTCAAAGACGTCCGGCCATTGAAGCTGAACGCCCATGTGACAGGGAGCGAGCTCATACAGCTGATTCCTGGAAAGATGTCCAACAACCAGTTGGCTGTCCTATACAGCGCACTCAAGAATATCCCAGAGCCTAATTTTGACGAGCTCCTAATGGAACTGGAGAGGGAGGAGAGCAACGCCAAGTGGAGCCTGGTAAGCGTCATAGAATACCTAAGGAACCTCAACATATTCTCAGAGAGCCCGACTCCTTTCAACGAACTCATCAAATCAGGCAATTGCTCTGTCATAAACCTGAAAGGAATCAATCCTGACATCCAAGATATCATTGTCTATAAGCTCTGCAAGGACCTGTTTGCCCTGAGAAAACAGAACAAAGTCCCTCCGTTCTTTCTGGTCATAGAAGAAGCCCATAATTATTGTCCTGAGAGGAGCTTCGGCGAGAAAAAGAGCAGCAAGATTCTAAGGAATATAGTGAGCGAAGGCAGAAAATTCGGCCTTGGATTGTGCATAGTCAGCCAACGTCCAGCAAGAGTCGATAAATCAGTTCTAAGCCAGTGCACAACCCAAATAATACTGAAAGTGACCAATCCCAATGATCTGCGGGCAGTAGGCAATTCTGTGGAAGGCATAACTTCCGAGGCTGAGAAAGAGATACAGAACCTGCCTATCGGGACGGCTCTGATAACAGGCATAACAGACATCCCTCTCTTCGTCAGCATCAGGCCAAGGATGAGCATGCACGGCGGCCATGCCATAGATATCCTTGACCAGCCAGAGAAAGAGGAATTCTTCGACAAGATAAAAGAGTTCGAGGAGCAGGAACTTCTTCCGATAATAAAGCCCCAGACTAGCATAAAGGACCTGCAGCTGATGTCCGAGAAACCAATCAAGAACATCACAACCACATTGATCCCTAGTTTTCTTTTCAAATGCAAGGACAAGGACCAAGAGTTCCACCTGCTTGTCGAGATGATAGACGGGTACATAGTGACTGACAAAGAGGACTTCGCCACAAAAAAGCTCCCTGTGCTAGAGGAACTGGAGCAGAAAGAGCTCAATATATTACAGACAGCTGTCCAGCTGAAAGAGTTCAACACGACAGTGCTGATAAAGAAGCTGGGCCTTAACCTGGACATCGAGCCAGAATTGAACTCTTTGGTCAGCAAAGGATACCTAGAAAAAGAAGGGAAGAATAAGTTCAGGATGTCTGAAAATGTCGTGTTCACAAGGCTTTCTAAAGTCGCTAGTTTTGAAAAGCCAGAGTTCATCAACATAAAATACAACAAAAAGCTTGACAGCGAACAGAATCTCGACGAGATAAAGGATAAGCTGAGCAAGTTCACCAATGTCATTGACCAGAACGAATGCTTCATCGTCAAGCATGATGTTGAGTATGAATAAGCATAGAATAAAGCACAACCTATGTTCTATAAAATACATATTCTACAATAATAATATTTAAAAGAGAAAAAATTATGCCTATTTGTTAGGGGGGTGGAGATTGCTTAAAGTTTAACACCAAAGTGTTTGATTCGTCAATCTCTTACTTTGAACATGGTTCAGAGTCTTCCGTCAATTACGCTTGCTTAGAAAAAAGAGATCATCTAAGCTGAGTGTCTTTGAGTCAAACTCAGAACTATAAGTAATGGTGGAATTCAATTCTCTTTGAGAATTCCCTTGAAGAGTGAATCTTACACGTTAGACAAGTAAGCGGTCAACGCCCTCTTTTTCTTCATGCCTTAAAACATAAAAACATTTAAAGCAATATCTTATTCTGCACAACATGAGCGAATTTTACGTCAAGAACAAGTATCTGATAGAGGAAAAGGAATGGAAACAAATCATAAACAGCTTGAAGACTAACGAAAGCCTCGCAGACCCGAAGAAAGCCCACAATACTGTAAAAAAATTGATAAAAAAAGCGATAAAAGAAAGAATACCCAAAGAACCCTTTGGAATATTATTCTCTGGAGGACTAGACAGCGCACTCATCGCACTGATCTGCAAACAGCTCAAAGCAGATTTTATCTGTTATTCTGTCGGTTTCTATGACCAAGGCCAGAAATATCCTGTTGATTTAATATTTGCAAAAAAACTGGCAGAAGAGATAGATGTAGAGCTCAAGATGATCGTGCTTGACTTCAAGGAAAGTGAGAAAATCATCAAGAAAATAGTAAAGATATTGAAAGGCGACCAAAACAACGTTACAAACGTTGGAGTTGGCACCGTCCTCATGGCAGCTCTGGAAGCTGCAAAGAAAGACAACATCAATATCTTGTTCTCTGGACTAGGAGCAGAAGAGCTCTTCGCAGGCTATGAGCGGCATATCGGCTATGACAAGAAAGATTATTCAAAAGTACAAGAGGAATGCTGGAAAGGCCTCTTGGGAATGTATCAGCGAGATTTCATACGGGATATCTCCATAGCAGAACAGTTCAAAGCAGAACTACAAACTCCTTTTCTGGACATGGACCTGATAAAGGAAGCCATGAAGATTCCTGCAAAACTCAAGATCAACAAGCAGTACAAGAAGCTTATTCTAAGAGAAGTTGCAGAGAATATCGGGCTCCCTAAGGAATATGCCTGGAGAAAGAAGCTGGCCGCCCAGTATGGGGCCAGGACGACTAAGGCGGTCCAAAAACTTGCCAGAAAAGCCGGATTCAGGTATAAAAAAGACTATCTTAAGAGCCTCGAGAGAAGCACATAAAGGGCAATATTTAAAAACGCTCTGATAATCTGCTCAACATGGCTGACCTGAACAGCACTATAAACGAGATTAGTTATGTCTTCTCTAGAGTTAACCCGGCCATCAACAAGATAACCTACGCTCTCTTGATACTCCTGATGGGATTCATCGTAGGCAGAATCGTCGGAAGGACCATAAACCGGACCCTGCACGCCATCGAACTGGACAAGAACATGGAAGAGAAGATCAAGGTCAAGATATCACTTGAAAAGATCATCTCGACAGGGATTACCTACATAATATATATTGTCACCATAATCCTTTCATTGCGGCTCCTTGGATTGTCAAGCACCATATTCTACCTCATCATCTGGGTTATCATACTGCTTGTCCTTCTATTCTTGATAATATACTTCAAAGATCTTTTTGTCAATCTTTGGCGCAGGAGCGCATTAAAGAAATATAGACTGAAGGTCGGAGAGAGGATAAAGCTCAAGAACGTGCAGGGCACGATCTTCAAGACAGGCATCTTGGAGACCCATATAAAGACCGGCAAGGGAGAAGACCTTTACATACCGAACTATCTGTTCTGGAAAGAAGGTATCATAAAGATAAGAAAAGGGCACAAAGGCAAAAAGAGCAAGAAAAGCACTCTTAAGAAAAGTAAAAGTGACCTTAAGAAGAAATAGCTTCTAACATGCTTGAAATATTCCAGAATTGTGTCCTGATGAACGGCTGAAGGTTGACATCACAAGATATATCTTCCAATTCATGGAGAAGCTTGTTTATCTTCATAGATTTGTCACCGCCGTCAGCCAAAAACTTCAACATCTCGTTTATCTTGCTCTTGACATTCTTAGGGACTAATGCATCCTTCTCCAATTCAGACAATGCTTCCATAACTTCTTGAAAATCAGTCATTTTTTCTCCTTTTTCATAGAAGCCAAGACTTTCTTCTGGATCTCCTCGGCTTTCTCTCTGACGTCCTTCTCTTGCTTGTCTAAAGCCTTAATCCTTATGTTAAACATCTCTTTTTTTTCATCAAGCTCTTTCTTGACGTCCTCTTTCTTTCTAGCCACCATCACATTGCCCACTATCTTGTAGACTTTCTGGGATGATTTCATCTCTTCTAGAGCAGTCTCCACTTCCATTAGCTGGGATTGGAACTGCTGCTTCTGGGCCATGATGTTTGTGATGTTCTGCTCCATCATCTGCAATTGGCCAATCTGTTCTTCTTGGCTTGAACTCATTTTATAAGACCTCTTGTTTTTTCGTAAACAGTGAATATCTTGGTTATGGTGTTTAATGTTGCCCTCAAGGCGACAGAGTCTTGGGCTTGTATCTTGACTGAAAGTTCATCTTTCTTTCTCTGCAGGCTGAATGAAGCTCTTTGGTTAGTAGTTTGTCTTGTCTCAACGCTCAGAAGCCGATATATGTTGTTTATGTCCTCAGTTATTGAGATTTCCGCTTTATAGTTCATCTTGCCTTTACTGTAGTGGTGGTTGTTCTAGGCTTGAATATAAGCTTAGAACCGCAATAGATACATCTGACCTTCCTCTTGATGTTGTCTTCTGAGACTTTCTTGTTGCAAACAAAGCATTTATACTCAACCATTCTTTTTTTCCTCCGATTCTTCCTGGACAACAGTCTTCAATGGTGGAACCTTAGTTACCTTATAAGCCCTGCTTGTGAACTTAGCGTCACATTTAGAGCATTGCCAGATACCTACACTCACTTTCTTTACCTTGTTGAAATGGCAGTAAGGGCACTTATGTTTCTTCTTCTGCTCTCTCTCGATCTCTCCTAGTCTTTCCTTAGGAGTCCTACCATACCTTACTCCATACCGTTTTACTGATCCGTGTTTTTTTGCACTTGCCATCTTGAATCATGAATGGGGCTGCCCAGACTTCCGATTTTTCTGCGATTTCCGCGGAAAAGCCTTCGAACTGGGGTCATCTGGCCCCAAACCAGAAAGGATGGACCAAACTACCCTACAGCCCCAGTTTACCTCTAGAAACTATGAAGGGTTTAAAAAGCTTTTGTTTCGCCACCGACGAGAACTCTATCTGTGGTGAAACCAAAGTTGAGAACGCCAGTGAACTAGCTTTTGTTTCGCCCCCGGCGAGAGAAAGAATATAAAAAAATAAGAAAAAAACAACCTAAAAAAACAGAGTTTACTTCTTTTTCTTTGCTTTCTTCGTAGTTGCTTTCTTTTTAGTAGTCTTCTTTGCTGCTTTTTTCTTCTTTGCTGGCATAAAATCACCTCACATGGTTTGTAGATTTATCATGGTCACTGTAATATTTAACCATGATTTAATTCTAGAACTATTAATATATAAAAGTTTCGTTATTTTTTTGAAAAAATTAAGAAAGATTACTTATTGTTATTGTTGTTTTCTAATTTTTCTGTATGTCTGCACTTTGGATAGTTGCTGCACCCTAAAAATTTTCCATAAACAGAAGTCCTTAGCACAAGGTTGCCACCGCACTTCGGGCATTTCTTTTTTTCTGTACCATTTTCCAGTTTCTCTATCTCTTGTTTGGTTTTCTCGTCGGTAATCTCTTTATCAGGACACTCCGGATTGAGGCAGACATCCTGCTTCCTGCTTCCAATTTGTATAGATAATTTAGGAAGGTTGCATTTCTCGCATATCTTATTTGCGGGTCTCACCATGCCTCTCTGAGGGATTGAAAATGTTGTTGTGCATTTTGGATAATTATCGCATGCTATGAACCTTTTCTTTGTTTTTTTGGAATAAGTTACTTTCAGGTTTCCATCACAGTTAGGGCAATTACCTATGGTGTTCTCTTTGTCCATTGTCTTTTGATAGGAACCTATCAACTCTTTCCCAATCTTTTTCTCGTTCTTTTTGAAATTCTTGAGAAGTTTGATCAGTTCTTTTTTTGCCTCGTCTAGGACCGGAGCCTCGTCAAGTTTTTTTCCCCTTATTACTTCCATTGCCTCTTCGAAATGCCTGGTCAGCTCTTCGTCAAGGATCTCCGGAGAATATTTTTCAAGGACATCCGAGGTTTCCATGCCGAACTCTGTCGCCTGTATCGCTTTTCCGTCTATATATCCTCTGCGGTATAGGCTCTCTACAATTTCTGAACGAGTCGCCTTGGTGCCAAGATTCCTTTTCTCCAGCTCTTTTATTATAGAAGCAGGAGTGTATCTCTTCGGCGGTGTGGTCTCCTTGTCGAGCTTATTTATCTCTTTTACATCTACCTTGTCTCCTTTCTTGGCATCTGGCATCTCCACCTCTTTGAGCTTGACATGGCTTCCATAGAATTCGTGCCATCCTTTCTTCACGGTCCTAGTGCCTTTGGCAATGAATATCTCCTTGTTGACATCGATCTTTATGTTTATGGTCTCTCTTCTTGCCGGCTCAGCAAAGGTTGCCAGGAATCTTCGGACTATCAAATCATATATCTTGGCCTTGTATCCGTCTATTCTGCTTATCTGTCCTGTTGGATAGATTGCCGGGTGAGCAGGATCCTTCTTCTTGCCGTTGTTCGGCTTCAATTCCTTTTTTGCAAGAAGTTCCTCAGCGAGCTCCTTGTAGAAACTTTGTTTTTTCAGCTCTGTCAGTATCTTCGCAAACCCCAGCTTGGCAGGAAGTTGCTGAGATGATGTTCTTGGATAGGATATAAGCCCTGCGAGATAAAGCTCTTGGGCTGTTGCCAAGGCATCCTTTGGCGAGATGCCTAATGATCTATATGCTTCTGTCTGCAAGGTAGTTAGGTCGAATGGTGCTGGCGGTGCCTGCTCGAACTCGTTCTTGCTCACATCCGCAACTTTTGCCTCTTTTCCTTTTGTCTTTGCTAGGATATTTTTTGCTTCTTTTTCATCCTGAAACTTGTCTTTTTCATGGAAAGCCTCTAGATCCTTCCCCTTGAGGATTCCAAGCAGCTGCAGCTGCCAGTAGGGCTCTGCTTTGAAAGCAATTATCTCTTTTTCTTTGTCTACTATTATCTTCAATGTTGGCCCTTGGACTCTTCCGGCAGACATGGTCTTGTATCTGCCCACTGACTTTATAGCTAATGTTAGGGCTCTGCTAAGATTTATTCCATAGTACCAGTCGAGCATGTGTCTTGTCTCTCCTGCATAAGCTTGGCCCCAGTCAAGTGTCTTGGATCTCTTTTCATAGCTCTTAATCAGGTCTGGCCTGGTCAAGGTAGAGAACTTCATCCTTGAAGCATCCTTCTGTTTGCAGGCATAACGCACAATATTGAGACCAATGACTTCACCTTCAACATCATAATCTGTTGCAACTGTGAAAGAATCTGCATCCTTGGCTAATTGTTTTATCACAGTAAGATATTTTTTTGAGAAGACTGCCAGCTTATTTACTTCTGATGACGGCTTCCATTCGATATCAAACCTTGGATACTTGAATGTTTTTTCTTTTTCTGCCAAGCTGTAGAGGTGGCCAACTGCAGAGACTACCACAATATCTTTGTTTTTATGTGTAATATTATAGTATGCGACCTTGTTCTTGGTCTCTCTTATCGCCTTGCCGTCTGCCAAAGCAGTGGCTATCTTGTTGGCTGCTGATGGCTTTTCTGTTATGATTAAGTCATAAGACATAAATCTTTAGGAGAAATAAATGTTTTAAAAATGTTTGCTTTGCGAAAAGCAAACGTTGAGAACGTATTGAACAAGTGTTGTGATTGGCTTTTTTGTTGAAAAATCAGTGCATTTCTGCGTGTCCCCATTGCACAACAAGGTCTATCCCTAGCTTTTCTGTGTTTCTTGGGATATCACACGCACCGAAGGCAGAACCTGCCCATATAAGGATTTCCGCTTTTGTCCTGTGCTTCAATGTCTCTTGTATATCTTTAGCTTTAGGCTTCAATCCATCAGGTAGTTGTATAAGAACAAGTTTTGCGTTGGATTTCCTTATGGCTTTCACAACGTTTTCCAACTCTAAATCATACATTTTATTTTTTCTCTTCTGAGATATCTTCTTTTTCAGCGCTTGGCGCTGTTTCTGGCACCTTTTCGGTTTCCTTTTTTTCTTTTTCTTCCTTGGCTCCAGTTTTCTTCTCTTTTTTTGGTTTTCCTTTCTTTGGCTTTTCTTCTTTCTTCTCTTCCTCTGTCTTCTCTTCCTTCACTTCTTCTTTCACTTCTTCAGCCGCTTCTTCTTTCACTTCTTCTGTGATATCTTTTTTCTTCTCTTTCTTCTCTGCTTTCTTTTCAGCCTTCTTTTCCTTTTTCTCTTCTGCTGGCTCTTCCTCTGTCTTCTCTTCCTTCACTTCTTCAACCGCTTCTTCTTTCTTCTCTTCTTCAGGTTTCTCTTCTGCTTCCTTGCCTTTCTTCTTGACTGTCAAAGTCTGCTTCTCAGTCTCTTTCATAAAGACACGGATATCACAGTTCTTTAGTGGGTATACCTTAGATAGGATTATCCTCAAGTGCTTCTGCACTTTGTTATAGATGATCTCTTTCATGATATTGTCGAATGTGTTGGTGGCTATGATTTCTTTCAAGGTCTTCCTTGCCAGGAGCCTTATGCCTGTCTGGGCTGATTTCTTGGATATAGAAGCTGTGATAAATAACGGCTTGACCCTTACAAGCACCTTATCAGACGTGACGCATGTGAAAGAATCGACGATTTTGTCTTTTCCTCTTCTCACAAGCCTTTTCAAGGAAGTTGGGAGCATGGTATACTTGACGATCTCAGCATATCCTTTGCCGTCCTGGGTCTTGGTCACTTGGAACTGTATGTTGACATGCTGATTTCTTGCATCCCCTGTGACGTTCATCAGGTTGGCTGTCATGTACTTGCCCTTCAAGTGGGCATAATCGCTGACATAAGACTCTCCCAAGACCGAATCCTCAAAAATCTTAGGGGCTACAATAGGGAACCATCTCTTCTTCTTGACTTTAGCCTTAACCTGCTTAGTTTTAGTCGCCATGTGCTCGAGAAATAATAGTCTCTTTATAAAGTTTACTTTTAAAGATTAAATATCCAAATTAATGACTTCCTTAGCATGCGCCTGGATGAACTCTCTCCTCGGCTCTACGTCATCGCCCATCAGAATCTTGAACATCTCGTCTGCCTGGACAGCATCCTCTATGGTAATCTTCTTGAGCGTCCTTTTGTCCGGGTTCATGGTGGTCTCCCAGAGCTGGTCTGGGTTCATCTCTCCAAGTCCTTTATAACGCTGGATATTCACGCCTTGGCTCCCTAATTCCTTCATGATCATATCCTTCTCTTTATCATCGAGTGCCCAGTATTTTGCCTTGCCTTTCTTCACAAGGTAAAGAGGAGGTAATGCCAGATATATGTGTCCTGCTTCTATGAGTTCACGCATATACCTGAAAAAGAAAGTCAATATAAGTGTCGTGATATGAGAGCCGTCTACATCTGAGTCTGTCATGATTATGACCTTGTGATAGCGAAGCTTGTTTATGTTGAACTCGTCTCCAATGCTAGTGCCTAGTGCTGTGATGATTGTGACAATCTCATTGCTGGTCATAATCTTGTTGATCCTGGCTTTCTCCACGTTCAGAATCTTTCCTCTCAACGGAAGTATGGCCTGGAATTCCTTGTTCCTGCCTTGCTTTGCGCTTCCGCCTGCAGAATCTCCTTCCACAAGATAGACTTCACACTTAGCAGGATCCCGTTCCGAGCAATCAGAAAGTTTTCCTGGCAAGGTTGAGGTCTCTAAGACTGATTTTCTCCTCGCGAGGTCTCTTGCTTTTCTTGCAGCTTCCCTTGCCTTGGCTGCATTTAAGGATTTCATAATTATGCCTTTCGCAACAGCAGGGTTCTCTTCCAAGAAAGCAGTAAGACCTGAACCCACCATGCTGTCCACTATGCCTTTGACATTCTGGTTTCCTAACTTGGTCTTGGTCTGGCCCTCGAATTGTGGGTTTGGAATCCTTATGGATATGATAGCTGCAAGGCCTTCTCTTGCATCATCGCTCGTGAGCTTGACTTCTTTTCCTAGTTTGCTCTTCTCTACGAATTTATTCAGGCACCTTGTGAGTGCTGTCTTAAAGCCAGAAAGATGTGTTCCCCCTTCCACTGTGTTGATGTTGTTGACAAATGAGAAGACGCTCTCGTTGAAAGAATCAGAATACTGCATGGCAATCTCCATCTCGATATCATCCTTTTCTTTTTTGAGATAAATAGGTTCATGAAGTATCTCTTTGTTCTTGTTCAAGTACGTGACAAAGCTGACTATGCCTCCCTCATAGAGGAAATCTTCTTTCTTGCCTGTCCTCTCGTCTGTTATGCTTATCTTTAGTCCCTTGTTCAGGAAAGCCAGCTCTTTCAATCTGCCGGCAAGTATGCTATAATCATATATTGTGGTCTCGAAGATCTCAGGGTCAGCCAAGAAAGTTACTTTTGTGCCTGAACCTTCAGTATCTCCTAGAATCTTGATAGGTGCTGATGGTTTCCCAATTTCGTATTTCTGATAGTGGAGCTTACCATCTCTCTTCACCCAGACTTCCAGCTGTTTAGACAGCGCGTTCACTACTGACACACCGACACCATGAAGCCCTCCTGAGACTTTGTAGGATTTCTTGTCGAACTTCCCTCCTGCATGGAGCTTGGTCAGGACTATCTGAAGTGCAGAGACATTGAACTTTGGATGGATATCGACAGGTATGCCTCTTCCGTTGTCCATGACACTGATAGAATTATTAGAATGCATTGTCACTTCTATCTCTGTACAATAACCGGCCATGGCCTCATCTATCGCATTGTCTACAACTTCGTATACCAGATGATGGAGGCCTCTGCTGCTCGTGCTGCCTATATACATGCTAGGCCTTTTCCTGACAGCATCTAATCCCCCTAGGACTGTTATGTGCTTTGCATCATAGGCTTCTTTTTCCGGAGCTTTTTCTTGTTCTTCCACCATTTTCTCGTCTAAAATTGCTTAGAAGCAATACTAAAAAGTGAGGCCTGTTCCTTTATAAAACTTTTGTTTTTTACCCCATGAATTATGGCGTTTTGCGGCCTGTAAAGGCAGAATTCACGCATTTCGCCCCAGAAAAATCAGATATAAATATCTGTATCCAAATCTAGAAAAAGAAGGTACTGGTCACCTCGTCCCTGTTTTGAATTTAGTTGTAGTAGTCGTACCAATAATCCTCATCGTCGTCCCACCATTCATCGTCCTCTGATTTCATTTTTTTCTTTTCCACTCCTAACCACCCATGTGGATTCATTCTTTGGCATTTTATTCATCATAGCCTTGCATAAAAGCCGCTTCTGCTGCTGAAAGCTCATCGTCATCCAGCATAAGATCCACTGCTTCTTCGCAATATATGTCTCCGTCGTCAAAGATAGGCTCTTCCTCTATCCTTTCAGGTATATCCTCCTCGTCGAGGAAGACGAATTCCATCTCTATTTGTTCAGTTTCATTTGTGGACATGTTCCCACCCCCAAGATTAGGGAAAACCTTTATAAATATATACTTATTCCATATACCATATATGGCATATAGAGAACATATGCTTTTTCGGAATTAATTTTTTGTTGGGGGTAAAAGTGGATACAAGCTTCAGGAAATTAATAAAATTCGGCAAGAATTCTTATGTTATCTCTCTTCCTAAAGACTGGATCCAAGAGAATAAGCTGACTAAAGGAAAAGTGCTCTATGTATCTGAGAAGAACAACGACCTGGTGGTCTCGCTGAAAGAAGGACCTGAGAAAAAAGACAATGTCAAGGTCATAGAGCTGGAGAACAAGCCCCTGAAACATATTAAGGCAGAGATTATGGCGGCTTATCTTACCAATTATAACATAGTCGAGATACACGGAAACAGCATGAGAGACAAGGCAGGTGATATAAAGGACATCCTGCATGACCTTGTAGGAGTCGAGATCCTTGAGCAGACAGCCAACAAGATAGTCGCAAAAGACCTCATTGACATAAAGGAGATATCTATACAGAAGATGATAAGAAGGCTCGACCTATTGCTCAGAGGCATGATGGAAGATTCCATAAACGAAATGGATAAAGTCCACTGCAAAGAATGCGGCATGTGCAACAGCATAGACCAGCGTGACAAAGATGTCAACAGGCTGCATTATCTGGCCAGGCGAGTCATCAGGAACGCTATGAGCGATCCAAGATTAGCACGCTTTTTTAATATAAGCAGCGTGGACCTGATGGCCTCTTATGTCATCATTTCTTCGCTTGAAAAGATAGGGGACCAGATCAAGAGAATAACCCGGACCTACAAAGCATTCACCATAAGCAGGAAAGCCATCAAGTCCCTGAAAGAGATTTACACACAATTATTCGATGGATACAAAGAGGTCATGAAGGCCTATTACAAACGGGATGTGGAGGTGTCATTTAAGACAGAGATAAACAAGGCCATTGTTTTGGACCTGAACACTTTTTTCCTGAAGCATCCCGAAGCAGCGACTTCCCAGGCGATAGAGTACATGAAAGAGATTGAGAACAATATCAGAAAGATTGCGAGAGAGATTACGTTTCACGAGGCTAGCTGAGAATGGCACAAGAATTCGAGACAAGAGTGTTGGATATAGATGTCAAAAAGATAGAAGACAAACTCACTAAACTCGGGGCAAAAGTAGAAGACGAAGTCTTGATGAAAAGATGGGTCTTTGACATCGACGGCCCGAACCAGCAATGGATAAGGCTGCGGGACAACGGCAAGAAAGTAACCATCGCCTACAAAAACAGGACAGGATCAGGGATCTCAGAGACAGAAGAGCTAGAGGTGGAAGTGTCTGATTTTGAAGAGAGCGCCAAGATCCTCTCTAAACTTAAGTTCAAAGAGACATTCTATCAAGAGAACAAAAGAAAGATATTCCTTCTGAATGATATTGAGTTTGCAATAGACACCTGGCCCAAGATTCCCCCATATCTAGAGATAGAGTCTGACAGCGAAGAGAAGGTGAAAGAGGGCCTTGCTCTGCTTGGCCTACAAGGCAAAGACGTCGGCAACATCAGCGTGAAAGAGACCTATGATAGATATGGCGTTAAGTTACATTCTTTTAAAGAATTAAGGTTCTGAACTTACAGAAGTATCTCATCAATTTCCTTTCTAGGACGTGATTTGGGTGTTTCCGCAGGATAACCCAGCGTGATGACATATTGTACAATAAAGTGCTGGGGGATACCAAGAACCTTTTTGATTTTTTCTTTTTCTATCCAGCCGCAATAGCAGGTGCCTAACCCTAATTCCGTCGCTTGTAGGACTAGAAATGAAGAGGCAATCGCCATATCACGTATCGCTCGAAGTTTATTAGCATCATCCCATCCTTCGACAGACTTAGTGTATGCTTTTGGGTCCGCGCAACAGACTATTATGACTGGAGCATCGTATGCCCACTCATCTCTGATGATCTTATTATCCTTCAGTTTCTTTTTAGCCTTATCATCTTTAACAATGAGATATCTGGAGGGTTGTGCATTATTGCCAGAGGGAGCCAATCGGGCAGCATTGATTACTTCAGTGATTAGATTGTCCGGCACCTTTTTGTCTTTATACTTTCGTATGCTTCTTCGCGATTCTATGGCTTCTTTTACGTTCATGCTTATCACGCTCACGAGTATAAGCCTCTGGGAGGAGTTGCACCCCCGACCTGCAGCTTTCCGTATGAAATACGAGGCTGCCGCAATAGCTACTATGCTACAGAGGCGTTAAAGCTTTTCCTTGATCTCCTTCATGGAATGCTTTTCCTGGCAATCCTTGCATACTGGAAACTTCTTCCCCTTCTCGTTCTTGACATAAGTGCCTACTAGTTTCTTCAAAAAGGTCTCCTCAACTTTTTTCCCGCAGATTTTGCATTTCATAGGACAGAAAAATCACAATTCCTTTATAAAGTTATAGAATTATCCGAACAAAATCTCTGGTGCAAAGCTCAAGAACGTAAGTCCAACCGACATTATTATCATGATTATATAGATAGCTCTGTTCCATTCAAAAACCTTAATTCCGTCAAAGCCTCTGAACGGCAGCAGGTTAAAGAAAGCCAACCATGCATTTATCAGCATACCTGGCAAAGCAAGCCAAGGTATGACAAAGACAAACGGCAGGAATATCAAAGCTATTATTATATTAGCCAACGGCCCTGACATCGAGATGATGCCCCGCTGATTCTTGTTGACATAACCCGAGAACCAGACTGCTCCTGGAGCTGCGAATACAAAGCCTGCAAAGCTTAAAGCGATAGCAACCACTAACATGATGTCATTGCTCCTGAACTCTGCATAGCACTTGAACCTTTTTGCCCAGTATCTATGGCTAAGCTCATGGACCACAAAACCAATTCCGGCTGTAAGCAGAGCTATTCCCAGCCAGGTAAAGAACTCAGAGCTGAAGTTTCTCTGAGAAAGAACTATAGCAAAAGCAACACTGATAGCTATCCATGCTTTTAACAGGTCAAATACCTCGCGTTTGTTCACCTTCATAGAAAAAGAGAATGAAAGAGATTATATAAAGGTTTGCTTAGCCTAGAACCCAGCCAAAGTCTTTTGGTTCTTC
>JBDRIN010000002.1:0-7315 GCA_043815805.1 archaeon | reverse complement strand
ATTGATTTTTCTAATTCCTCTCGCGCCACCATGAAAAATAGGTAATGGCTGAGTATTTATAAACCTTGCTGTTTATTTTTATCACTCAAGAAAAATTATTTTGAATTTTCAGTAGACATCTATCAAAGACCAATCATAATAGTCATAGCCGTTGTATTCTATCCCAACATCACAGCAGGCATCCATCGGAGGGACGTTTGGCGGAACAGGGCTGAAACATGAGGAAGCATGATCAAAGGGGTTTAGGCAATCCGGCGGGTTTGCTATGTTTCCCATATCGCAATAATATGCCTCATATTGGCATTCCATTGCAGTAGTGTTGAAAAAGAACCCTACTGGGCACCAATGGTTCTGGTTGCTGCAGATTAGGTTTCCTGAAGGGTCATTGGTTCCGAAAGAATAACAATTCGGGGTTCCTTGGTCCAAGACACAGTCTGATGCAGCAGGACAACACCAAGTACCTGAATTATCACAGCCAGGCACTCCGCCGTCAGGAGGGTTCTCTACCGGACCGCAAAGTTCATTTATCATATTGTCGCAACAGCAGAGCTTGTTGTAATAGCTTGGGCATTCGCCGACATGTGCATTGGTCGATCCGCTCAGAGAGATTACGCATTCCCGCCCCATGGAACAGGCGTTGCTCTCAAAAATACATTCTGTGTTGGCAAGGGTCAAGCTGACAGGATACCAGGTAGCATCGTATGTCTCTGAAGCATGCGCGTTATTTGACCAGCTCAAGTAGACTTCGGCATCAGCAGAGAAACCACCAACAGATGTGGGCTGGTTACAGCAGATATCGGTTGCATACGCAGCAGGGATTCCAACGTGCGCATTGTTCGTGTCAGAGATCGTGATGAAAGTCGGTGCGCAAGAGCCAGCAGTCCAGCAGTTCAATCCATAGACTAGACTAGGAATAATCAATAACACCAGTAAAACCAATAATTTCTTCATGTTGTCCTCTTTTTACACATTATACAAATAGAGATATATAAATTTTGTTATCTAAACAACAAACTTGCCTTTCTTCAAGATATAATATTTATTTTTTCCTTTCACGCCATAGATATCCATCTTCTGCTGCTTTGCATTGATGACAATGTCATAATGATAGTCTGTTGCTCTATCTGCGTCAAAGCCAGCTCCCAATGCTATGTGGATCATGTTGGCTATCTTTTCATTGACTATGAGGTAATCACAGAGCTTGGCTTTAGGATGCGTGTTGATGGCAAACTCTCCTATGTTCTCGAAGTTCTTCTTCTTCAGCTCAATGATGCTCTTAGGCATAGACTTGTGCTTTTCCTGCTCCAAAAGATGTTTCCACGCTTCTCCTTTCTTCTGCTTGATCTTCTTGATTATCTTTTCAGGGCCCCGCACTATCTTATATCCTTTCTCATTGCACCGCACAACCAAAGGATTCTTTGGATCCAACAGGTAGCTCTGGTCTACGCTTATCACGACGTCACCGTAGAATGTGCCTTTGATGTATTCCGGAGTCACAAAAGCTTCGCCTCCAGGAAGGTTTGCCATGGTGCCTGCTTTTATGCCTGTCCTCTTGTAGTATTCCCTGTTGAACTTATGTCTTGTGTCGACGTCTGACCCTTTCACGCGCCTTCTTCCGTGTTTCCCTGTCAGGAAGACCTCGAAGTTACTCTTTTTTGACTTGACCACTATCTTATCTGACTTGTTCTCTACCTGCATTATCTTGTTGTTCCTCTTCTGCATCGCTAGCCAGTCTATGTTGCAGGTTTCTATGAAGATATCTATAGGCAGGGTCTCTGTGAAGCCTATCCTTGTCTTGGGATCCCTTGATTCATGTTTTGTCTGGGGATACCAGTCGAACTTGTACAGTATGCCTCCTGGAGTTGGCCATCTTGACTTCCTGTCTGGCGTCGGGTAGCCGAAAAAATCTCCGAATATGTGCTTTCCAGCGTAGCCTTTTGCATGTATGGCAAAGACTGCATCGTTGAATTTGATTCGGTTGAGCTTCAAGAGCTTTGATAGTTTCTGGTATTTCTTGAAGACAGGCTCGTTGATGTCTTTGCTGAGCTCGCAACCGATTATGGTTGCTTTTAGTTCGCCAATCCTCTCTCCGAGCTCTAACTGCGAGAATCTTGGGGTGGCTGCTCCTTTAGCCTTATGTTTATTAGGGATTGCTTTAAGCATGGCTCTGGAGATTGCATAAGAGTCGAGGTAATCCTCTAAAGGGTGCCCCATGTCCTGCTCTCTCAGTATGAGTTCAAAGCCGAAGCCGACCTTTTCATTGAGCTTGAGATTATATACCTGTTTCCAGATGACTCTTGATGTCTGCAGGAGCGTTTTCCATCTGTACTTCCTGAACCATTGGGTCTTGAAGTCCAAAACTAGCTTTGGAGCTGTGAAAGATGCCTTGCCAGCATTTAGGATTAGGTCTGGCGGCGCAAATATCTTGTCGAACTCCCCCTTGGCTTTCTTGTCGACTATAGTTATGAATTCCTTCAAGGCCAGAGTCCTCTTGTCCTTGATTCCTTTCTCCAGGTCTTCATAAGCATCCCAGACATCCTTGAGCATAGAATATATATTGCTCTGCTGGTTGTAGAACATGACATGCATGTCTGCCTTGAGGTTATGGACAGCCCTTGATAGGGGCGCTATAGAATAGAAAGCTGCATCATTATTTATGTTCGCAAGGACAAGTATGGTCTTTTTCTTGTATTTTGTAAGAAGGTTTTCATAATATCTCACTGCGCCGTTGAAAGCGCTGATGTTGTATTTCATGTTTTGGAAAAGAACAGCCGAGTTTATAATGTTTTTGGTTAGGTATTTAGGAAAAATTTATATAAATCCTAGTTCAAGGAGTAAACTAGCATGAAGAAAGTAGCAGTGATTATTTTAGTGGTGGCTATGATAGTCTTGTTCTTAGTTAGCGGCTGCAATCTCCAAGGAGAAGCGAGTAGAGCAGTGAGCGACACAACAACGCAAGGCGTTGTAAATGAACCACCAGTGGCCAGAACTGCAACTCCAACAGAAGAACATTACGTCTACGGCGTTATGTTGGAAGCGAAGTATTCTAAAGATGGACTTCGATATATGCATCAGGATGTACTTGGAAGTTCTAGAGCAATAACAGATACAAATGGCCTTCTAGTTGAAACCAATACGCATCGTCCATATGGTGAAATGCTTGGAGCAAGCGGAGAAAGATTCACGTTTACAGGCAAAGAAGCAGAAGGAGAATTGATGTATTATGGAGCGAGATATTACGATAGTGATACAGGAAGGTTTACGCAGAAAGACCCCGTTGGCAGCGGAAGGAACAATTTTGCTTACGCAGCGAACAATCCGCTGAAATACGTCGACCCAAACGGCCTCGAAGAGCAGAAGCCGATGGCCATCATGATTTACAACACCGATTCTCCCGAATTCATGGATGAGGTATTACAGTATATGTCCAATTATCATGATCGTTTTGAGTTCATTGTTTATGGTGTGAATGGTTTTAAAGAAATGCAGAACGTTGTATCTGACGTTAATGCGCTTATTGATGGTGGAACATACGTTGCCCGCGTGAATTATTTTGATCATGTAGACCAATCATTAATGTTAGGCATAAAAGAGTCTAGTTGGAAATACCTGGGGGGTATAACCCGCCAAGAGGGCAGACAGACTATTATAGGAACATGTTATGGGGGGGAGCGTTGCCCAGTATTTGATTATATGACTCGTGCGGCAGGCTCTGAAGGATATGTTGGCACTCTAAGCGCATTTTACGGTGTAACACGTTATCCAACAAAAAATGATCTGGATGGTTTATTGGTCTTTAAAAAACAAATGACTGAAGATATTAGTATTCCTGGCCTAACAATAGAAGAGATGCAAAGTAGGTTTGCGGAAGAAGAGGAGTATTACATGGATTCAAGTATAGACCAGAACACCTTTTGGGAAGCTTTCCAATCTGCAACATTTGAGCAAGCAAGTTTCTGGGGGGACTATAATTATAGATCCACTACATTCACAATAACTCCATCAGCAACTGCGCAGGGATTATTTAACATCAATCTCGCTTTAGATCATTACGCGCCAGACCAGGCAGATTCAACAGCCATTCAATACAATTCTGTTGAATATCCCTAACCTTAGAAGTTATCATAACTCACTCTGACTTCTTCATCACCAAAGATTACCCATTGGCTCTCGCCGGAATAAAGATCATCTGGATCCGTGGCAGGCCATCTTACAGAAAAATCTGTCCTTGTCGCAGGGTAATAATATACATCCACTCCACCAGTTCCGTCAGCTATGCCTCTTGCAAATACCCAAGAATTAGCTGCGAATACGTCTGCGTCGAGATAATATGCAACTAGTTCTCCTATATTGGGTTCTTCCACACTATCTGCGGCAGCATGGCAAGTATTTGCTTTGAATAAAAGATCCTCCGTAAACTTTTCTTTATATTCTGCGAGCTGTTCAAGGACGCCTTCATTGAAAAATGGTTCTTTTGTTCCGTGCGTAACGTCCATCCAGAAACTAGTGGCATCTCCGTGACCATACCAAATGATATTCTTGAAAGTCAAGTCAGTGTTTGCGATATAATCAACAAAATCATTTGCTGAATAAAAATCCTTTATCTCAACATTGCCAGTTAATTTTTTTGCCAACGTCTCTGCAGCCAATCTTATACTGCCGAGTTCTAGAGATGTACCTACAGCAGGATCACCCAACACAATAAGTGTTGATCCTTCCCTATCTTTATCATATTCTGCAAGCCACTTTTGAAACTCTATCTCCATTGGCAGGCCGTTGTAGGTGATCTGTCTTCCTTGTTCTATGGGTTTTTCTGTTGTTTGCCTCTCTCTTGGTTCTGCGGACGGGTCAGCAATAGCCAACTGTGGAGAACCAGCAGGCATAGTTGCCTCTAGCATCATTAAGAATAGGGCCAAAGCAGGTGATATTCTTTGCATCTTAAACGAGAACCAGAGCTTCTGCTTTATAAATCTTTCGGTCTTTAACCACTATGGAGTGACAGTGTATTCGGAGTGTTGGTGGAAACCTTTGTTCACTGTCGTTCTCACAGTTTCCTTCAGAAGAAGGAAACCTTTAAATACTATAATTCCCAAAATAAAACAGCATGAAAAACGGCACAGCAATCACGTTGGTGGTGACTCTAATAGTTCTGTTCCTAGTTAATGGCTGCCAATTGACTGGAGAAGCGAAGAGCGCAGTTGCACTAACGCAGAGCGTTGCAGATGAACCTCAAGCCCGGGTTGCTGTTTCAAACGAGGAACACTATATATATGGTATCATGTTAGAAGCGAAATACTCAGAAGAAGGTCTACGATATATACACCAAGACGTTCTTGGCAGTTCAAGAGCCATTACCAATACAGATGGCAAGATAGAAGAAAACACCCACTTACCATACGGACAAAGCTTAGGAGCAAGCAGCGAAAGATTCACCTTCACAGGCAAAGAAGCAGAAGGAGAACTAGCTTATTATGGAGCAAGATACTACGACCCTGATTCTGGCAGATTCACACAGAAAGATCCAATCCAAAACGGGAAGAACTGGTACACATACGCCAACAACAACCCGATAAAATTCAAAGACAAGACAGGTCTTGAGGGCGAATCAGTGGCCTTTGTGATATGGGATGAAGCGTTCGGATATGCCAGCCAGGAAGCCAGGCAGTACGCTGAAAACTACAGAGGACGATTCGACCAGGTAATACTCAGAGGAGTTCATGGAAGAGATGAATTCTCCGCAGTTGTAGGCGAGGCCAACGCACTCATAGAGCAAGGAGCAAACGTTGAAAGAGTCAACTTCTTCTATGATTTTCAAGATGGAGCGTTTGGGATAAAACGTGGCGAATGGCATGACATGCCAGTGATACATCCTCAAGAAGGCAGGCAGTCACTTATGTTCTTAGGATATGGTCTTAATCAGATGGACACCATGTTTCACACTCTTGCCATCACAGCAGGATCAGAATCTTTTGTTGGTGCTAAAAGCTGGCACAGCATATCTCCGTTCCCTGTAGAAGATGATATGGCCGGATTCTACACGATTGAACAAGTGAATTGGGACGACCTGACATACATGGATCTATATCGTTTTGCAAAGAACGAACCAAATCTTCCAGGATTCGGCCTTTCGCACCTTGATTTTGCCGAAGGAGAAAGCACACTTCTCCATAGTTTCTCTTTCTCCGTAGGCGACACACTATCTAATGTGGAACTCAAAGGAGAGATGGCAGGGAATGAAAAAAGCTACACAATCACACAGACGATATATCGGCCTGCAGCAGAAGACCAGTTATTGAGAGGGGATATAATCTGGGATGTAGAACTGGCTGATCCTTATTCACTCAGGTGAATTTGCTCCATAGACTATCCAACTAGGATTTCCTGAGCAAAAGAATTCTGGACGCATCATTCCCAAAGAATCTATTCTGTCTTCTGGAACTTGTAAGCGATAAATCCCTAAGGATGCTCCTTCACCGACCAATTCTTCAAACTCCAGATCACTGCAGGGTGCATGGGTTTCTACTCCAAATGTCTCTGCGTAGACATCTGCAAAGCACCTTCTTTCTTCAGGTCCTGGAATATTGTCTGCTCCAGTGTGTCTGCCATAGAATCTTACACTCGCATCATCTGTGAAACATGCTGAAAGATCGCCTGTCAAGGCTTCAAGATCTTCTGTTTCTAAATAGGTTCCTTCCGCCAGGGTAGAAGAGAACCAGAGAGCATCCATCCCTGCAGGTCCAAAATACGCATGATTCTGTATCGGTTCAGATGGATCAAGTATAAAACCAAGATATTCATCTTTGGTTGCCACTGGTGCCACAACTGTATTGCCGTTAAAATTCATTGCATAGGTCTCTGCAGCTAGCTTGGGGTTTCCAGGATAGATTCCGCTTTGATCAGGTTCCCAGTATAATATGACTGTATAACCGTCTCTGTTTTGATTTCTTAATGCCTCTTGAGAATATATCTCTTGATTCCTGCTTCTCTCAGCAGCACTCTTGTGGGGCAGTTTAGGCAGTTCGAAAGCCTGTGTGAATCCGCTTACGGGAACTATAGAATGGTCAGCAGGCAATATTAACTGCGAGTCTGCTTGTGTAGCTGAAGCTAGTAAAAGTAATGCTGCAGCTGTTGCTAAAGCTATTCTTGTCATATTACTCTATACTGGTCTTTTCTCTTTATAAAGCTTTCGGTTTTTAACCACTATATAGTGGCAAAATAACTGTAAAAACCTTTGTTCACTGGCGTTCTCACAGTTTCCTTCTGGCGAAAGAAACCTTTATATAGTCCAATTCCCACGAATTAACCAGCATGAAGA
>JBDRIN010000001.1:0-20867 GCA_043815805.1 archaeon | reverse complement strand
CTTCCCAACGGTTCTTCTGTTTCTTGACACGTTTAGGCGGCTGTTCTCTGATACGATAGAGAAGCTTGAAAGACGGAGATTTATTTATCAAATCAGCTATGCTTGTGTGGTCAAGTTCTTGCAGGCGCAGGCCATCAAAGCCTTCTCTGTTCATCTTAGGTATCTTCATAGAGGCCAGGAATGCTGCTCTATTAAATAACTTTGTGATATTGGTATCGAAGCGAAACATTTAAATATTACTTAGTATATACAAAGTAATACAATGGAAACTATCAGCCTGAAGATGGATGAAGCATTGCTCAAAGAGATAGATAACAACCTGCAGAAATATCGCTATAGCACACGCACAGAGTTCTTAAGAGATGCTATAAGGAGCAAGCTCACTGACCTGGAGAAGAAAGAAGCCATAAGAAAGATTACTGCCATGAAGGGGTCTTTGAAGGGACAGTTTAGGATGAGCGATAGAGAAGCCCGGCGATTGGTCGGAAACGAAATTGCCAAAAAGCACGGGTTTGAGTTAGAGTAGGTCTTCTGGTTTTCTTACGCAGACATATCTTTCTACGACTTCAAAATGCTTATCTCTAGTTATTAATATTGCATCATGGTCTTTAGCTAAAACAACATGTAAAGAGTCGTTAAAATTGATTCCGAATCTTTGTTTGATTCTGTGAGCACACCTCTCTTGTGCGTCACTAATTTTTATGTATTTAATCAGAGTTTTAGGAACAAAACTCAAACAAGATTTCACTTCTTCAGTTCCAAGATGGGTGTCTAATTCTTTAATCAACACATCACTAATTATTATTTCGTCTTCATCTTCCACGATCTTCTTAATAAATCGAAAAGCCCAATCTCCCAATGGCCTGAAGCGGTCTTTCCTATCCTCGAAGTAATCTCTCCAGATGCATGCGTCTATATAATATCTAGTCATAGAATGGAACAAAGTATGATTTAATATAAGTATTGTTTAGAGAAAAGCGGAAGTTTTTCGACACCATCGCAATAATTAAATACAATAATGTATTTCCTAAAGGAATGAATGGGGGTAAAAAAGCAGTAGGCATGGTTGTGCGTTATGAAAACGACATACTTTTAGCCAGAAAAATAAAAAAGCCAGGCGCGATCTTATCCGAAAAATGGCATCTTCCCGGCGAGACTCTTGAAGAAGATGAGACAGACGAAGGCGCTGTAGTAAGAGGCATTTGCCAAGAGGCAGGGATTGAAGTTAGGATCGAAAGAGCTCTTGGTTCTGCAATCACACCGAAAGGAACAGTGATTAATTGGTATGAATGTGTTGCATTAAATGGTAACATTCGCCCCGGAAGTGATGTAGACAGAGTTAAATGGACTCCACGCGACAATGTGAGAGGAGAATGTCATCCGGATGCTGTAGCTAGGTGGCCAAAGGATGTTGATGATTACTTTCCTTATAAGTAAATATTTTTATACAACTGCACAAAGATCTCTTTGTCGACATTGATCCCTGCTTCTGAGAATGCTTCTGCCAATCGAGTCCCTGGTGTGTCTTCTTCCTCGTCTTTTTCTATCTTGAAGTTGACCAATTTCTTGAAGTTAGAATTGTGCAGGAACGAATCATTCCATGAAAGAACAGCATTTTTTCCGTTCTTGGTCCTGACCTTGCACTTTGCAACATCAACTATTACATCTGCTTTGGAGAGCGTTTTGTCGTCGAGGATTGCAAAGCCGTGGTTAACCAACTCTAATCTAACAATGTCTCTAATCACTTCAGGAGGATCTCTTTTTCCATAACTAGGGTAATGTTCATAGAAATGAGTCTCATCTGCCCTTTCAGGGGAATAGACTTTTCCCAGGTACTTTTTTACCTGCTGTTTAACCTTTCCGTCCACCCACTTGTTCCTGACGAGGTATGCATATTTTTTTCCTTTTATCTCCTTAGTCCTTACAAACATGTTCAAATTAGGCACTAGGAGTATTTAATTCTTGTGTTTTTAGAGGGCACACCGACGAAAAAACCAAAACATTTATATATCCCCTCGACATAAACCTATTAAAATTATAGTTGGGGGGCGAGGAGTTTATTATAAACTAAAGAACTCTTCTTACTCTAAAAAACACGTGAGGTGGATATAAATGGCACAAAAAGTTGGAAAAGCAGGAGTAAAGAAAACAAAAGGATATCTATATTTTGTTGACAAGCAAGGCGACATCTCAAGATGCATTATGGCAAGAGGCGGCGGAAAGAAAGGCCGAGCCAAGAAAGAGAAAGTCGCAAAAGTCGGCGTCAAGAAAGAAGGAGGATTCCTTTACTTTGTTGATAAGCAAGGCGACATTTCAAGAGCCAAGATGGCAAGAGGAAGGAAGTAAGCCTTCCTTTTCTTTTTTTCTTTTTTCGATTTCTTCTTGCAAACACATTTAAATAACCATACATTCTCGTTTTACCATGCTAAAGGATATGATGCCAAGGCTGTACCAGCAGACTATCCTGGCCACTGCAGCGCAGAAGAACACGTTAGTTGTCCTGCCAACAGGCCTGGGAAAGACCTTGATAGCTGTCTTGCTGGCAGCGTACAGGCTCAAGCAATACCCTAACTCTAAGATACTTATTCTTGCGCCAACAAGGCCGCTTGTAGACCAGCACCTTGCTTCTTTCAAGGCACACCTAGACATTCCAGAAGACCAGATCGTGCTCTTCACAGGCTTTGTCAAGCCTGAAAAAAGGAAAGAGATGTGGAAGACCGCCAAAGTCATCATCAGCACACCCCAAGGCATGGAGAACGATATCATAACCAACAGAACTCCGCTTGAGGATGTCTCACTCATTGTTTTTGACGAAGGCCACAGAGCCGTTGGCGATTATGCGTACGTCTTCATAGCAAAGCAATACCATAAGAAGTCGAAATATTCAAGAATCTTATCTTTGACAGCGAGTCCTGGCTCTGATATGGAAACAATCACACAAGTCTGCCAGAATCTCTACATAGAAGAGATAGAACTGAGGACAGACGAAGATCCTGATGTGAAACAATACGTGCAAGAGATGGAACTGGATTGGGTAAAAGTAGACCTGCCGGATTCTTTCAAGTCAATCCGAAAGTTCTTGTTGGATTGTTATCACGGCAAGCTTGAAGAAGTGAAGAAGCATGGTTATCTTTATGGCAGCCCAAGTTCTTATTCCAAGACAAGTTTGCTGGCATTACAAGGAGGACTGCACGCAAAACTTGCAGCAGGAGAAAGAGACTTTGAAGTCATGAAAAGCATAAGCTTGGTAGCTGAAGCCATGAAGGTCCAGCATGCCCTGGAACTCATAGAGACTCAGGGAATATCTGCTTTGATGCAATACTTTGAGAAACTCCAGGCAGAATCAGTGACTTCAAACACAAAAGCTGTCAAGAATCTAGTTAAAGACCTTAATTTCAGGAGTGCAGTCATAAAGACCCAAGCTTTGGTAGATGAAAACATAGAGCATCCAAAGCTCAAAGAGCTCAAAAAGATAATTGCAGGAGAGTTCCACAAGAACAACAAGATAAAGATAATCATCTTTGCCCAGTACAGAGACACAGGCGTCAAGATAAAACAAGTCTTGGATGACTTGCCGCTTGTAAAGTCAGGGATATTCTTTGGCCAAGCCAAGAAAAAGAATACAGGACTCTCACAAAAAGAACAGAAAGCAATGCTTGACAAGTTCAGAGCTGGAGAATTCAACTGCCTTATCGCTACAAGCGTGGCAGAAGAAGGCCTGGACATCCCCCAAGTCGATCTCGTCATCTTCTACGAGCCGATACCTTCGGCCATAAGAACAGTCCAGAGAAGAGGAAGGACAGGAAGACTGGAGAAAGGAAGGGTCATAGTGCTTGTGGCTTCTGACACAAGAGATGTCGGCTATCGCTGGAGCGCCCACCACAAAGAGAAAAGGATGTATAGGAACATAGAGACACTGAAGAAGCAGTTCTCAGGTTATACCCCTATCAAAGATGAAAGCTTGAAAGACTACATAAAAGACCAGTCCATAACGATATATGCTGATTTCCGGGAGAAAGGATCTGGAGTCATCAAAGAGCTAGTGGGTATGGGAGTCAAAGTAGAGCTTGAGAGCCTTAAAGTCGGAGATTACATATTAAGTGACAAAGTGGCTGTGGAGTTCAAGACAGTGCGAGACTTTGTTGATTCCATAATAGACAAAAGGCTTCTAAGCCAGCTCAAAGACTTAAGGAAGTACGACTCTCCAATAATCTTGATTGAGGGCCAGGAAGACATCTATGCCCAGAGAAGGGTGCATCCGAACGCAATTAGAGGGATGCTGGCCACCATCGCTGTCAGTTATAACATCCCTATCCTGCAGACCAAGAACTTCAGGGAGACAGCTGCTCTTCTGGCTGTGATTGCTAAAAGAGAGCAAGACCCGAATAAAACAGAGTTTACCATGCACGCAGGAAAACCCATGACTCTGAAAGACCGCCAAGAATACATAGTCGCAAGCCTGCCCGGCATAGGCGCAACGCTTGCAAAGCCGCTTCTAAAGAGATTCAAGACAGTAAGGAAGATCATGACCTCCTCTGAAGAAAACCTGAAGAAGGTTGACCTAATCGGTGATGTCAAGGCGAAGAAGATAAGAGACGTTCTGGATGAGGAGTATAAGGACGATTAGTTATTTCTTAACATAGATCATATACTCAACAACCAACAGGCACAGCGGGAACAAGATACTAAGTAGAATCTGCGTATCCATACCAAGCGTGTTCATGGCATTCAAGATAAAGAACACAATAAGACCTAATGTTGCTGCCTGTACGATTCCAAAGATCAGAAACAATGTGTGGTTTTTCATATAAACTCCTCTTCTTCATCGACTTCGACATCTTCATCATCTGCTTCTTCTTCACTATCATCTTCGATGTCGGTGTCAGAGACAAACAAAGTCTCGCAGCGGACAATACCTTCAATGATTATGATCTTGTTCTGGATGAACGTCCTCATCTTGCCCATGCTTTCTTCCTCTAGCTTGGCAATCAAGTCATACCGGCCGTAGACCTCGTGCAACTCCACGACATTATCAAGCTTCTCCAAAGCTCCAGCTACTATCATATTCTTGCCGTGCTTTGCATTTATCAGCATATAGACCAAAACCATGATATCAGAATAAGCATGAGCTTTATATACTTTGCGCCCCTTTATCCTGTCAAAACCAGTAATATTTATAAAGCCAGGTGTATTCTCTCGTCGTATAGGGGGTAGTAGAAATGAAATTATCTTTAGCTGAAACACGATTTTTAAAGGACAGCGTATCTATCATATCAGACCTAGTCACAGAGGCAAGGTTCAAGATCACGCCGGATGCCATAGAGCTCATAGCCATGGATCCTGCAAACGTCGCCATGGTGGTCTTCAAGCTTCTCAGCAGCACCTTTGTTGAGTACAATGTCAAGGAAGAAGTGAACTTAGCTATTAATCTTAATGAGCTTAAGCAAGTCCTTAGAAGGATAAAGATCAATGATATCCTGACTTTGGAATTGGCAGACAACAAGCTCAAGATCACACTAAAGAGCAGCAACATCAGGACGTTCTACTTGCCGATAATCGATGTCGAAGAGAAAGAGCAGAAGGTTCCATCGCTAAGCTTCGGAGCTACTATCACAACAGATTCATCCATCCTTACAGATGCCATAGAAGACATGGACATCATCGGAGAATCAGTCTCCTTCATGGTGGACGGCAAGAAATTCAACATAAGCTCTGCGAGTGAACTCAGCAAGGCAGACGTCGAGATAAAGCCAGATGATAACACCAAGATAGTCGCAGATGAGAAGATCAAAGCAAAGTACTCAATAGAATACCTAAAGAAGATGATCCAAGGCGCCAAGCTGGCTGATAAAGTGATGATCCAGTTCAACAAAGACTATCCTTTAAAGATTGAATACAAAGTCTTGAACAAGCTGCAGCTCTCGTTCATTTTAGCTCCGAGAGTTGATAATGATTAAGGGAAGGTGCTTAAAAATCAAGATTTTCGGCACCCCCTCGTAAAACTCAGAGGTGAAACAAATGCCTGCAAAGAAAAAGGTTGTGAAAAAGAAGATTGTGAAAAAGACGGTGAAGAAGAAGCCTGTGAAGAAAAAAGTCGTGAAGAAAAAGGCTGTCAAAAAGAAAGCAGTCAAGAAAAAGGTTGTCAAGAAGCCTATAAAAAAGAAAGTCGTGAAGACAAAGCTTGTAAAGAAGAAAGCTGTGCCGAAACCAGTGAAGAAAGAGCAGTTCGGAACTGAAGTCGGAAAGATAACGCACTATTTTGGCCACATAAGCGTGGCAGTGATACAAGTGACTGGCAAGCTCAAGGTCGGCGACACCATCCATATCAAAGGTGCAACCACAGACTTCACACAGAAGGTCGATTCCATGCAGATAGAGCATGATAAGATACAAGAAGCCAAGAAAGGCGACGACATCGGCATGAAGGTCAAAGACCACGTCAGAGAACACGACATAGTCTATCTGGTCTAAAAATATTCATTTTTTACCTTTTTATATCTTAAGGAAAAGCTTAGTTCACTAGAGTTCTCAAGGTTCCCTTCTCTCGAAGGAAACCTTTATATATATCCCGCCTATTCACATTTCTATGTCAGCAAAAAAAACAACCAAGAAAAAGACCGTCAAGAAACCTGTCAAAAAAGACACTAAGCAACACGTCAATAAAGACATGACCATCGGAGAGGTTGTCCAGAAATACCCTGCGTCAGCAGTCATCATGATGGGCCACGGCATGCACTGCATAGGTTGTCATGTCGCTGCCTGGGAAACCATAGAGCAGGGCTGCAAGGGCCATGGCATGGATGACGAGCAGATAGCCAAGATGATCGACGAGATCAATGCTGTTATCGAAAAGAATAAGTAGGAGTAAGCGTTTCCTGAATTGGGAGGTGAGGGGGATGGTTTTTTATGAAATACTCAAAGGAAGATAAGGAAGTATTGAATTTCTTCTTCACCAACTTGAACAAGCCTATCTTTGCCACCAAGAACTTCCATCCCGAAGTCTGGGCATTGATGCAGGCCCGCTATAGCAGATCAAGCGAAGGTCTTAGGGAAAGCTTCCTGAAGCTTCTGAAAGAAGACACAAAGAACTTTGAAAACCTGAGGAAAGAGATACAGAAGACCAAAGGAGGCCTAGAAGCAAAGCATGCGACTGAAAAAGCCATCCAGTTCATGGAGAAATGGGTCCTTGGCTTCGGCCACAGCTCCATAGCAGAAGGCGCAGTCATCGGTCTGTGTTTGGAGGGCATAAGCATCATCGCCACCAAAATATTAGAAGACAACAGGCTTTGCTCTTACGTCGAGAAATCAACCCGCTATGTTTCTTTCAACGAGAAATCCTTCTTTGTTCCAGAAGTACTCAGGAGATCAGAGCACATCGATGAGATAAACACCCTCTTATCGACTTTGTTCAAGACATATATGGAACTGCATGAACCCGTTCTTGAATATGTGGAAAAAGTTGCGCCAAGAGAAGAAGGAACGTCAGAAGCAGCTTGGAAAAGAGCCTGCGCTTCTAGAAGGTTCGACGCAATAAGATACCTATTGCCAGCAGGCACAATGACAAGTCTGGGCTGGACAGTCAATGCAAGACAGCTGGCGCACGCCATCAGCAAGCTTTTATCCCATCCGTTGAAAGAAGTCAACGAGATAGGAGAAACAGTGAAAAAAGAAGCTTCCAAAGTGTTGCCTTCTTTGTTGAAATACGCTGAAAAGAATAAATACTTTGAAGAGACAGAACATGACATGAGGGAACTGTCAAAAAAGATAATTGTTGAAAAAGAAAATCAGGAGCCTGTGAGGCTCGTCGTCGGCCCTAAAAATGCGGATGACATAATACTCTCCTCTATAGTATATAAGTACAAGCAGGATTCCTACAGCAAGATCATGCAGAAAGTGAAGAAAATGTCCAAGCAAGAGAAAGAAAAGATCTTTGACACATATCTGCAAAAGATGAGCAAGTTCGATTATCCTATGAGGGAGCTGGAGCATGCTCTTTTCACTTTCGAAATCATAATGGACTATGGAGCTTTCCGGGATTTGCAGCGGCACAGGATATGCACCCAGACCAATCCCTTGTTGACGACGGATTTAGGTTTTGATATCCCTCCAGACATAACGGCTGCTGGCGTCGAAAAACAATACAAGAAAGCCATGGACAAGGCCAAGAAGGTCTACGACAAGATAAAAAAGAAATATCCTCGGGAAGCGCAATACATCGTTCCGTTAGGCTATAGGAAAAGATATTTATTGACCATGAACTTGAGAGAGGTCTATCATCTTATAAAGATACGGACAACACCGTTGGCGCACGAGTCTTATAGAAAAAGGGTGTGCCAGGTTTATGGCATAATGAAAAAGAAGTATCCTCTTCTTTCCAAATATATGGAGTGCAGCGTGGAGGAAGAGAAGCTCGGAAGATTAAAATCCGAGGAGAGAACTGAAAGAAAAAAATCAGCGTGGCCAACATGAACCAAGACCTAAAATCAGACAAAAAAGTTTATGAGATTACCCAGAACGAGTTGAAAAGGCAGAAGAATGAACTGAACATGATACCTTCTGAAAACTATTGCAGCAAAGCAGTTTTGGCAGCAGGCGGTTCTGTGTTTACTAACAAATACGCAGAAGGATATCCCTTGAAACGATATTATCAGGGAAACAAATACGTGGATGAGATAGAACTGCTGGCCATCGAGAGGGCAAAGAAGCTTTTCAGAGCAGAGCATGCAAACATGCAGCCACATTCAGGAAGCTCAGCCAACATGGCAGTCTATTTTGCTTTGTTGAAGCCAGGCGATAAAGTCATGGCAATGGACTTGATGCACGGCGGACACTTGACGCATGGTTCAAAAGTCAACTTTTCAGGCAAGCTCTATAATTTTGTGCATTACGGCGTTGAGAAAGACACAGGATTGATCGGCATGGATCATGTCAGGAAGTTCGCTGAGAAAGAGAAGCCAAAGATGATCGTCTGCGGTTATACTGCTTATCCAAGGACAGTTGATTTCAAAGAGTTCCATGACATAGCCAAGAGCGTCGGAGCTTACAGCATGGCAGATATTGCCCATATTGCTGGCCTGATAGCTGGCGGAGCCCATCCTTCTCCATTTCCTTTCACAGATGTTGTCACAACGACAACGCACAAGACCTTACGGGGGCCAAGGAGTGCCATGATCCTCTGCAAAAACGAAGATCGATTGGCGAAGACTGCAGGTCTCGATGAGAAAGAGGCTAAAAAAGCTAAGGATCTGGCCGGCAAGATTGACAAAGCTGTCTTTCCTGGATTGCAGGGAGGGCCGCATGAGCACACCATCGCTGCGAAAGCAGTGGCTTTTGAAGAGGCTATGAAGCCGGACTTCAAGAGATACGCTGCGCAGGTTGTGAAGAATGCAAAAGCCCTTGCTGATGTTCTGATGGACAATGGAATAAACCTTGTTTCTGGCGGCACAGACACGCATCTGATTTTGATAGACCTTACCAAGACCAAGTCTATGGCCAAGCCAGGCCTGGGCAGAGACGTCGCTGTAGCATTGGAGAACGCAGGCATTGTAACCAACTGCAATACAATTCCTTTTGATCCAAGTACGCCGTTCAGGCCGTCTGGAATAAGATTGGGTACTCCAGTTTTGACGACCCGAGGCATGAAAGAGTCAGAGATGAAATCTATCGGCGAATGGATTTCCAAGATCATAAACAATCACCAAGACAAGGCGTTGCAGGAAAAGATAAAGAACGAAGTCAAAGCTCTCTGTGACAAATTTGTGTTCTACTAAGAGTTGTTCAACATGTCTTATGAAAAAGACCTGGAATATATCTACGGAAGAGAACGGTTCGGCATCAAGCTAGGTTTGAAGAACATTTCTGAGCTCATGGCCAAGCTTGGAAACCCCCAGGATAAGTTTAACTCTGTGCATGTTGCCGGCACGAATGGGAAAGGTTCTGTCTGCGCTTTCTTAGCTTCGATTTTAGAGCAGGAAGGTTACAAAGTAGGAGTCTATACAAGTCCTCATCTTGTTGATTTCAGAGAAAGGATTCGAATAAATGAAAAGAAAATATCTAAGAAAGATATCTCTGAGATTTTAGCCAAGATAAAACCACATATAAAAGATCACACGTTCTTTGAGATAGTCACTGCGTTGGCTTTCCTCTACTTTACAAAAGAAAAAGTTGACATTGCGATTATAGAAGTCGGCATGGGTGGAAGACTTGACGCGACAAACGTAATAACTCCCTTAGTTTCTGCCATAACCAACATCTCTCTAGAGCACACCTGCCATCTCGGCGAGACCGTCGACAAGATCGCTTTTGAAAAAGCAGGCATAATAAAAGAGAAGGTCCCTGTTGTGGTGTCCGAAGACTGCAAAGGATTAGAGGTGATAAAGAAAGTTGTAGGGCAAAAAGGAGCAAAGCTCTATCTCGCAGAGAGAAGAAAGATAGATTCTGCACTCAAAGGAGATTTTCAATACGCAAACGTATCCCTTGCTTTAGAGATACTTGAGATTTTGAAGAGTAAAGGGTTCAAGAGCAGCGTTGAATCGATCGCCAAAGGTCTCAACGCTGTAAAGTGGCCTGGAAGGTTGGATTTTATCTCGAAAAATATTCTTTTTGACTGCGCGCATAACCCCAACGCTGCGAAAGCATTGGAAAAAGAACTGAAGAAGATCAAGAAAGCAGGCAAAGATATCTATATAGTGCTCGGCATAATGAAAGACAAAGACATAGAGCATATAGTCTCTGAATTGGAAGACGTGGCAAAAGAGATCATAATCACGCGGCCGCATATAGCAAGAGCTGCTATGCCAGACACGATTGCAGGCTTTGTCCATAAGAAAGTCTCTGTTATTGGAGACATATCAGATTCTTTGGAGTATGCCAAACTAAAAGCAGGCAAGAACGGATTAGTCGTCGTAACAGGTTCTATCTTCACTGTCGGAGAAGCTTTTTCTATCCTAAGACCTAATCCTTTCTCAACCAAGCAGAAATCCAGTATACAAACGGAGTGTCGCCAAAAGCAAATATAACCTTCAATCCCCAATAAGGCAGTATCATCTGGAAGATCCTTGCCACTGTAAACTCAGGCGTCACCATGAAGAAAGCTATGAACATGAAGATTGTTGTATCTATGAACTGAGACACTATAGTTGAAGCATTGTTCCTTAACCACAAAGCTTTGCCTTTGGTCTTCTTCTTCCAGAACTCAAAAGCCCAGATGTCATGGTACTGACCCATCAGGAACGCGAACAGGCTGGCGAGCAAGACTCTAATTGAATTGCTGAATATGGTCTTGTAAGCTTCGTTGTGCTCGTAGAAAGATGCAGGAGGCATGGCTATGCCAATCCAGACAAGAATCAATGAAACAACGATAGCAATTATGCCTGCGTAAAAGAAATGCATCGCTACCTTCTTCCCCCGCACCTCTTCAATAACATCTGTCATCAAGAATGTGATCGGATAGGCGAAGATGCCGACAGAAGTCACGATGCCGAAGACAGTAGTGACTTTACTTCCAAGTATACTAGCAAGTATCAACGCTGCGATAAATATGGCAAGAAGTATGCTGGTTTTCCTCTCTAAAGTGTCCTTTCCCATTGCTTCTCGGACAAACAACTCATATATAAATAATCTGATTCAAGCACAAATTTTATAAACCCATTCCAGACCCAGTTGGTTAGGTGATATCATGACAGTCAAGATAAAATACGACAAGGAGAAATGCACCGGTTGCGGCTCCTGTGCGGCAGTATGCGAGGATAACTGGGAGATGGGCGACGACGGCAAGGCCAACCCTAAGAAGACAACTCTCAAAGAAGCAGGATGCAACCAGGATGCTGCAGAAGTGTGTCCTGTTCAATGCATAAAGGTCGTTGAGGAATGAAAAAGAAGATAAAGTATTCTGTCAGGGAATTGACTAAAGACGATTTAGATGATCCTACTGATTTTTTAGAGACCCTTTCTAATCTTACTGAGATTGGAGAGCTTCCAGCTGAGAAGCTGAAAACCCTTCTCGACAAGATGAATTCCCAGGACATCCACGTGTTCGTCGTCGTCACCGAGGACGGCAAGATAATCGGCTCCACGTCCGTGATCATAGAGCAGAAATTCGCCCATTCCGGTTATATCGTGGGGCACATAGAGGATGTATGCACCAGGAAAGGCTTTGAGGGTCTTGGCGTGGGCTCTGCTGTGATAAAGCAAGCTTTAGAATATGCCAAGAAAAGGGGTTGCTACAGGGTCATCTTGGATTGCTATGACAAACTCATGCCTTTCTATGAAAAGTTTGGTTTTAAAAAGAACAGCAACGAGATGCGCCTGTATTTTTAGGTTTCAGCCCTTCTAATTTATTTTCCACATATTTTGGTATATATGTTCCAAAACAATAATCTTTATAAACAAAGACTTTCATACTTATTACACAAGATGTTGTGGTTTTCTCAGCTAACAACCACAAAATGTTGGGTTTAGTACTTTTTGTGAATGACGACAAAAATTAACGCATGTAGAGGTGTTTTTGCTTGGAAAAAATAAGGAAACGTGACGGCCGAATTGTCAAATTTGATGAAAACAAAGTGACAGAAGCCATATTCAAGGCAGTCAGGTCAGTAGGTGGAAACGACTATGAGACAGCTCAAAAGCTATCCAAGGAAGTACACGCCATCCTAGACCAGAAATACAAGCACCGCTACCCCAACGTAGAAGAGATACAGGATCTTGTGGAAAAGGTCCTGATAGAGAACGGCCACGCCGCCACAGCAAAGGCATATATACTTTACAGACAGAGCCACGCAGAGATAAGGGAAGTCAGGAAGCTCTTTGATTCCATAGAGGTCATAGAGGACTATATCTCCCAGAACGACTGGCGTGTAAAAGAGAACTCCAACATGAACTTCTCGCTACAAGGTCTGAACAATTATATCTCAGCAAGGATCATAGCCAGCTACTGGCTCTCCCGTGTATATTCCCAGAATATAAAGAAAGCCCATGAGAACGGAGATATACATATCCATGATTTATGCACCTTGGGCCCATATTGCGTCGGCTGGGACATCAGAGACCTATTGATAACTGGCTTCAAAGGTGTGCTGGGCAAGATAGAGTGCAGCCCGCCAAAGCATCTAAGGACAGCACTTGGCCAGGCAGTCAATTTCTTCTACACATTGCAGGGAGAGTCTGCAGGAGCCCAGGCCTTCTCAAACTTTGACACCTACATGGCTCCTTTCATAAGATACGACAACCTTAATGACAAAGAGATCAAGCAATGCCTGCAGGAGTTCATCTTTGGCATGAACGTCCCAACGAGAGTCGGCTTCCAGACGCCCTTCACAAATATAACTATGGACTTAAAAGTCCCGGCTTTCATGAAAGACGAGCAGGTTATCATAGGAGGAAAACTCCAGAAAGAGAAATACGGAGACTTCCAGAAAGAGATGGACCTCTTCAACAAGGCCTTCGCAGAGGTCATGATAGCAGGAGATGCCAAAGGCCGAGTCTTCACGTTTCCCATACCCACTTATAACATAACCAAGGATTTTGACTGGAGCAATCCACATTACGAGCCCATATGGGAGATGACGGCGAAGTACGGCATCCCTTATTTCTCGAACTTCATAAACTCAGACCTAAAGCCAGATGATGTAAGGAGCATGTGCTGCCGCTTGAGAATCGACAACCGTGAGTTAAAACACAGAGGAGGTGGCTTGTTCGGCTCCAACCCTCTGACAGGAAGCATAGGCGTAGCCACCATAAACATGGCAAGAATAGGTTACTTGGCAAAGAACGAGAAGGAATACTACGCGCTCCTGGAACGCAACATGGAGCTCTGCAAAGAAAGCTTGATAACCAAGAGAAGGATGCTTGAGACCTTCACAGACAAGGGCCTTTATCCATACTCTCAGTTCTACCTTAGAGATGTGCATAAAGCCCATAAAGCATGGTGGAAGAACCATTTCTCCACTATAGGCGTCAATGGCATGAACGAGTCCATGGTCAATTTCTTAGGTAAAGACATAGGGAGCGATGAAGGAAGGACGTTCGCTGTAAAAGTCATGGAGTTCATGAGAGACAAGCTGGCAGATTATCAGGAAGAGACTAAGCAGATATGGAATCTTGAAGCCACGCCTGGAGAAGGCTGCACTTATCGCTTTGCCAAGAGAGACAAGGAGCTCTACCCAGACATAAAAGTGGCTAACGAAGCGAATCTGCAGGCTAAGAAAACCAAGTTCCCATATTATACCAACTCTACACACTTACCAGTGAATTACACAGACGACATCTTTGAAGCATTGACGCTTCAGGATGAGATACAAGGATTATACACAGGCGGCACGGTCTTCCACGGGTTTATCGGAGAGAGGATGCCTTCTAAAGAGGCAACAAAGGCGCTGGTGAAGAAGATAGCGAACAAGTTCCATCTCCCATATTTCACCATATGCCCTACGTTCAGCGTGTGCCCGCAGCATGGTTATATCAAGGGAGAACACGAGTTCTGCCCTATATGCGACGAAGAGATCGGCTATGCGGAGGTTGAAGAAGAATGAAAAAGACAAGAACACAATGCGAGGTCTACAGCAGAGTAGTCGGCTATTTAAGGCCTGTGCAGCAATGGAACGACGGCAAGAGGACCGAGTTTTTTGACAGGAAGACCTTTAACCCAACTCTGAAAGTTGTGGTGGAGCATTAAAGGGGTAAACATGAAGGTTTCAGGAATCCAAAAACTTTCATTGATAGACTACCCTGACAAGACGGCCACAGTGATTTTTTTGCCAGGCTGCAACTTCAGATGCGGCTTCTGCCACAATAAAGACCTTGTTGAAGACACCTTGGGTGACTTAGGAGAGGATAAGATCTTCTCTTTCTTAGAGAGCAGGAAAGGACTAGTTGACGCTGTCACCATGACTGGCGGAGAGCCGACCATACACAAAGAATTACCTGATTTTATCTCCAAAATAAAACAATTAGGGTTTCTCGTCAAGTTAGACACTAATGGAAGCAACCCGACTATGCTCAAGCAGATGATAGACAGCAAATTGGTTGATTACGTCGCCATGGACATAAAAGCTCCTCTTCAAGAATATCACAAGACAACAAATATTCCGATCGACAAAGATAAGATAAACAAGTCAGTAGAGTTTTTGAAAAAAGGCAAGGTCGATTATGAGTTTAGGACAACATTGGTTCCTGGCTTGATAGACAAGGCTTCCCTAATGTTTATCGCTAAATGGCTGAAAGGCTCAAAAAAATACGTGTTGCAGCAGTTCAGGCCCAAAGATTGTATGGACCCAGATTTTAACAAGAAAAGGCCTTTCAAGAGGCAGCACATCTTTGATTTCCAGAAAGCCATGCAGCCGCACTTTAAGATAGTGGAGGTGAGAAACCTAGAATGAAATGCCCGTATTGTAACCATCAGGAAAGCAAGGTCATAGATAAGAGAGAGACCGGAGATAATGAAGAGATTACTAGGCGAAGAAGGGAATGCTTGCATTGCGGGAAAAGATTCACTACGCACGAGAAAGTCGAGAGTTTCAATCTTGTCGTCATAAAAAAATCCGGCAATAGACAATCTTTTGACCGGGACAAGATCTCTAAAGGTATGTATAAGGCCTGCGAGAAAAGGCCCATCTCTCATGAGCAGATAGACCAAGTAGTCAACGAGATAGAGGCAGAGATACGAAACAAAGATACTACAGAGATTCCCAGCAAGATGATTGGCGAGATTATTATGAAGAAGCTGAGAAGATTAGATAAAGTGGCTTATATCAGATTCGCTTCTGTCTATAAAGACTTTGAAGACGTAGACACCTTCAAAGAAGAGATAGAGAAATTGCTTAGGAAAAGGTCGAAGAAAGATTAGAATATATTCTTGAGCCAGTTTATGAACTTGGACCATCCAGATTCTTTTTGAGTGTCCTTTGATTGCTCGACACCATCTTTCTCTTCTGTTTCTGGCTTGCAGACATCGTTCTCGTCTATCTCGCCGTCGCAGTCGTCGTCTAGTTTGTTGCATATCTCTGGTTTCCTATTGACTGCTCCTTTGCAGTCTGTCCATCTGCCGTCTTTGCAGTTCTGAGTACCCTCGCTGCAAGCACCTAAAGTGAGGCCGCACTTTCTTGAGGTTATGTTCTCGTCTTCCTTTCCGTCGCAGTCATCATCTTTACCATTGCATATCTCTTTGGATGCAATAACGCTGCCCTCGCACAATCCCCATTCACCTTCATAGCATTTCTGAGTTCCTTTCCTGCAGGCGCCGAGTTCTATCCCACAGTCTCTTTCTACACCATCGTCTATGTTGCCGTCGCAGTCATCATCAAGGTTGTTGCAAGTCTCTTTTTCATCTGTGCAGATTGAGATGATTGCGTATTTGTTCTCATCAGTGATGCCTGATGTGCTTATCTCTTCAACATAGATGTTATATCCTTCCCATCTTGTCCTCTTGCCTTCGTCGATGATCTTCTGCACGCCGCCCATCTTAATGATCACAGAATTTGTGCCTATGTTGTCGACGAGAAAAGTCTTTCCGTCCTTTAAGGTGCTCTCTCCCACCCTAAGTACATCTGTCTTAGCACTCACCGATACGCATAAGAGCAATAAGAGTACAAAAAGCAATAACGTCTTCTTCATTGAGAAGATCTGGTGTTTTGGAGTTATTAAAGGTTTGCATTTTGAAAGGAAAAAATAAAAAAAGTTATCCACCAATAACTTCTGCTATGACTCTATCTATGAATTCGTCGGTGAAGCCTTCTTGGTCAGCGAGTTTCATGCCTTCTGCGTCTCCTATTCCTGGTTCCATGTGAAAGTCCCTGAATCTCACCGTGTTTGCACCGAATTCATCCCTGGCCATCTCTGCGACATCCTTAAAGGTTGTGACAAAATAGGAAGAAGCTATGGATGAGATTCCAGCTAGTCCTCGGGCCACCCTTCTTGAAACTCCATATGCAGATTCGGGGTCTGTACCTACACCAACTTCGTCTGCGATGATATGGGGATTGCTGTATTTAGGCACCTTGGAGAACATCTCGGTGAAACGTCTCAACGCGTTTTGGAAGGTCGAAACACCCATCTTGGCATCTCCTTCTTTGATGAAATGCACAAACAAAGCGTCCTTTGGACTGACAGTTGCGCTTTCTGCCAGGATAGGTCCTCCTAGCTGAGTCCATAATAGCCCATCATCCACTGCTTCTAAATATAGAGATTTCCCTCCTGCATTAGGTCCGGTCACCACAGTAGGCTTTCCATTGCAAGACACATTGTTTGGCACGACGGTTTTATCATAGTCTCCCATGACGAGCCGCATCTGGTAAAGATTCTCTATGTCAATTTCTCTTCTGTCTGCAGACACAATGGTTGGTAATGTCACTGGGAACCCTGCGTCTCTGTATCGTATGAAAGTTTCAGCCACTTGCAGGTAATCTTTGAATTCAGTCAGGAACCTTCCGAATGCAGCTCTTGCGTTTCTGTAAACGTCGAGCGATTCTTTTTTGGCTCCGAGCAGGCTTTCTATGCCTTCTTTGGTGAAATGCTCTTGGCTGTTTTCGCTAGCTATTTTGCCAGACATCTCTTGGGCAGCCACCTCCAAGCTTGCAAGCATGCCTTCTTTTCTTCTCCACGTAAGGTTTTCAACATATTTTTCTCTCATTTCGGCTTCTTTTTTCAGTTCTCTTCTTCTTATCCTTTGTTTTCTTTTTTCTTTTAGATTTGCATAGTATCTTACTAAGGGGTTTTTGCTTGAACTTGGAAGATCCGGAATCATTTCTCCATATCTTGGTTTTCTGAATGCGTCTAGCACAGTTTCTGCCTTGTCTCTGACACTTTTATCTACGTGTTCTTCCAATTCTGTTTTTTTTCTGTTGATGCCGACATTTATTTCCAGTCCTTGAGGGCCGTATCTGTAATCAACAACCAATCTAACCGTTTTTACACCCCAAAAACTTTTCAATGCTTTTGACGCCCCTTTTATATGTTCAGTTATGTCATCTGCTATGCATGTGGGTGTGCCAGAGTAAAATTCGTTTTCTTCTTTGCTGAAAGGATATCTCATGAAGCCGAAGCCTTCTGTGGCTTGAACTTTAAGAGGTTCGAATCTTCCTCCATCATACTCAAAAACGATCGTACCAACATATTTGTGACATTGTCTGGCTTCTTCAGCTATCAACGGGATAAGTGTTTCTTCCTTCTCTTTAAGGCTGACCATCCCTTCTAGGCTGTCACATACAGTAGTCAATCTTTCAGAGCAGCTTTCTTCAAACTGATCAAGGCAGCCTATTGCGTTTCGTAACATGTCATAAAAAGAGGTTCCGTTCCGTAGATAATAATCAAGACTGTGGTAACTTGAAGGAACGTCCCGGGGATCAGAAAGAGATGCTAGTTGTCTTGCAACTTCAGGATTTTCAAGTATTGCTCGAAAAATCTTTTGCCTTTCCCTTATCTCATCTGTATCTGTCTCTAGATTACCAAGCCTAGACAAAAGTATGTTGTTGTCTCTTGTTTTAAATACTGTCTTGTAGAAAGCTAAGTCTAAAGCTTCAGGATCGTTTATGTATCCAGGACTTACATCCTGCACTAAATGTGGTATGTCAAATCTTGTTTCTTCTTGTGCTTGTTCTGCCATGATTATCACCTTTTATAATAATATTTACCGCTCTTCTTCAACAGAGTCCTCGCTCACATAGAAATCATTCTTCCTAGGATAGTCCAACCTGTTCTTGCATCTTGGACATGCTTTGGGTGCTTCTACTCTTGATATCCAGTCGTATTCACAAAACCGACATTTTACCATGATTATCCCTCCTAAACCACTTGTTGGTAGTTTATTATGAGTAGTAATGATAGTATTTAGAAGTTTGTTATTAAACTGTTTAAACTGTATAAATTTATACTTCTCTAAAAAGTATAAACAAAAGCGGAATATTTATATATAACATATTCTTTACTTTTCAGTAATGAAACGTAAATTAGTCAGGCAAGGAGCAGCAACATTGATGGTGAGCCTGCCTTCCAAGTGGATAAAGCAGCATAATCTTATCAAAGGTTCTGAGGTTGACATAGAACCCGTCAACAAGAACCTGATGGTCTCTGCAAAGATTCTTAATATCAAATCAGAGACAGAGATAAATCTCATCAATCTCACAGAATCTTCTATAAGGACTCTCATAACAAATACGTACAGAAGCGGTTATGATAAGATCCTAGTCAACTTTGACAAAGAAGAACAATTTAAGATCCTAAGGGAAGTCATCACGTCACGGCTCATAGGCTTTGAGATAATAAAAAGAGGGAAGAATGTCTGTACTGTCGAAAACATAACAGAGCCGTCTTCAGAACAATTTGATGTCCTAGTGAAGAAGATATTCTTCAACATATCAATGTTCATAGATATGACAGAGAGCAGGATGAAAGGGAAAGATGCTGAAGAAGACTATCATGAGATGGCAGAGCGCATACAGAAATATGATAACTTCTGCAGGCGCGTAATCTCAAAAGGCAAGTTCAAGCAGCAGAAGTCAGAGTTCATCTGGACTTTCTTAGCATTACTAATCCATGCATACAGGGAACTGTATCATATGAACAAACTCTTGGACAAAAAACCCAAGATATCTGTGAAAACTTTCGAGCTTCTAGAGAACACAAGAGAGATATTTGAGAACGTAAAGAAGGCTTACCTGGAGAAGAAAGTAGATTATCTTGCAGCTGTCCACGAACAAGAGAAAGATTTCTTGTATGAGCGAGGTTATTCTTTGCTGCAGCAAAAGACCGGAAAAGAAAACCTAATCATCTACCACTTGATGGTCTGCATCCGTGAGCTCTACCAATCCAACAGCCCCCTGTCCGGTTTCTTGATGTAATCTTTCAAAGAACGCTTTATATTCTTCTTGAGTGCTGTCTGAAAAACCTCTTTCCGGAAGACGCATCTCCCAACTATAGATGTCTAGAGGAACATATTCTTGTACGAATGGAGATTTAAGGTCGTCCCACAATTTTTGCCAAGTATTCCTTGTATCTTCTCGGGGCTTACTTATGTATTTTTTGTTGTGTATAGGCACACAAGCATATCCAATTACATGGCCGGTGCTGTCCTGGATCGCCGCAAGGAATGTTGCTGGCATTTCTTGTTCGACATTGGGGGGAGATATAGATGGACGCTCCGAAACTCCAGTTTTGAGAAAGTCAACCTCAGGGATTGCAAAAGAGTAACTGAGGTTCTGCTTATATGTGCTATGGTCACCAAGGGCCATGATGGCTGAGTAGATTGTGTAACCAAGATCCATTGAATAAAGATCGACAGGAATTTGAGGATTCCCCACGACCACACTTATCTCTTCTCGGTTTATTGCTGTGTTTGGATTGAGGAATTTCAACATAGGTTGGGCGTCTGGATCTTTAGGACTGTATAATTCCACTACCACAGGAGCTGTACAATCATCCATGCCTTCAGGGACTTTGACATTGACAATTTTCATATAACCTGTCGGCCCAAATTCACCCCTTTGCATTCCCGGCTCTGAATACATCGGCCGTATTTGGAATTCTTCCCTTGTTTCTGGATGTCCATCAAAGTATACTGCTCCTTCAAGCATAGGGCCTTGGATTTCCCATTTTGAAAAAGCGCAGGGATTCTCTCTCACAGTCTTATCTCTCCAGCCGATAAACGAAGGGTCTTCTATCGCACTTACCGTAAAGCTCACTTCTTCACCAGGTTCAGCATACAAGACTTTGTCTGTCGGGTAATATGCTTCTGCTCCGCGTCCCTTCACACACCCACTGACCGCAAGATCAGCAAGATTGTTCTCTATGATAAACCTGTTCTCTTGCCAGCTAGCACTTACGTTGAATGTCCTGGTTTCTTCTTCAAGTTTACTTTCCAATGCTTGGATCTTTTG